>NZ_JAPFCG010000002.1:0-360808 GCF_026240995.1 Pseudomonas sp. DCB_BI | reverse complement strand
TGCTCCCGGGAGTACGCGCCGAAGGCCCCATCCATGGGGCCTCAGCGCTTGACGGGCATCCATGCCCGTCACCTCCCTCCGCATGCCCTTCGCTCGGCCTACTGAAGTCGCAATCTGTGTCGCCTGAGTTATCGCGCGCTTAGAAGCAAAATCAAAAGCGGAGCGAGAGCGAGAGCGAGAGCGAGAGCGAGAGCGAGAGCGAGAGCGAGAGCGAGAGCGAGATACAGCTTCGCAGTTATTGCCCGAATGCACGCCCCAAACCACCAGGAACCCCGCTGCTGTCAGTCTCCTGCCAAGGCCCATTCGGGCTCAGCGACCAGCTCCAGCCGTTGTCAAACCGGTAATAGGTACGCTGCCGGTAAAAGGTATTCGGCTGCTTCTCCAGCACGTAGACACCCAGTTTCGGGTCCCAGTGGCTAGCCCCGCCAGGCGGCGGCGCAAAGCTGGCCGACGTACGCGGCATGGGCTTGGGAATCGCCGCTGGCTTGCTCGGCTGAGTGGACGGCTGCCCGCCCGGCAAGGGCTTGACCACCGGCCCCTGCGGCGGCACCCGCTCGATCGGTGGTTCGGGCTGTTCATACGGCTGCTGCACCGTACACGCAGACAAACCCAAGGCCAGGGTGATCAGGGTCAGGCGGACGGTGCTGTGCATGGCATTCTTCTCTTACGGGTCGGGGCTGTCGATGGTCAGGTGCTGCATGGCCTGGGTCGCGCTCGGCAGTGGCGTACCTTGACCGATCCATTCACCATGGGTCGGCTGGGCCGCACGCGAAACACGTGCAACCAGTTGGACTTCGGCAAAGTCGGACAGTTTCATCTGCGGCATCATCGCATCCGCATCCGACAATTCCACCTCGATCGGCAACTGCGCCACCGTTACCCGCTTGGCCGCCAACGGCATCGGCGGCCCCTTGCTGGCACGGGCGAAGATGAACACCGTATCGTCCGGTTTGACCTTGTCCTTCAACGCCGCCGCCAGCTCCACACGCACCTTCAGGCGCGCCGCCACTGGCGCAGGCTCGCCAGCCCCAGCTGGCGCCCCGCCCAAACGCTCGGCAGCACGGTCGATGCCGCCCTGCAGGGCCGCACGCGAAGCATCGCCTTCCGGCAACTGCGCCAACAGGCGCTTCCAGTAATCGATGGCTTCCTGGTAACGCTCACCCTCGAAGGCCGCGATACCGCGCAGGCCCAGGCTGGTGACTTCATTGGGGTCGGCCTTCAGCGCTTCGTCAGTCAGGCCCTGCACCTGCGGGCTCCACTGCTTGTCAGCAGCAAAATACAGCGCCTGCGCCCACTGCCCCAACAGCTCTGGCTGGCGACCGGCCAAGGCCACGGCACGTTCGAAGGTACGTGCCGCATCAGCCGGACGCTGCTCGGCCATGTAGGCGCGCCCCAGGAAGTACAGGGCCTCGGCCGAATCAGGCTGGGCCTGCACCACGCGCTCCAACCGCGTGGTCATTTCTTCCATCGACTTCGGCGCTTGGGCAAACTCCTGGGTCAGCTCCACCTTGTCGGCTGCACCAAAATGCAGGTAAAGCCCCAACGCCATCAGTGGCACCAATACAGCCGCCAGCAGCGGCAGGGCCTTGCCCAGATGGCCTTGGCGCTGGGTGTCTGCACCCTCGGTATCGGCCAGCAGCTCGCGGGCGGCTTCGTCGCGGCCCTTGGTCATCTGCGCTTCGTCCAGTACGCCGGCGGCCTGCTGGGCGGCAAGCTCGGCGACGCGTTCCTGGTACAGGGCCACGTTCAGGGCAGTACGGTCTTCTTCCGGCTGGCGACGACGGCCACGCAGGATCGGGATCAGCAAGAAGCTGAGGGCGGCGAGCAACAGCAGGCCCGCGCTAAGCCAGAATTCAATCATGGGTCTGTTCTTTTTCCAGCAGTTTGGCGAGACGCTCGCGTTCTTCGGCAGACAACTCGTTGGCGCCCTGCACGGCGGTGCCTCGACGTCGGCGCACAATCACCGCCAACACCACGAAACCACCGGCCAACAGGAGCCCCGGGCCGAACCACAGCAGCCAGGTACGCCCGCTGAGCGCCGGCTTGTAGCGCACGAAGTCGCCATAGCGGTCGACCATGAAATCAACAATCTGCTCGTTGTTCTTGCCCTCGCCAAGCATGCGGAAGATTTCCCGACGCAAGTCCGCAGCAATGGGGGCGTTGGAATCGGCAATGTCCTGGTTCTGGCACTTGGGGCAGCGCAGTTCCTTGGTCAGTTGCTGGTAGCGCTCACGTTCAGCCTCGTCGCGGAACTGGTAGGTGTCGATGGCCGCCTTGGCCACACCGGCCAGGCTCATGCCCAGCACGGCAGCTGCCAGCCAGCGCTTCATGGCTTGGCCTCGTCAACCAGGCCCTGGTACAGCGGTGCCAGCTGTTCACGCCAAACGGTGGCATCGACGATGCCCACATGCTTGTAACGGATGATGCCCTTGGCATCGATCAGGAAGGTTTCCGGCGCGCCGTACACGCCAAGGTCCAGGCCCAGGCTGCCTTGCTCGTCACGGATGTCCAGCTGGTACGGGTTGTGAAACTCGGCCAGCCACTTCTGCGCAGCGGCGTTGTCATCCTTGTAGTTGACCCCGTGGATTACCACCCCCTGCTGCGCCAACTGGTTCAGGTACGGGTGCTCGACCTTGCACGACGGGCACCAGGTGGCCCACACGTTGACCAGTGCCGGGCGGCCCTGCAAGTCGGCCTGGGTCAAGGTCCGGTCGCCCTGGGTCGATGCCAGGGAAAATGCGGGGAACGCTTTGCCGATCATTGCCGAAGGCAGCTCGTCGGGCTTGAGGAACAGCCCCTTGTAGAGGAACACCGCCACCAGCAGGAACACTGCCAGGGGGACTACCATGATCCAACGCTTCATGCAGCTGCTCCAGACACGCCCAGCGCATCACGCACCCGGGTCTTGACTTTGACGCGGTAGCGCCGGTCCAGGGCCGCCAGCAATCCGCCCAGGCCAGTCAACAGACCACCCAGCCAGATCCAGCGGACATAAGGCTTGATATGCACGCGCACCGCCCAGGCACCGTTTTCCAGCGGCTCGCCGAGGGCAACGTACAGGTCACGCGTGAAGCCGGCATCGATGCCGGCTTCGGTCATCATCGACTGCTGCACGGTGTACAGGCGTTTTTCCGGGTGCAGGGTGGTCACCTCACGGCCCTCACGGCTGACCACGATGGTGCCCTTGTCAGAGATGAAGTTCGGCCCCTCGAAGTGCCTGGCACCCTCGAACAGGAAGTGATACCCGCCCAGCTCCACGCTTTCCCCCGGGGCCATGCGCAGGTCCCGCTCGGCGCTGTTGTTACTCGAAAGCACAACACCCAGCGCACACACGGCCAGGCCCAGGTGCGCCAGCTGCATGCCCCAGTAGCTACGGCCCAGGCCAGGCAAGCCCTTGACCAGGCCCTTGTGGCGGGTCTTGTCGAAGATGTCGCGCAGGCCGCCGAGCACCACCCAGGCGGCCAGGGCGAAGGCGGTCAGGGTAGGCCAGTCGAAGTCGTCGACGATAAAGCCGGCCAGCGGGGCAAGGATCGCACTGCCGATCAGCACCGGCGTCATCATGCTGACCAACCATTGACCCGGCGTGTCCTTCCAGCGCACCACCACGCCAATGCTCAGCACCACCATCAGCAGCGCCATCAGCGGCAGGAACAAGGCGTCGAAGTACGGCGGGCCGACCGACAGCTTGGCCCCGGTCAGCGCGTCGAGCACCAGCGGGTACAAAGTGCCAAGCAGAATCATCGAGGCGGCCACCACCAGCACCAGGTTGTTGGCCAGCAACAGCGTTTCACGCGACCACAGGGCAAAGCCGACCTGGCTCTTGACCACCGGCGCGCGCAGGGCAAACAGCGTGAGCGAGCCACCCACCACGAACAGCAGGAAGATCAGGATGAAAATGCCCCGCGACGGGTCGGCGGCAAACGCGTGCACCGAGGTCAGCACACCGGAGCGCACCAGGAAGGTGCCCAGCAGGCTAAGCGAGAACGCGGCAATCGCCAGCAGTACGGTCCAGCTCTTGAACACCCCGCGCTTTTCGGTCACCGCCAGCGAGTGGATCAGCGCCGTACCCACCAGCCAGGGCATGAACGAGGCGTTTTCCACCGGGTCCCAGAACCACCAGCCCCCCCAGCCCAGCTCATAGTAGGCCCACCACGAACCGAGAGTGATGCCCACGCCAAGGAAGGCCCAGGCGACAATGGTCCACGGCCGCGACCAGCGCGCCCAGGCAGCGTCCAGCCGGCCGCCGAGCAAGGCGGCGATGGCAAAAGCGAAGGCTACCGAGAAGCCCACGTAGCCCATGTACAGCATCGGCGGGTGCACGATCAGGCCAAAGTCCTGCAACAGCGGGTTGAGGTCGCGGCCATCGGTCGGCACTTGCGGCAGCAGGCGCTGGAAGGGGTTGGAGGTAATGATCAGGAAGCTCAGGAAGCCCACGCTGATCATGCCCATCACCGCCAGCACCCGGGCCAGCATCACCTGCGGCAACTGCCGCGAGAACACCGACACGGCAAAGGTCCAGCCGCCGAGGATCAGCGCCCACAGCAGCAACGAGCCTTCGTGGGCGCCCCACACCGCGCTGAACTTGAAGTACCAGGGCAAGGCGCTGTTGGAATTGCTGGCAACATAGGCGACCGAGAAATTGTCGGTCATGAAGGCATGGGTCAGGCAGGCGAAGGCAAACGCCAGGAAGGCGAACTGCCCCCAGGCTGCCGGCCGTGCCAGGCTCATCCACAGGCTGTCGCCGCGCCAGGCGCCCAGCAACGGCACACTGGCCTGCACGGCGGCGAAGCAGATGGCCAGGATCATCGCCAACTGGCCCAGCTCGGGGATCACCAGCGCAGCATTCATGGCTTGGCCTCCCCGCCGGCAGCGGCCTGGCCGCTTTCCTTCAGCGCCTTGGTGACCTCGGGCGGCATGTATTTCTCGTCGTGTTTGGCCAGCACTTCATCAGCCACTACCACGCCTTCGGCATTCAGCTTGCCAAGGGCGACGATGCCCTGCCCTTCGCGGAACAGGTCGGGCAGGATGCCCCGGTAGGTGATCGGCACCGACTTGTTGAAGTCAGTGACCACGAAGCGCACATCCAGCGAGTCGGACGAACGCTGCACCGAGCCTTTCTCGACCATGCCGCCAGCGCGAATGCGCGTGTCCAGCGGGGCTTCGCCGTTGGCGATCTGGGTCGGTGTATAGAACAGGTTGATATTCTGCTGCAATGCGCTCAAGGCAAAGCCGACGGCAACCCCGACGCCGACCAGCAGGCCGACGATGAGCAACAGGCGTTTCTTGCGCTGCGGATTCACTGGTTGTTCTCCCGGCGCAAGCGGCGCGCCTCTTCTTGCAAATAGCGACGACGAGCCAGCAGTGGCGTACCGACATTCAGCGCCAGCACTGCCAGGCAGATACCATAGGCCGACCACACGTACAAACCATGGTGACCCATGGCGAGAAAGTCGCCGAAGGTGGCAAAGCTCATTGCGCGGCCCTCCGCCCCAGGCTGTTCAATACTTCGTCCCTGACCCAACTGGCGCGTGCTTCGCGCTTGAGTACTTCAAGGCGCATGCGCAGCAGCAGCACGGCGCCGAAGAAACAGTAGAAACCCAGTGCCGTGCACAACAGCGGCAGCCACATTTCGGCCGGCATTGCCGGCTTTTCGGTAAGGGTGAACGTGGCGCCCTGGTGCAGGGTGTTCCACCACTCCACCGAGTATTTGATGATCGGGATGTTCACCACGCCGACTATCGCCAGCACTGCGCAGGCCTTGGCCGCACTGTCACGATTACTGATCGCCTGGCCCAACGCAATGATGCCGAAGTACAGGAACAGCAGGATAAGCATGGACGTAAGGCGGGCATCCCAGACCCACCAGCTGCCCCAGGTCGGCTTGCCCCAGATGGCACCGGTGACCAATGCCACGGCCGTCATCCAGGCGCCGATCGGCGCGGCACATTGCAGGGCGACGTCGGCCAGTTTCATCTTCCACACCAGCCCCACCACCCCGGCCACGGCCAGCAGCACGTAGCAGGACTGCGCCAGCATCGCCGCCGGGACATGGATATAGATGATGCGGAAGCTGTTGCCTTGCTGGTAATCCTGCGGGGCGAAAGCCAACCCCCAGGTAATGCCGACCAGCAACAGGATCACGGCGGCGCCGGCCAGCCACGGCAGCATGCGGCCGCTGATGGCATAGAACCATTTCGGGGAGCCCAGCTTGTGGAACCACGTCCAGCTTATTTTCATCAGGGTACATCCAGGGTATTTGCCGGGCTTGAGAGCCCGGGACTCGTTATTCGCCAACGCTGATCTTCAGGCCGGCCGCTATCGCAAAGGGTGCCAGGGTCACGGCCAGGGCCGTGAGGCTGGCGAGCCAGAGCAGGTGGCCGGTTGCCGGCATATTTTGCAACGCCGCCTGCAACGCACCACTGCCCAGGATCAATACAGGGATATACAACGGCAGAATCAGCAACGCCAGTAACAAACCACCACGCTTCAGACCGACTGTCAGCGCCGCGCCCACCGCGCCCAGCAGGCTCAATACCGGTGTGCCTAACAGCAGCGAGCCGAGCAGCACCGGCAGGCAATGGCTGGGCAGCCCCAGCATCAGTGCCAGCAGTGGCGCCAACAATACCAGTGCCAAGCCGGAAAAGATCCAGTGCGCCAGCACCTTGGCCAGCACCAGCAGCGCCAGCGGGTGCGGCGACAGCACCCACTGTTCCAGCGAGCCGTCCTCGAAATCACTGCGGAACAGGCCATCCAGCGACAGCAGCACCGCCAGCAACGCGGCCACCCAGACCAACCCCGGCGACAAGGTTTGCAACAATTGGCTTTCCGGGCCTACCGCCAGCGGGAACATGGCCACGACGATGGCGAAGAATACCAGCGGGTTGGCCAGTTCGGCCGGGCGGCGGAACAACAGGCGCGCCTCGCGGCGCAACAACAGGATGAATACGCTCATGCCGCCCATTGCCCCAGGTTCAGTTCACGGTAACCGGAGGGCTTGCGTTCCAGCGTGTGGTGGGTAGTCAGCACTACCGTGCCGCCCTGCTCGCAGTGGGCCGCCAGGTGCGCTTCAAGTTGCGCCACGCCCTGCTTGTCGAGGGCCGTGAACGGCTCGTCGAGAATCCACAGCGGCGGGCCGGCCAGGTGCAGCCGGGCCAGGGCCACGCGGCGCTGCTGGCCGGCCGACAGGGTATGGCAGGGTACGTCTTCGAAACCGCGCAAACCGACCGCCGCCAGCGCCGCCCAGATTGCCTCGCGGCTGGCCGGCTGGTGCAGGGCGCACAGCCAGGTGAGGTTTTCCTCGGCGGTCAGCAGGTCCTTGATGCCAGCAGCGTGGCCGATCCACAGCAGGATGCTGGCCAGGGCATGGCGTTGCTCGGCCAGTGGCTTGCCACCCAACAGGATCTGCCCGGCCGTCGGCTGCATCAGCCCGGCCAGCAGCCGCAACAGGCTGGTCTTGCCACTGCCGTTGGGGCCGCTGATCTGCAGCATGTCGCCGGCGCCCAGCTCGAAATCGAGCTGTTCGAACAGCAGGCGCCAGTCGCGCTCGCAGGCCAGACCTGCGGCTTGGAGGTGAAAGGTCACGGATTCGCCTTATCCAAATTGAACGGATGGTGGGTGCATTTGCCTGCGGTCGCTTCTGGTCGAGAAAGGCGGCCAGCATTATTACACGCGTGGCAGCGCTGCCAAGGGTAGATTCACATGGTTGTATACAATCATGCCTTAAATCAATAACAGCGCTCGGACCGTAAACCGCCGCGACCCGCCCAGCCCTGATAAATCTGCCAGTAGTTCCAGTGATTTGACCTGGCCATGCTTGTATTTGACCACTGACTGGAAATACGACATGAGCTTGGGCATACAGCAGACCGCAGATGACGTCATCGCTTGGGCGATCACCAGTGCTGCGCAAGGAAGCTTCCTCGGCGGCAGCATGGCGATCGTCACCTACGACACCGATACACTCAACGTGCTTCTGGCCAGGCTCCAGGCGCTACAGCACGACTGGCCAGACAAGGTGATCAACGGCATCGACACCATTACCCCAGGAAGAACCTGGCGAGCCGTTTCCACGACGCTCGGCCGCGGCCGCCTGATCATCGGCAAAGAGCCGCTGGAGGACGCCAAGCTGACCATTCGTGAGCCCATCAACGCGCGCACTGAAATGGAACTGTCGCGTCCCTATGGCGATGGTCTGCGACTCCCTTTCAAGATCACGCATTATCCCAGCGCGGACCTGCATCTCAATATTGAAGTCTACGCAGTTGAAAACAGCGGATGCCTCAAGCAGGGCGGTGAACTGTGCCTCAGCTGGGGCTACCACCCCCGCATCTTTTTCAGCGATGCGCACGGCAACAATCGTGACGAGGAGGCTGCGCGTGGCTTGGCCATGCACCTGCGTCAGGCCCCGGACCAGACATTCACGCTGAAAACGGGTGGGCCCTTTGCCAACGTGCAACCCTTGAACCTTTTCATACGCCCGTCTGCACACGGCGCAGACAACCATCAAACATCGGTGCATGTCGCCGCACCCAACGCTACGCCCGCGCTATCGGGGACTGCCGGGCAGAAATACCTCATCGTTACCAAAAATCTCGTGTTTCCATGGCCGCTTCCGTACCTGGCTACAGCACTGTTCTCGCCTGGTGCTCTGCGTAAGGCAGGTTTCGGCTGGGAAGGTGTCGAGTACCTGTGCGACCTGATGGTCGGAGGTTTGGTCGATTCACAGATGCTGGTTGATGCCTTTACCGGTGTCGATGATGAAAGTTTGGGCATTTACACACGATATCCGGATTCAGTTCTCGGGAGTAACGCCAGCCAGCGCACGGAATATGGTGCCAACCCTCTTTTTCTGGAACACCACGAGGGTGGCCAGGCCTCTGCTCTGGAGGTATTCCCTCCCACCGATCTGGCTACCTGGGTACTGCGCCAACCCGCAGTGGGGACCTTGGAAAATAGGGATGACCACTGGTATTACGTTCCGCCTGTTCTCGACGCGACCAAGGGCTACGAAGCCGGTAAAACCGATGCCCCCTGTGTTCTGAAAGAAACCAGCCCGAAGCCTCCGGTCAGTGTCGACACGCTGGAATGCAGACTGGGCCCAGAGGCGTTGCTTTGCCACCATGCCGTGCTGAATGCCACCCCAACCCACTACTTCAAAGTCGAAGAACATCAGGGCAACTTGCGCTTATCCATGTTCTATCGGCCGCGTGGAGAGACGGACCCAGTGATGGTCGATCCCGCCATCATTGACTGGATGTTTCTCGCAGGGGAAGGAACAGTCGACCAGCAGGGCGTCGTCATCCTTTCCGAAAACCCGGCGACACGCTTGACGGTGCTGGCGGCCATCGAACCTGATGAAGCAAGATGGTACTGGTGTTGGATCGTGATCCCGACCCAGTTCAACGTGAATGAACTGATCGAGCTATACAACGGAGCATGACCCAGCGTCATTTTCCCAGGAAACACCTCAAGTCATCGATCTTGCTGCCGTTATCCTGTCAAGAATGCTCCAGCCCCCGTGGGGTCGCCGCCTGGCCTCCCCCGCTCGAAAACTGCGATCTAGCCACCAATGACTGACATCAATGGCCTCAACGCATCAACCGCCATCGTTCACCAGACGGTCAAGGCCGCAATGGTAGGTGAGTTGTTGAAACTGGCCCAGGCCCAACCCGGCCTGCTGCAACCTGGTGAGACGGCGCAGGCCGAGGTCCTTACCTTGCGTCAGACCGGCAGCACCTTCCAATTGCTGCTACAGGTGACTCAGGCCAACGGCGCACAGATCCAGGTGCAGGCCAGTGCCAGCCAGCCGATTGCACAAGGCAGCCAGATCACTATCAGCCAACCAGAAAGCAACCGCCTGGCGTTGATGGTACAGCAGGCCAGCGCCGACAATGTCGCCACACTGACCCAGCTCGACACCCGCAAGGTCCCGCCGGGCACTCTGCTGCAAGGAAAAGTCCTGACCAACCAGCCGTTGTCGCAGCCCCCAGGGCAAGCGGCCAGTTTTCGCTCACTGGTCAGCCTGCTCAACACGGCCCAGGCCGGCGCCACGCTAACCATCGACAGCCCTCGCCCGCTGCCAGTCGGCAGCCTGCTCAGCGCCCTGGTGCAAGGCGACCAGTCGCTGCGCTTCGTGCCCCTGAGCGGGCGCCAGGAGCAGTTGAATATCGCCCAGCAACTGCTCACTCAGCAAGGTCGCCAAGCGTCCTTGCCCGGCCTGCTCAATGCCCTGCAGCAGCTGGCCAGCAGCGCAAGCAGTGACGGCGAACTGCGCAGTAGCGCCAACAGCCTTCTGGCCAGCCTGCCGGATGCGCGCCAGCTCAGCGACGGCAAAGCACTCGCCCAGGCCCTGAGCAACAGCGGGGCTTTCCTGGAAGCCAAGCTGCTCGGCGGCCTCGGCGCCGGTGTAGCCAGCGACCTCAAGGCGCAACTGGTGCGGTTGGTGGCCCAGGCCTCGGCGAATGCGCCGAGCAACCCGATGATCGCCTCCGCCACCCTTGCCCAGGCCGTGCCGGCCATGGCCCGCAATGCGCTGGGCATGCTCGACAGGGTCAGCCCACGAACACCGCCCGGGGCGTTCCCGCTGCCCTCGCGGCTGTTGCAGGCCATGGAGGACGAAGGTGACCTGCAGCAACTGCTGCGCCTGGCGGCTGCCGCCATCTCGCGCCTGCAGAGCCACACCCTGAGCAGCCTGCAGCAGTCCGGCACGCTGGAAAACGGCAACCTGCAAACCACCTGGCAAACCGAAGTGCCGATCCGCCACGGCCAGGACTTCATCCCCCTGCAAGTCAAACTGCAGCGCGAAGAAACCCCACAACAAAAGGCCGATCGCCAACATGGAGCCCAAGAGCCCAGGCAAGCCCTGTGGCGCATCGAGCTGGCCTTCGACCTGTCCCCGCTCGGCCCCCTGCAGGTACAGGCGCAACTGAGCCAGGGCCGCCTGAGTGGGCAGCTGTGGGCGGAGCGCGAGCAGACCGCGCGGTTGATCGACGCCCAGCTTGGCGCGCTGCGCGAGCGCCTGCTGGCCCAAGGCCTGGAAGTTGGCGACCTGGAGTGCCACCAGGGCATCCCGCCCCAGGGACCACGCACACGAATGGAACAACGCTGGGTGGACGAAACCGCATGAGCGACACGACACCACGCCAAGCCATCGCGCTGACCTACGACGGCCATCAGGCACCGACCGTCACCGCCAAGGGCGACGCGGAACTGGCCGAGGCCATCCTTGCGCTCGCCCGCGAACACGAAGTGCCGATCTACGAAAACGCCGAACTGGTGCGCCTGCTGGCGCGGTTGGAGCTCGGCGATCAAATACCCGAGGCGCTGTACCTGACCATTGCCGAAATCATCGCCTTCGCCTGGCAACTGCGCGGCAAGGTACCCGCCGGCTTCGATGATTCGACGCCTTCAGAGCGCGATATCACCGCACCATTGCCCCTGCTGCCTGGCACCGGCCGGTAGCTATCTACCACCCGCCAACCCACCATGCGCCCAACCTTGTCAGCCTTCCACGAACAAGGTGACCGTCATGACCCACAGCAGAATCAACGCCCAAGGCGTGCAGTTCGTAGTAGACCATCTGGCCAACATCCCGCGCCCGGACCGTGAAGCCAACCGATTGATCCGGCAGTGGCTTGCCGGGCAAGGTGTGGATGTCGACCCCGATCGCATCGATGTGGTCACCCTGCACTACCGGCCGGATGAGCAAGGCTATGTGGCAGCGGTACAGCAAACCCAGAACATGACCCAGGCGCTGCTGGGCAACTGGCAAGGGGAGTCCGACAACAACCTCATCGGTGCGCTGTTCGCCAACCCTTGGGCAGGCACCTTCCCAGAAGGGCCATTGAAGCTGGTCGATCGCCTGCCAGCGCTGGGCTTTGGCCATCAGGGCGCCGCTTTCGAAGTGTACAACGGCCTGTTCCTGCGATCGGCCCCTGCCCGTTACGATGCTTCCACCCACGTTCAGGTACCGGCTGAAGCGTTCCAGCGTTTCATCGAAGCGCTGGATTTTCACGGGCCGTTCAAAGCCATGCTCGACACGTACTGGCAGCAACACCACGACAACCACCGCCTGGCCTGCAAGCTCAATTTCATCGCCGCCTGCAACGCCCAGGTCAGCCAGGGCCGCCTAAGCGATGCCGCCAGGGAGCTGGCCTGGCAAGCCGCCGGCATGATCGCGCAGCGCTTCAAGATACGGGTGAGCACGCTGAGCATCTATGGCTATGCGGCCACCGACCTGCTGTACATCAACGCCCCCCACAGCGACCTGACCCTGCTGTACATGCCAGGTAACAGCTCGCCCTTCCTCGAATTCGAAAGCGAGAACCTGCTCAAGGACTGGGTGGGCGATCAGTGCAAGGACCCCGCCCGACGCGAGGCACTCAAACAACACTTTAGGCTCGCCGACCGCCCTCAAGGCCTCGACTTCAGTGGCCTGGACACCGCGCTCGAGGGCCTGGGCGACTATCCGGACCGGCACCGCCTGCCACCTGAACATGGTTATTTCAACGATGACGGCGTCTGGCCACCCAGAACCTATGTGAATTACAAACCTGGCAAATACAACCCCAAACTGACCGGGGATATCTTTACAGCCTTGACCGAACGGCAGCGCCAGCGCAGCTACGACGATGCTGATTTTGTCATCACCACCGATAGCCAGGTTACCAAAGCCAGATGGCGAGGCTACCTCGCCAATACGCTCAACCTGCTGGCGCCGTTGTGCCTGGTGGTGCCAGGGCTCGCGCCACTGCTGGCGCTCGGTGGCATCGCCCAATTGGGCCTGGGCCTGGACCAGGTGATCAACGGCCACAGCCTGAAAGCCAAACAGGACGGGGTGGGCGACATTGCCTGGGGGCTGTTCAACGCCGTACCGCTGGCAACGGAGGGTACAGCAGGCATCAAGGCCCTGTTCGAGTTCAAAAGCGATGGTTTTGTCATGCCGCGTGAAGTCAACGGGCAGCTCGGCTACCCGTTGAGCCCGACCAGCCCACCGCGGCTTCCAGAGCCGGAAGGCGCGCAGTACTTCCACAACCACGACCCCATTGCACCCCTTGATGACGCCGACCCGCATGTTGCCGGCGCGGTGATACGGTTGCCCCACTACGATGGCGAACTGGACGACCTGGAATGCAGCATCGAAACCTACAACGCGCGGGTGGCCTATGACATGGAGCGGGATGCGTTCATCCTCAAGGACGACGTCAACGAGGTCGATCCGCAAGCCTACGTCGCAGTCCCCAACAGCCGTGACCTGGTGGCGCTCGACATGCCCCGGCCGGTAACCGACGCCATGCGCACGCGCACCTTGCGCGCCTTGGGGGTTGACTTGCCCCTGCCGGTACAAATACCGACACGGGCGCCGGACAGCGCGCCTATCCCAAAACTCATATCCAGCCTCTGGGTCGGCGACCAAGTCCTTGGCGAGCCATTGCTGGCCAACCTTGCCGCCAACGCGGCGCGCTTGAGCGACAGTGAGTACAGCATGCGCCTGTTTCTGTCGAAGGCTTCGCCTACCGCCTACGAACAGAACGCAAAGCTACTGGCAGCCCGGGCCCCAGGGCTGCAGGTAGTGCCGCTTGAAGAGCAGGGTTTCTTCCGGGCCTTCCGCCAGAGCCGCTATTACGCACAGTACGATGCAGCACTGGATGGCAACGGTGGCATCGCCACCAATTACGCGTCAGCGACGGATGTGCTGCGCTACCGAATGCTGCACCATGAGGGTGGGCTGTACATGGACGTAGACGATTTCCTGCTGCCGGACGGTAAGGGCGAAACGATCGACCAGGTCGAGCTGCACACCCCACCCGACGGGCTGCTACTGCCACCGCCGATGTGCAACGAAAAAATGAGCATGAATTGCCTGTACAACACCAGCCTCATAGGTAGCCACCCAGGCAACCCAGTGCTGGATGCGATCTCCGATGAAATGCTCGCACGCTACCAGACCCATGCAGACTTTTACGACAGCCGACCGAGCCTGGAACAGGACCCTAGCGGTTTCTACCGCTACGCCAACAAGCTCAGTCACCTCACCGGGCCGGCGCTGCTCACCGAGGTGGTCGATCGTCACCTCCCCGGGCTGCGGACGCTGCGCCAGATCATCAACCTGCACATCATGCCACGCGTCAACAGCTACCCATTCATCAACCCCTCGCAGGCCAATGCTGCCCTGAAGCAATTGCTGCCCCTTAACCGTTTTGCCGGCGTCGGCGGCAATCACTCCTGGGTTCGCAACTGAAATGCACAGGCGGAGCTGAACGGGCCCCTCAAGGAGCCCGGTATACCTTGCTCATCAGCTCCGCCTCGGCCTGGGTCAGGCCGCAGCTCTGGGTCAGCTCATCAATGCTCGCTCCCATCCCCACCAGCTTGGCCGCCTGGCTGAAGGTAACGTTGCTCGGGTCACGCTGCTCGAGGCGCTCCAGCCGGTCTGGCAGGGTAGCCACCGCCACACGCAGTTCATGGATGGCCTCACCCATGCGCACGGTGCCGTTCTGGTAGTCATCCAGGCGCTTGGCCAAGTCCTTGATGCGCTGGTCACGCAGCGCATCGCCCTCGGCCTGCTGCGCGGCCAGCTCGCGCTGGCGCTTACTGTAGTTGAGGAAAAACCACAGGCTCAGCGCCCACACCAGCGCCAGGAAGATGACAGCAACCTGTAGGATCAACTCAGATGTTCTCCAGCTCGGACCACTCTTCCTCGGTCATCATCTTGTCCAGCTCTACCAGGATCAGCAGCTCGCCATTCTTGTTGCACACGCCCTGGATGAATTTGGCCGATTCTTCGTTACCCACGTTCGGTGCGGTCTCGATTTCCGACTGGCGCAGGTACACCACCTCGGCCACGCTGTCGACCAGGATGCCGACCACTTGCTTGTCGGCTTCGATGATGACGATTCGGGTGTTGTCGGTCACTTCGGTCGGCATCAGGCCAAAGCGCTGACGGGTGTCGATCACCGTCACCACGTTGCCACGCAGGTTGATGATGCCCAGCACGTAGCTTGGCGCGCCTGGCACCGGAGCGATCTCGGTGTAACGCAGCACTTCCTGCACCTGCATCACATTGATGCCGTAGGACTCGTTGTCCAGACGGAAGGTAACCCACTGCAGGATCGGATCTTCGGAACCTTGTGCAGACGACTTTTTCATTCCCCTAGCCCTCTAAATCCGCTGTTTGGCGGTTGTGTTCGGTGTCATTTCTGTTTGGCGTGCATCTGCTTGACTGCGCCGCTGGCGATCAGCTCTGCCAGTGCCGCGACGTCGAGCAGTGCACACATGTGTTCAATCACCGTGCCGGCCAGCCACGGGCGCTGACCACGCTGGCTGCGCCACTTGATCTCGGACGGGTCCAGGCGCAGCGAGCGGCTGACCTGATGCACCGCCAGCCCCCATTCGTAGCCCTGCACGGAAATCACGTATTGCAGGCCCTGGCGAAAATCATCACGGTAGCGGTCGGGCATCACCCAGCGCGCGGTGTCCAGCACCTTCAGGTTGCCGGCCTGGCAGGTCAGGATGCCGAGGAACCAGTCGGGCTGGCCGAACAGCGGCGTCAACTCCTGGCCGGCCAGGTTATAGATCGAACCCAGGCACACCAAAGGCACTGCCAGGGTCAGGCCGGCCACATCGAACAGCAGGCATTCGAACGGCTCGGCCGCCCATACCGGGCGGCCGTCGACGCTGGCCGGTGGTACTGGCATGTCGGGTGCCGGCAGGTGGACATCGACCAGCGGCATCGCCGGCTCGGCTGTCGGTTCTTCGACCAGCACCGGAATCGCGGCCTCGGCCACCACTTCCTGCTCGACCACCGCCACCACCGGCGCCTCCACAGGCATCACGCGGGGCAGCACTGCCAGCCTGGGCTCGGCGAATGGCCGCGGGGCAAGGCTGGCAGCCGCTTCGGCAGGCTCAGGACGGGCCACTGGGTGGGCATCGCGCGCCTGCTCCTCACGCACCGCCTCGGCGAACTCGTCTGCCACTGCCGACGGCTCGAACAGCTCCTCAGCCTCGGTAGCATCCTGCAGCAGGCCATCAAGGTAAGATTGCAGGGCCATCTGCGGCCGGGTGCCGGTTTGTCTAAACTGGGTCATCAGGCTACCTGCACTGCAGTCTTGTAGGTCAGCAGGTGCTTGAGCAGCGCCCGGTAAGCAATCAGCCCGCGGCTCTTGCTATCGAACTGCGAAGGCGTGACACCCTTGCGGCTGGCATCGCGCAGGCGCGTGTCGACCGGGATGTAGCCCTGCCACACCTGCTGCCCATAGCTATCGCGCAGTTGCTTGAGGGTACCCAACGAGGCCTGGGTGCGGCGGTCGAACAGGGTCGGCACGATCTGGTACGGCAGCGCCTGCTTGCGCGAGCGGTTGACCATGGCCAGGGTGCCGACCATGCGCTCCAGGCCCTTGACCGCGAGAAATTCGGTTTGCACAGGGATCACCAACTGCTGGCTGGCGGCCAGGGCATTGACCATCAGCACGCCAAGCAAGGGCGGGCTGTCGATCAGGGCGAAGTCGAAATCCTGCCACAACTGCGCCAGACTCTTGGCGATCACCAGGCCCAAGCCATTCTGGCCCGGCGACTGGCGCTCCAGCACCGCCAGCGCGGTGCTCGATGGCAGCAGCGAAATACGCTCGTCGCTGGTGGGCAGCAACAATTGCCCGGGCAAGCCCTCCGGCACCGCGCCCTTGTGCAGGAACAAGTCGTAGCAGCTGTGCTCCAGGGCATCCGGGTTGTGCCCGAAATAGCTGGTCATCGAGCCGTGCGGGTCGAGGTCGACAACGACCACGCGCTTGCCCGCCTCGGCCAGCAGGCCGGCCAGGGCGATGGTAGTGGTGGTCTTGCCGACGCCACCTTTTTGATTGGCTACTGCCCAGACTCTCATCAAGCAAACTCTATCTATTGATTTGGCAGGGACGCTGTAGATACAACAGTCACGCGCAGAACTTCACGCATGCCCGCTCCCGCAGCAGGCGGCGGCACATTCAAAATCGTGTTCGTATCAGCGACGGGGAATTGACTTATCACGGCCTCGCCACCGTTGCTTGTACTGCCGGTGCACTTTGTGTGCCAGCCCGGCGCAACGCAGCATCCGGCGTAGCATTGGCACTGCCCGAACCGGTCAGGCTCCGACGCACTTCGAGGTTGCGGGAAATCACCAGCACCACGCGGCGGTTGCGCGCACGGCCTTCGGCGGTGTCGTTGCCCGCCACCGGCTGGTACTCGCCATAGCCAACCGACGCCATGCGCGCCGGGTTAACCCCTTCCATGGCCAGCAGGCGCACGATGCTCGCCGCACGCGCCGATGACAGTTCCCAGTTGGTCGGGTATTGCGCAGTACGGATCGGCAGGTTGTCAGTGAACCCCTCGACGTGCACCGGGTTGGCGAACGGCTTGAGAATATTGGCCACCTTTTCGATGATGGCGAATGCCTTGTCGCTGGGCATCGCATCACCGCTGCCGAACAGCAACGACGAATTGAGCTCGATCTCGATCCACAGCTCGTTGCCGCGCACCGTCATCTGGTCGCTGTTGATCAAGTCGCCAAAGGCATTGCGCACGTCATCACTGATGGTTTTCAGCGGGTCGACATTGGTCGCCGCCAGGCCGGCCTCGGTCTGCTCGCTGTCCTTAACCAGCGGCTCGGCCGGGCGCACGGTCAACGGCCGCTCATCGCCGATGGGAATCGGCCTGACGGCGCGTTCAGGGTCATTGAACACCCCCAGCAAGGCCTGGGAAATGACCTTGTACTTGCCCTCGTTGATCGAGGAAATCGAGTACATCACCACGAAAAAGGCGAACAGCAAGGTGATGAAGTCGGCGTACGACACCAGCCAGCGTTCGTGGTTTTCGTGTTCCTCGGTATGACGACGGCGACGCATGGGTTACTCCATGAAGCCTTGCAGCTTCAGCTCGATCGAGCGCGGGTTCTCACCCTCGGCAATCGACAGCAGGCCTTCGAGCAGCATCTCGCGGTAACGCGACTGGCGCATGACAATGGCCTTGAGCTTGTTGGCGATCGGCAGCAGTATCAGGTTTGCGCTGGCCACACCGTAGATGGTGGCAACGAAGGCCACGGCAATGCCGTTGCCCAGCTGCGACGGGTCGGCCAGGTTGCCCATCACGTGGATCAGGCCCATCACCGCACCGATGATGCCGATGGTCGGCGCGTAGCCGCCCATGCTTTCGAATACTTTGGCAGCCTGGATGTCGCGGCCTTCCTGGGTCAGGAAATCGACTTCGAGGATGCTGCGGATGGCCTCCGGCTCGGCACCGTCCACCAGCAGTTGCAGGCCCTTGCGCGCATAGGGGTCAGGTTCGGCGTCAGCCACCCCTTCCAGGCCCAGCAGGCCTTCCTTGCGTGCCGCCAGGCTCCAGTTGACCACGCGATCGATGCCGCCCGCCAGGTCGACCCGCGGCGGGAACAGGATCCAGCGCAGTATCTGCAGCGCCCGCTTGAACGACGACAGCGGCGACTGCAGCAACGCCGCCGCCAGGGTGCCGCCCAGCACGATCAGCGCCGCCGGGCCATTGACCAGTGCGCCGACATGGCCACCTTCAAGGAAGTTGCCACCAACAATGGCGACAAAGGCGAGGATCAAACCAATCAGGCTGAGGACGTCCATCAGACGCACGCCTCCACCAGGTGCTTGCCGATTTCGTCCAGGCTGTACACCGCGTCGGCCAGGTTGGCCTTGACGATGGCCATGGGCATGCCATAGATCACGCAGCTGGCTTCATCCTGGGCCCACACCGTACTGCCGCCCTGCTTGAGCAGGCGTGCGCCTTCGCGGCCATCCGCGCCCATGCCGGTGAGCACCACCGACAGCACCTTGTCACCGTACGACTTGGCCGCCGAACCGAAGGTGATATCCACGCAGGGCTTGTAGTTCAGGCGTTCGTCACCCGGCAGGATCTTCACCGTGCCACGGCCGTCGATCATCATCTGCTTGCCACCAGGCGCCAGCAGGGCCAGGCCCGGGCGCAGCATGTCGCCGTCCTCGGCTTCCTTGACGCTGATGCGGCAGAGCTTGTCGAGGCGTTCGGCAAAGGCCTTGGTGAACGCCGCCGGCATGTGCTGGATCAGCACGATTGGCGCCGGGAAGTTGGCCGGCAGCTGGGTCAATACCCGCTGCAGCGCTACCGGGCCACCCGTGGACGTGCCGATGGCCACCAGCTTGTAGGGCTTGCGCCTGGGCGGCGGCGAGTGCGCAGGCGTGGCCGTCGGGGCGGGTGCACGGGCCGGCACAGGCGCGCGCGCCGCTGTCGGGCTGGCAAAGCTGCTGGCAGGCGTGTGGCTGCTGGCCGGTGCTGCGACCGGAGCCGGGCTGCTGTAGCTGCCAAACCGGCGGTTGCTGCGGGAAATGGTATGCACCTTTTCGCACAGCAGTTGCTTGACCTTGTCGGGGTTACGCGAGATGTCCTCGAAGTTCTTCGGCAGATAGTCCACCGCGCCGGCATCCAGCGCATCGAGAGTGACCCGGGCGCCTTCATGGGTCAGCGAGGAGAACATCAATACCGGCGTCGGGCAGCGTTGCATGATGTGCCGCACCGCGGTAATGCCATCCATCATGGGCATTTCGTAGTCCATGGTGATGACATCGGGCTTGAGCGCCAGCGCCTGGTCGATCGCTTCCTTGCCGTTGGTCGCGGTACCCACTACCTGGATCGTCGGATCCGCCGAGAGGATTTCCGAGACGCGGCGGCGGAAGAAACCGGAATCATCCACCACCAGGACCTTGACTGCCATAAACACTCCATTAGGCGGCGCAACCCGCCAGGGTGCGCCACCGAAATCAAATACGCCGTGCGGCGTAACGCTTGAGCATGCTCGGGACGTCGAGAATCAACGCAATGCGACCGTCGCCGGTAATGGTGGCCCCGGACATGCCCGGGGTACCTTGCAGCATCTTGCCCAGCGGCTTGATTACCACTTCTTCCTGGCCCACCAGTTGATCGACGACAAAGCCGATGCGCTGGGTGCCGACCGACAGGATCACCACGTGGCCCTCGTGCTGCTCTTCGTGCACCTGGCCCTGCACCAGCCAGCGCTTGAGGTAGAACAGCGGCAGCGCCTTGTCGCGCACGATCACCACCTCCTGGCCATCGACCACGTTGGTGCGCGACAGGTCCAGGTGGAAGATTTCGTTGACGTTGACCAGCGGGAAGGCGAACGCCTGGTTGCCCAGCATCACCATCAGGGTGGGCATGATCGCCAGGGTCAGCGGCACCTTGATGACGATCTTCGAGCCCTGGCCCTTGGCCGAGAAGATGTTGATCGAGCCGTTGAGCTGGGAGATCTTGGTCTTCACCACATCCATGCCCACGCCACGCCCGGACACGTCGGAAATCTCGGTCTTGGTCGAGAAGCCCGGGGCGAAGATCAGGTTGTAGCAGTCCGACTCGCTCAGGCGCTCGGCAGCATCCTTGTCCATCAGGCCCTTTTCCACGGCCTTGGCGCGCAGGATGTTGGGGTCCATGCCCTTGCCGTCGTCCGAAATCGACAGCAGGATATGGTCGCCTTCCTGTTCCGCCGACAGCACCACACGGCCGGTGCGGGCCTTGCCAGAGGCTTCACGCTCATCGGGCATCTCGATACCGTGGTCGACGGCGTTGCGTACCAAGTGCACCAGCGGGTCGGCCAAGGCCTCGACCAGGTTCTTGTCGAGGTCGGTCTCTTCGCCAACCAGCTCCAGGTTGATCTCTTTCTTCAACTGGCGCGCCAGGTCACGGACCAGACGCGGGAAGCGGCCAAAGACTTTCTTGATCGGCTGCATGCGGGTTTTCATCACCGCAGTCTGCAGGTCGGCCGTGACCACATCGAGGTTGGACACGGCCTTGGACATGGCCTCGTCGCCGCTGTTCAGGCCCAGGCGCACCAGGCGGTTACGCACCAGGACCAGCTCGCCGACCATGTTCATGATCTCATCCAGGCGCGCGGTATCGACGCGCACCGTGGTTTCCGCTTCGCTGGCGGCATGTTTTTCGGCGGCCGGGGCCGGCGCGCGAGGCGCTGCGGCAGGCTTGCTGGCCGGCGATGGCGCTGGCGCGGCGGCTGGCTTGGCCACCGGCTGGCTTGCGGCCTTGGCGGCAGCCGGCGCGTGCGCCTGGGCAGCTACCGGGGCCTCTGCTGCGGCCACATCGCCGCCGAACTTGCCCTTGCCGTGCAACTGGTCCAGCAGGGCTTCGAACTCGTGCTCGCTGATTTCGTCGCTGGCTGCGCTGTGTTCCGGCGCGGCGGGTGCTGGTGCCTGGGCGGCGGGCAAGGCGCCCGCCTGGAAGGTACCCTTGCCATGCAGCTGGTCGAGCAACGATTCGAATTCGGCGTCGGTAATGTCGTCGCTGACCGCTTCGCTGCTGACGGCAACCGGCGCTGGCGCAACCTCGGCATTGAACTGGCCCTTGCCGTGCAACTGGTCGAGCAGCGATTCGAACTCGGCATCGGTGATTTCATCACCAGCAGCGCTGACAGTCTCGCCCTGCATCTGCTCGTCGGCCGCCGCTTGCGCCTTGACCGCATCGAGCGAATCGAGCAGCTGCTCAAACTCGCTGTCGGTGATGTCCTGGTGCTGCTCCTCGGCCTCGGCCGGCGCTGCAACCGCCACGCCGGCAACCGGCGCCGGCGCTGCAACAGCTTCGGCTCCGCCCGGTTCTGCCAGGCGCGACAACGCCGCCAGCAGCTCGGGGGTGGCCGGAGTGACTTCGGTGCGCTCGCGCACCTGGCCAAACATGCTGTTGACGGTATCCAGTGCTTCAAGCACCACGTCCATCAGTTCCGCGTCGACCCGGCGCTCACCTTTGCGCAGGACGTCGAAGACGTTCTCGGCGATGTGGCAGCACTCCACCAGCTCGTTCAGCTGAAGGAAGCCGGCGCCCCCTTTTACAGTGTGGAAACCGCGAAAGATCGCATTGAGCAGGTCGGCATCGTCGGGCCGGCTTTCCAGCTCGACCAGTTGCTCGGACAGTTGCTCAAGAATTTCGCCGGCTTCTACCAGGAAATCCTGGAGGATTTCTTCATCGGCGCCGAAGCTCATCAAACGTGCTCCTTAAAAACCCAGGCTGGACAGCAAATCGTCGACATCGTCCTGACCGGACACGACGTCTTCACGCTTATCGGCATGAATCTGCGGACCTTCACCCCGAGTCGGATGTTTTTCTCGATCTTTTTCTGCGCGCAATTGATCGTGGTCATGCTGGATGCCCGCAAAGCGGTCCACCTGGCTGGCCATCAGCACCAGTTTGAGCAGGTTGCTTTCCACATCGGTCACCAAACTGGTGACGCGCTTGATCACCTGGCCGGTCAGGTCCTGATAGTCCTGGGCCAGCAAGATGTCGTTGAGGTGGCCGGCCACCTTGCGGTTGCCTTCGGCACTGTGCGTCAGAAAACTGTCGACACGCTTGACCAGGTCACGGAACTCCGGCGCAGCCACTTCGCGGCGCATGAAGCGTTGCCAGTCGGCGCTCAAGGCCTTGGCCTCGCTGGCCAGCTCGTTGAGCACCGGGGTGCTTTCCTCGACCAGGTCCATGGTGCGGTTGGCCGCGCCCTCGGTGAGCTTGACCACGTATGACAGACGTTCGGTGGCGTCGGTAATCTGCGACACCTCCTCGGCCTGCGGCATGGTCGGGTCGATCTGGAAACTGACAATGGCACTGTGCAGCTCGCGGGTCAGCTTGCCGACTTCCTGGTACAGGCCGCGATCACGGGTCTGGTTCAGCTCGTGAATCAGCTGCACCGCCTCGCCGAAACGGCCCCGCTCCAGGCTTTCTACCAACTCCTGGGCATGCTTCTTCAGGGTCGATTCGAACTCGCCCAAAGAGTTTTGTGATGAATCCATGGCGCGCCCCCTGACGTGACTCAGCCGTTGACGCGTTCGAAGATCTTCTCGATCTTTTCTTTGAGCACCTGGGCAGTGAACGGCTTGACCACATAACCGTTGACGCCCGCCTGGGCCGCTTCAATGATCTGGTCGCGCTTGGCTTCGGCGGTCACCATCAGCACCGGCATGCTTTTCAGCTTGTCGCTGGCACGCACTTTACGCAGCAGGTCGATACCGGACATGCCGGGCATGTTCCAGTCGGTCACCAGGAAGTCGTAATGGCCGTTTTCCAGCATCGGCAGTGCCGTAGTGCCGTCGTCAGCCTCGTCGGTGTTGGTGAAGCCCAGGTCACGCAACAGGTTCTTGATG
This sequence comes from Pseudomonas sp. DCB_BI, assembly GCF_026240995.1. NCBI lineage: Bacteria > Pseudomonadati > Pseudomonadota > Gammaproteobacteria > Pseudomonadales > Pseudomonadaceae > Pseudomonas > Pseudomonas sp. DCB_BI. The sequence goes on along the minus strand of NZ_JAPFCG010000002.1, from coordinate 337,637 downwards.
ATCCGCCGCATCGTCGAGAAGTCGTCAACGATGAGGATTTTCATGTCTTTGTTCAAGTAGACCTCCAAGCAGTCTCAAACGCGCTCGGCCCCCGAGCGCGCGCATTCATTCAATTCGGTACAACATGGAAAACGACTGCAACGAACCCGGGCTCAACGCGCCCGCCATTCCCCCAGGCGGCTGCGCAGGCGCGCGGCACATTGGCTGTGCAACTGGCTGACCCGCGACTCGCTGACCCCCAGCACCTCACCGATTTCCTTGAGGTTCAGCTCTTCGTCGTAGTACAGCGCCAACACCAGGCGCTCACGCTCCGGCAGGTTGGCGATGGCCTCGGCCAGGGCAATCTGGAAGCGCTCATCCTCAAGGCCGCGCGCAGGTTCCACCTGCCCACTGGCGCCATCCTCATGCAGGCCTTCGTGCTCGCCGTCCTGCAACAGGTCGTCGAAGCTGAACAGCCGGCTGCCCAGGGTGTCGTTCAAAATCCCGTAGTAATCATCGAGACTCAATTGGAGTTCGGCAGCAACTTCATGATCTTTAGCGTCACGGCCTGTTCTGGCTTCGACCGCACGCATCGCGTCGCTGACCATGCGGGTGTTGCGGTGCACCGAACGCGGCGCCCAGTCGCCCTTGCGCACCTCGTCGAGCATGGCCCCGCGAATGCGGATGCCGGCGTAGGTTTCAAAGCTGGCGCCCTTGCTGGCGTCGTATTTGTTGGCCACTTCCAGCAGGCCGATCATGCCGGCCTGGATCAGGTCCTCGACCTGCACGTTGGCCGGCAAGCGTGCCAGCAGGTGGTAGGCAATGCGCTTGACCAGCGGCGCATAGCGCTCGATCAGCTCGTACTGGGCATCTTTCGCTGCCCGGCTGTACATCTTGAAGCCGCTGGCGTTCATAGCACGGGTCCCGCGCTGGTGGGTTGCACCAGGCGCTCGACGAAGAACTCCAGATGCCCACGCGGGTTGGCGGGCAGCGGCCAGCTGTCGACCTTCTGGGCAATCGCCTTGAAGGCCAGCGCGCACTTGGAGCGAGGGAAGGCTTCGTAGACGGCGCGCTGCTTCTGTACTGCCTTGCGCACGCACTCGTCGTAGGGCACGGCACCCACGTACTGCAGGGCAACGTCAAGGAAGCGGTCGGTGACCTTGGTCAGCTTGGCGAACAGGTTGCGCCCTTCCTGCGGGCTTTGCGCCATGTTGGCCAGCACGCGGAAACGGTTCATGCCGTAGTCGCGGTTGAGCAGCTTGATCAGCGCGTAGGCGTCGGTGATCGAAGTGGGTTCGTCGCACACCACCAGCAGCACTTCCTGGGCCGCGCGGACAAAGCTGACCACCGAATCACCGATACCCGCAGCGGTATCGATCACCAGCACGTCGAGGTTGTCGCCGATTTCGCTGAACGCCTGGATCAACCCGGCATGCTGGGCCGGAGCCAGGTGCACCATGCTCTGGGTACCCGATGCCGCCGGCACGATGCGCACACCGCCGGGCCCCTGCAGCATCACGTCACGCAGCTCGCAGCGCCCCTCGATGACATCGGCCAGGGTGCGTTTGGGGGTCAGGCCCAGCAACACGTCGACATTGGCCAGGCCCAGGTCGGCGTCCAGCAACATGACCCTGCGGCCGAGCTCGGCCAGCGCCAGGGACAGGTTCACTGAAACGTTAGTCTTGCCGACGCCACCTTTGCCACCGGTCACGGCGATCACCTGTACGGGATGCATGCTACCCATGTCTGTTCTTTACCTTGTCTCGCTGGGACTCAGGCCACACGTAGGGCAATTCTGCGTACCCCTTGGCATAGCTACTTTGCACACACTTCATGGTCAACCCGCTCGCCGTGGGTTGTGGTAGAGATCAGCGAACATGTCGGCCATGGCCTCTTCGCTGGGCTCGTCCTGCTGCTGCACGTTCACCGCCCGGCTGACCAGCTGGTGGCCCCGCGGCAGGTGCAGGTCGTCAGGAATGCGCGGGCCGTCGGTAAGGTAAGCCACGGGCAATTCATGACTGATGGCAAGGCTCAGCACATCGCCAAGGCTTGCCGTTTCATCGAGTTTGGTCAGGATGCAGCCGGCCAGGCCACAGCGCTTGTAGCTGTGGTAGGCGGCGGTCAGCACCTGCTTCTGGCTGGTGGTGGCCAGCACCAGATAGTTCTTCGCGGCAATGCCACGCCCGGCCAAGGTTTCCAGCTGCATGCGCAGAGCTGGGTCGCTGGCCTGCAGGCCGGCGGTATCGATCAGCACGACGCGCTTGCGCAGCAGCGGCTCCAGCGCGGCCGCCAGCGACTGGCCCGGGTCGACGTAGGTCACCGGCACATTGAGGATGCGGCCCAGGGTCTTGAGCTGCTCCTGGGCACCGATGCGAAAGCTGTCCATGCTCACCAGCGCCAGGTTGTGCGCGCCGTACTTGAGCACGTAGCGCGCAGCCAGCTTGGCCAGGGTGGTGGTCTTGCCCATGCCGGCCGGGCCGACCATGGCAATCACGCCGCCCTCTTCGATCGGCTCGATCTCCGGTATTTCGATCATCCGCGCCAGGTGGGCCAACAGCATCCGCCAGCCCTGGCGGGGCTCCTCGATCTCGGCGGTCAGCTCCAGCAGCTCGCGGGCAATCGGCCCGGAAAGGCCGATGCGCTGCAAGCGGCGCCACAGGTTGGCCTGCTGCGGCTTGCTGCCCTGCAGCTGATTCCAGGCCAGCGAGCCCAGTTGCACTTCCAGCAGTTCGCGCAGGCCCGACAGCTCGGAACGCATGGCATCGAACAGGCGCGGGTCGACCGGTGCAGCCGTTGCTGCAGCCGGCGCTTCGGGGGTCTCGACGTGCGGCTCGATCAACGGCTCGGCGGCGGTCAGCGACTGGCCGGCGAACAATTGGCGGTTGTTGTCGCTGCTGTCCTGACGGTGGTCCAGCTCGGCCTGGACAGTGGCGATGCGCGTGTGGGTCTTGCGCAGCTCCTCTTCCAGCTCAGCGTTGGGCACCCGCGGGGCCAGGGCGGACAGCTTGTAGTCCAGCGCGGCCGTCAGTTCGACACCACCGGCAATGCGGCGGTTGCCAATGATCGCGGCATCGGCGCCCAGCTCGTCCCGGACCAGCTTCATGGCCTGACGCATATCGGCGGCGAAAAATCGCTTAACTTGCATTATCCACTACCTCAGCCGTTAGGGCCCACGGTGGCAACGATGGTGACTTGCTTGTTGTCCGGTATTTCCTGATACGCCAGAACATGCAAATTCGGTACAGCCAGGCGACCGAAACGCGACAACATGGCGCGGATCGGGCCGGCGACCAGCAGGATGGCCGGCTGGCCCTGCATCTCCTGGCGCTGGGCCGCTTCGATCAGCGAGCGTTGCAGCTTCTCGGCCATGCTAGGCTCAAGAAGAACACCATCTTCCTGACCCTGCCCGGCCCTCTGCAGACTATTGAGCAAAATCTGTTCCAACCTTGGCTCCAGGGTGATCACTGGGAGCTCGGACTCAATGCCGACAATGCTTTGCACGATGGCGCGACACAATCCGACGCGCACCAGCGCCACCAGCGCGGCGGTATCTTGACTCTTGCCTGCGTTGTTCGCGATGGCCTCGGCAATACTGCGAATATCGCGCACTGGCACCTGTTCCGACAACAGGGCTTGCAAGACCTTGAGCAGGCCCGACAAGGAAATGACACCCGGCACCAGCTCTTCTGCCAGCTTCGGCGATGCCTTGGCCAGCACCTGCAGCAGTTGCTGGACTTCCTCGTGGCCGATCAGCTCGTGGCAGTGCTTCTGCAGGATCTGGTTAAGGTGAGTAGCCACTACGGTACTGGCGTCGACCACCGTGTAGCCCAGCGACTGGGCCTGCGAGCGCTGACCGACGTCGATCCACACCGCCTCCAGGCCAAACGCCGGGTCGCGCGCGGCTATGCCGTTGAGGGTGCCGAACACCTGCCCCGGGTTGATCGCCAGTTCGCGGTCCGGGTAGATCTCGGCTTCAGCCAGGATCACCCCCATCAGCGTCAGGCGGTAAGCACTGGGCTGCAGGTCGAGGTTGTCGCGAATATGCACGGTAGGCATGAGGAAGCCAAGGTCCTGTGACAGCTTCTTGCGCACACCCTTGATCCGCGCCAGCAGTTGACCACCCTGGTTGCGGTCGACCAGCGGGATCAGCCGGTAGCCAACTTCAAGGCCGATCATGTCGATCGGGGTCACGTCGTCCCAGCCCAGCTCCTTGGTTTCCAGCGCGCGCTGTGGCGAGGGCAGCAGGTCCTGCTGGCGCTGCGCCTCTTCCTGGGCCTTGACCTTGACCTGTTGTTGCTTCTTCCACACCAGGTAGGCGCCGCCACCGGCCAGCAGGCCGAGGCTGATGAACGCCACGTGCGGCATGCCGGGTACCAGGCCCATGACGATCATCAGCGCACCCGACACCGCCAGCGCCTTGGGCGAGTCGAACATCTGCCGGTTGATCAGCTTGCCCATGTCCTCGGAGCCCGAGGCACGGGTGACCATGATCGCCGCGGCGGTGGACAGCAGCAGTGATGGCAATTGCGCCACCAAACCGTCACCGATGGTCAGCAAGGCGTACACCCTGCCAGCATCGCCGAAGCTCATGCCGTGTTGCAGCATGCCGATCAGCATGCCACCGATCAGGTTGATGAACAGGATCAGCAGGCCGGCGATGGCGTCACCGCGGACGAACTTGCTGGCACCGTCCATCGACCCGTAGAACTCGGCCTCCTGGGCCACCTCGGCACGGCGGTGCTTGGCCTGCGCCTGGTCGATCAAGCCGGCGTTGAGGTCGGCGTCGATGGCCATCTGCTTACCGGGCATGGCATCGAGGGTGAAGCGCGCGCTCACTTCGGAAATACGCCCGGCGCCCTTGGTCACTACCACGAAGTTGATGATCATGAGGATGGCGAACACCACCGCACCGACCACATAGTTGCCGCCGATCACCACCTCGCCGAAGGCCTGGATCACTTTACCGGCAGCGCCGTGGCCCTCCTGGCCATGCAGCATGACCACGCGGGTTGATGCCACGTTCAGGGCCAGGCGCAGCAGCGTGGCCACCAGCAGGATGGTGGGAAACGCGGCAAAGTCCAGCGGGCGCAGGGCGTACACGCAGACCAGCAGCACCACGATCGACAGGGCGATGTTGAAGGTGAAGAACACGTCGAGCAGGAACGGCGGTATCGGCAACATCATCATTGCCAACATCACCAGCAGTAACAGCGGCACGCCCAGGTTGCCCCGGCCGAGCCCGGCCAGGTTGTTACGGGCGTTGCTGATTAACTGAGTGCGATCCACCGCGAGTCCTCTTGATGCAAAACTTTGACGCCCAGGGGGTGCCTGCGGCTGGCATTGCAAGAAGCTTTCCAACTTTGTGGTTTGGGGTGAATCAGGGTGTTCGCCTTGTGGTTTTTGGCGCCTGTAAGATCGAGCACCGCCCGCGCGGCGCTTCGCGGGGCAAGCCCGCTCCCACTGTCTGTTTCGGGCCAGTCACTCCAGTGAGATTGCCGCTGGCCGCCTTGTTTGTTCCCTTCGATATTTAAGGGTGCGCCGCCGCTTTTTCATCAATCTCCAGCCATGCACCCAGGGTGCGCGTACCAAGGGAACAGGAGTACCTGTCCCGAAACAGATGTGGGAGCGGGCTTGCCCCGCGAAGCGCCGCGCGGGCGGCGCTCGATCTCATGGCCAACAAAAACCTCAAGGCAAATACCCGCCACCTACCACCAATCAACTGTCGCGGCGCAAATCCGGCGGGATCGGCAGGTCGTCTTTCAATGGCTCCGGCCGCTTGCCCTTGCCGGCACGGTACTGACGGATCTGGAACACATAGGCCAGCACCTGCGCCACCGCCAGGTACAAGCCGGCCGGGATTTCCTGCTCGATCTCGGTGGAGTAGTAGATCGCCCGCGCCAGCGCCGGCGACTCGAGGATCTGGATCTTGTGTTCTACCGCAATTTCGCGAATCTTCAGGGCCGTGAAGTCAGTACCCTTGGCCAACAGCAACGGCGCCGCCCCGCCATTTTCCGGGTCGTACTGCAAGGCCACCGCATAGTGCGTCGGGTTGGTGATGATCACATCGGCCTGCGGCACCGCCGCCATCATCCGCCGCTGCGACACTTCGCGCTGCAACTGGCGAATCCGCTGTTTGACCTCGGGCTTACCCTCGCTGTCCTTGTACTCGTCACGCACTTCCTGCTTGGTCATCTTCAGTTTCTTGTGCGTCTGGTACAGCTGGAACGGCACGTCTGCCGCGGCGATCAGCAGCAACCCGGCCGACATCCACAACGCGCTCCAGCCCACCACCTGAAGGCTGTGGATGATCGCCTGCTCCAGCGGCTCGTTGGCAATCGACAGCAAGGCCTGACGGTCACTGGACAGCACCACCACCGCCACGATCAGGATGACGAAAAACTTCGCCAGCGCCTTGAGCAGCTCCGTCACGCTGTTCATCGAGAACATGCGCTTTATCCCCGACAACGGGTTCATGCGGCTGAACTTGGGTTGCAGCAGGCTGCCGGAAAACAGGAAGCCACTAAGGGCGATGGGTGCCACGAAGGAAATCACGAAAAGCAGAATCAAGACCGGCTGCACCGCCCAGATCGCCATCTTGCCCGAGGCCAGCAGGAAGGCCCCCATGGCCCGCTCGTCTACGATCATTTCACGGGTCAGGCTGAAGTTCATGCGCATCATGGCCAACATGGTCTCGGCCAGATGGCCGCCGAACGCCAGCAGGCTACCGGCGCCGGCCAGGGTCACCGCCACCGTGTTCAGCTCCTTGGAACGCGCAACCTCGCCCTTTTCGCGGCTGTCGCGCTTACGTTTGTCGGTGGGGTCTTCTGTCTTGTCCTGGCCGCTCTCGCTTTCTGCCATGTTCAGCGCGCCCCCGCCAGCTCACGCAGCCATTGCAGCGTTTCGCTGGCCAATGCCTGGTAGTGAGAGAGTACATCGGCCAGGCCGACCCAGAAGACGAACATGCCCATGACCAAGGTCAGCGGGAAGCCGATGGAAAAAATGTTCAGCTGTGGCGCTGCGCGGGTCATCACGCCAAAGGCAATGTTCACCACCAGCAGCGAGGCAATCACCGGCAGAATCAACAGCAGGCCAGCACCAAACACCCAGCCCATGCGCCCGGCCAGCTCCCAGAAGTGGTTGACCACCAGCGCACTTCCCACCGGCAAGGTGGTAAAGCTCTCGGTCAGCACCTCGAACACCACCAGATGGCCGTTCATCAACAGGAACAACACACTCACCAGCATGGTCATGAACTGGCTGATCACCGCGACGTTGACCCCGTTGGCGGGGTCAACCATCGAGGCGAACGCCATGCCCATCTGCACCGCAACGATCTGCCCGGCAACCACGAATGCCTGGAACAGCAACTGCAGCGCCAGGCCGAACAACGCACCCACGATGATCTGCTCGGCACACAGCAGCAGGCCCGGCAAACTCAGCGGGTCGAATTCAGGCAGTGGCGGCAGTGCCGGCACGATCACCACGGTGATGGCCACGGAGACGTACAAGCGCACCCGCGCCGGCAACATGCGGGTACCGAAGATCGGCATGGTCATCAGCACCGCCGTCACCCTGAACAATGGCAGGATGAACGTGGCGACCCAAGTGCCGATCTGCGTGTCGGTCAGCTCCAGCATCGCCGCATCAGCCTATGAGCTGCGGGATGTTGGTGTAGAGCGTGGTGATGTACTCCATGAATTTCTGCACCAGCCACGGCCCGGCAATGATCAGCGTGACCAGCATCACCAGCAGGCGCGGCAGAAAGCTCAGGGTCTGTTCGTTGATCTGCGTGGCCGCCTGGAACATTGCCACCACCAGGCCCACCAACAGGCTCGGCACCACCAGCACGGCAACCATCAAGGTTGTCAGCCACAAAGCATCACGAAACAGGTCGACAGCTACTTCAGGTGTCATCGGCGGCTCTCCTTGACGGCGTCAGACGCCGCCGAAACTGCTGGCCAGGGTACCCATGATCAGCGCCCAGCCGTCGACCAGCACGAACAGCATGATCTTGAACGGCAGCGAGATGATCAGCGGCGACAGCATCATCATACCCATGGCCATCAGCACACTGGCCACCACCATGTCGATGATCAGGAACGGGATGAAGATCATGAACCCGATCTGGAACGCGGTCTTGAGCTCCGAAGTGACGAACGCCGGTACCAGGATCGTCAGCGGCACCTGGTCGGGGCCGGCGATGTCGGTGCGCTTGGACAGGCGCATGAACAGGTCGAGGTCGCTCTGCCGGGTTTGCGCCAACATGAAGTCCTTGAGCGGGCCCTGGGCTTTGTCGATGGCCTGCTGGGCGGTCATCTGCTCTTTCAGGTAGGGCTGCAGCGCGTCCTGGTTCACCCGGTCGAACACCGGGGCCATGATGAACAGGGTAAGGAACAGCGCCATGCCGGTCAGCAGCTGGTTTGAAGGCGTCTGCTGCAACCCCAAGGCCTGACGCAGGATGGAGAAGACGATGATGATACGGGTGAAGCTGGTCATCAGAATGACGAACGCCGGAATAAAGCTCAGCGCCGTCATGATCAGCAGTATTTGCAGGCTGACCGAATATTCCTGCTGCCCGTCCGCAGTGTTGGACAGGGTAATGGCCGGGATCGACAGCGGGTCGGCGGCCAGGGCCAATGGCGCCGCCAGCAGCAACGCCAGAGTCAACAACGTACGCAGCGCGCCGCTCATCACTTGTTGTCCTTAGGGTTCTTGCCCATCAGCTCCAGCAGCCGCTGGGCGAACTCCGGCGTCGCCTGACGGGCGCTTTCCGCCACCTGCACCGGCTCAGCCAGCACATGCAACGCCTCGATGCTGCCAGGAGTATGGCCGATCAGGATCTGCTCCTTGCCCACCTGCACCAGCAGCAGGCGGTCACGCGGGCCGATGGCGCGACTGCCGACGATCTCGATCACCTGCCCACCCTTCACCGCCGTGCTCTGCAGGCGCCGCAGCAACCAGGCCAGGAAGAAGATCAGGCCGACCACCAGCAGCAGGCCGAAAACCATCTGCGCCAATTGCCCACCCAGGCTGCCAGGCGCAGCCGCCGGGGTAACCGCAGGCGTGGCAGCGGCCAGGCAGGCGTGGCTGGCGAACAGCACCGCGAGTGCCGCAATGGCGCGCATCGTGCCCTTCACTCAGCGCAGCTTCTTGATACGTTCGCTGGGGCTGATCACGTCGGTCAGGCGGATGCCGAACTTCTCGTTGACCACGACCACTTCGCCATGGGCGATCAGCGTGCCATTGACCAGCACGTCGAGCGGCTCGCCGGCCAGGCGGTCGAGCTCGATCACCGACCCCTGGTTGAGCTGCAACAGGTTGCGGATGTTGATCTCGGTGCTGCCCACTTCCATGGAAATGCTCACCGGGATATCCAGAATCACATCCAGGTTCGGGCCTTCGAGGCTGACGTTTTCGTTCGGCTTCGGCGAGCTGGCGAACTCTTCCATCGGCAGGCGGCCGGGGCCGCTGTTGCTGCCGGTGTCACCACCCAGCAATGCATCGATGTCGGCCTGGCCGGCGGCACCGGTTTCCTCCAGCGCTGCAGCCCACTCGTCGGCCAGCGCCTGGTCCTCTGGGGAGGTGATCTCGTTTTCGTTAGCCATGGTTTCCTCGACAGGCATTCAATTCGTTATGAGCGACCGGCACGCCGTCAGCGGCGTTCGATCGGGTCGATGATCTGCAGGGCCAGGTTGCCCTTGTGCGAACCCAGCCGCGCCTTGAACGCCGGCACCCCATTGGCACGCAGCACCAAGTGCTCGGGCAGCTCGACCGGGATCACATCGCCCGGCTGCATGTGCAGGATGTCACGCAGCTTCAGCTGACGCCGGGCGACGGTGGCAGTCATTGGCACGGCCACGTCCAGCACGTCCTCGCGCAATGCCTTGACCCAGCGCTCGTCCTGGTCGTCCAGGTCGGACTGGAAACCGGCATCGAGCATTTCCCGCACCGGCTCGATCATCGAGTACGGCATGGTCACGTGCAGGTCACCGCCGCCGCCGTCCAGTTCGATGTGGAAGGTGGACACCACAACGGCTTCGCTGGGGCCGACGATGTTGGCCATGGCCGGGTTGACCTCAGAGTTCATGTACTCGAAGGTGACCGGCATGATCGCCTGCCAGGCTTCCTTGAGGTCGACGAAGCACTGGTCCAGCACCATGCGCACCACGCGCAGTTCGGTCGGGGTGAACTCGCGGCCTTCAATCTTGGCGTGGCGGCCATCGCCGCCAAAGAAGTTGTCCACCAGCTTGAACACCAGCTTGGCGTCGAGGATGAACAGCGATGTGCCGCGCAGCGGCTTGATCTTGACCAGATTGAGGCTGGTCGGCACGTACAGCGAATGCACGTATTCGCCGAATTTCATCACCTGCACGCCACCCACGGCGACGTCGGCCGAGCGGCGCAGCAGGTTGAACATGCTGATGCGGGTATAACGGGCGAAGCGCTCGTTGATCATTTCCAGGGTCGGCATGCGACCCCGCACGATACGGTCCTGGCTGGTCAGGTCGTAACTTTTGATACTGCCAGGCTCGGATGCACTCTCGGTCTGCACCAGCCCGTCGTCGACGCCGTGCAACAGGGCATCGATTTCATCCTGGGACAGCAGGTCCTGTACGGCCATTACGGACTCCTACTGCAATACGAAATTGGTGAACAGCAACTGGTCGATGACCGGCTTGCCGACTTCCTTCTGCGCCACTTCCTGGACCACTGCGGTAGCCTTCTGACGCAGCATCTCCTGCCCTACCGGGCTGCTGGCGAGGGTGTCGAAGCCTTGCCCGGAAAACATCATCACCAGGTTGTTGCGGATCACCGGCATGTGCACCTTCAGTGCATCCAGATCAGCCTGGTTGCGCGCCTGCATGGTGATGCTCAGCTGCATGTAGCGCTGGCGGCCGTTCTGGTTGAAGTTGACCACGAAGGCCGGGGTGAGGGCCTCGTAGATCGCCGCAGGCTTGACGTTGCTGGCCGCGGCTTCAGCGGCCGGTGCTGGCTCGCTCTTGTGCATGATGAACCAGGTAGCGCCCACCGACAGGCCGATCGCCAGCAGCAGGCCCACTACGGCCAGGATGATCAGCTTGAGTTTGCCTTTAGTGGCGGGGTCTTTGACTGCTTCGCTCTTCGCCATGCCAATAATCCGTCGTCCATCGGGGGTTCAAGGGAGAATGGCTTGGCTTGAGCAAGTGTTATGCCAGAATTCGGCTTGAGGGATTTTACGCCTGTGAGATCGAGCGCCGCCCACGCGGCGCATCGCGAGCTGCGCTCGCTCCTACGTTTGTTTCGGGCCAGTATCCCAGTGGCAGACGCGCGCGACCGCCTGGTGTGTACTGCGCGATATCAAGCCATGCCCCCAGGCGTTCGCGCGCAAATCCCCCAGGAATAATTGGCCCGAAACAAACGTAGGAGCGAGCGCAGCTCGCGATGCGCCGCGCGGGCGGCGCTCGATCTCACTGCCCCCACAAGAACCAAGCCATGCACCAGACATCAGGCGTAATAATCGACCGCACTGTCGCCGACAACCACCTGCTGTTCCAAAGGCCGGGCGCTATCAACCACCTCGACCCCACCCTGTTCCGCCTGCCGCGCCGCGACCCCGGACAAGTTGCTGCCCTGCGCCTGCGCCTGCCCCTGCTGCTGTTGTTGCCCACGCGACTGATCAGCCACATTGACATCTGGCTGCGCCAGCCCCTGCTGGACGAACAGCTCGCGCAGGCGGTGCACCTGGCTGTCGAGGGCATCACGCACACCGGCGTGACCACTGATGAAGGTGACCTGAGTGGCCTGGTCCGCCGCGACATTGACGCGAATGTCCAGGCGGCCCAGCTCGGCCGGTTCCAGTTGAATATCCGCCGACTTGAGGTTCTGGCTGGAGAGGTACATGACCCGGTTGACCAGCCCTTCGGCCCAGGCGTCCTGGTTCATCGGCAACGGCTGGTGCAGCGGGCTGGCATTGGCCGGCACGGCGTTGGCGGTCTTGGCCGTGGCCGCCTGGGTCAGGCTCGCCAGGCGGTTGGCGAAATCGTCGACACGGGTGTCGCTGCTGGCGCTCTTGGTGTCCTTCAAGCCATCTTCGAGCAAGGCGCCAAAGGCCTTGTCACCCGGTTCACCGCTTTCGCCCTCGGCATTCTCGACCACATTCGCCAAGGTATTGACGGCCACCTGCCCATCTTCACCCTGGGCCTGGGAGGGATCAAGGGCATGTGCGGAGGTATTACCCTTGGCCTGGGCACTGTGCTCCAGCGCCAGGCGCAAGGTCGGCAGGTTGGCTAAAGGGTCGGCTTCCGGGTCGAACGCTTCTTCGGCAGGCGGCGCCTCAGGTAGCGCCTCCTGGATTTGCGCAGTAGCGGCCTGCAGCATCGGCGCCACCGCCTCGGCCTGGGCCTGGATCAGCTGCGCGCCCGGCTGGGCATCGGTGACCTGGCCGGCCACCAGGCTGGCATCAAGCAAGCCAGTATCAGCCTGGACCACCTCTTGCGCTGGCAATTTGTTGCCGTCATCGGCAACGGCGGTTTCGTCGGCCGGGTCTTCCTTGCCGCCCGCCACCACATCAGGTTTGTCCTTGGGTTTGGCCTGGGCGACCTTTTCATCCTGCCCCACAGCCTTGTCGCGGCCCTGTCGGGCCATCACCTGGCCAAAGCCGTCGCCCTTGTCGCCCACTGCCTGCTGCGGTTTGTCCGCCTGAACGGCGGCCGGACGCGATGTGTTGGCAGCGGCGTTAGCTTGCAATAGAGGGTTGGGTGCGACAGGCATCGAGGGGTCTCCGCGCCAGAAACAATAAAATCATCTGGCTAGAGACACGCAAGACTCGCGCCAACTCACAGTTCAGCCTGCAGATATACGCTGCTGCTCATCGCGGTAAAAGCGCTGCACTTCAGCGAACTCCTCGTCGATGCGGCTGATGAGGTCTTCGATGCCATACAGCGGGGGCCGCCGGGCACTTTCTTCCAGCTGCTGGCACAGCGCTGCGAGGGCAACCGCCCCCATGTTACTGCTGCTGCCCTTGAAACTGTGGGCAGCCGCGCCGAGTTCTTCGGCGTTTTTCGCCGCATGCAGCTGCCCCAGACGCCGTTCGGAGTCATCCAGAAAAGTTTGCACCAACTGCAGGTAGCCATCTTCCATGACCTCACGCAGGTCCCGGAGTACCTTGTGGTCAATATGCATGTCAGTCACTTGTTCACTCCTTGATCAAGCCAGATTATGCCCGAGCCAGCCGCTGGCTCACCAGACGAAGTCCACATGTGCGCAGCGCCCGCCTTCACTCCAGCGCGCATCACTGGCCAGCCGCTGCACCAGGTTCAGACCACGGCCGCTCAACCCCTGATCTCGCGGAGGCCGCGCCAGTACACGCTGCACATCGAAGCCGGCACCACTGTCGCGAACCTCGATCATCAGACGCCCGCCGTCGCCATGCGGTTCAACCTTGAAATTGATGCTTACAAAACCATCGGTCAGCGCGCCCAGGCGCCGGGCGCGCTCCTGATAGTAGTTGGCAAAGCCCTGCACATCGCTTTTCAGCTGCGAGTCCAGGCCGAGCACGCCATGCTCCAGGGCATTGGAATACAACTCGCTGAGCACGCTGTGCAGGTTGCCTGTACGCGTGCGCAGGCCGTGAATTTCCTGCAACAACTGCACCAGGTACGGCACCGGATTGAAGCGTTTCAGGCTCTCGCCACGAACCTCGAAGCCGAGCGACCAATCCAGCGGGCTGGAGCGGCCACTCTCAGCGTAGATCATCGGCACCGGGACCCGCTCTTCGGCGCTGAACATGCGGATGTCGCACAAGCTGATATCGTCGCGAGGACGCCCGCCAAACCGCTCCAGGGCCTGCATCAGCTCATCGAACAACTGGGCCGGCTCACGGTTATCGGCCAGCACTGCACGCAGCCGCTGTACGCCGAACAGGCGATCCTCGTCGTCGGCCGTATCGAGCACCCCGTCCGACAACAGCAACAGGCGCTCACCTGCCGCCAGCGGCAACACCTCGGTGCTGTCATCAAAGCGCTCGGCAGCGAGAATGCCCAGCGGCAGGTGCCGCGACTCCAACACCGACAGCACCTGGCCCTTTACTGACAGCCGGTAGCCATCCGGCATGCCGCCGTTCCATACCTCCACCGAGCCACGCTGCATGCTGAGGTTGAGCAGCAGCGCACAGCAGAACATGTCCACCGGCAGGATGCGCTTGAGCTTGGCGTTCATCTCGCGCAGGATCTGCGCCATGCCATAGCCCTTGGCGGTCATGCCGTAGAACACCTCGGCCAGTGGCATGGCTCCGACCGCCGCTGGCAAGCCGTGCCCGGTAAAATCGCCCAGCAGCACGCGCATGTCGCCGGCCGGGGTAAACGCCGCCAGCATCAGGTCGCCATTGAACAGCGCGTAGGGCGATTGCAGGTAGCGGATGTTCGGCGCCGACAGGCAACCGGAGTGTGCGACCTTGTCGAAAACCGCCTTGGCCACCCGCTGCTCGTTCAGCAGATGGTGATGGTGCCGGGTGATCTGGTCGCGCTGCTCCAGCACGGTGGCCTGCAACCGGCGCAGGCGGTCCATGGCCCGTATCTTGGCGGCGAGAATCACCGCGCTGTAGGGCTTGGCCATGAAATCATCACCGCCGGCCTCCAGGCAGCGCACCAGGCCTTGCTCCTCGTTCAGCGAGGTGAGGAAAATGATCGGCACCAGCGCCTCGCCTGCCAGGGCCTTGATCTGCCGCGCCGCTTCGAAACCGTCCATCACCGGCATCAATGCGTCAAGCAGCACCAACTGCGGGCGCCGCTCTACGAACAGCGCCACAGCTTGCTCGCCGTTTTCTGCGGTAACTACCTCATGACCCTGGCGGCGCACGATCTGCGCCAGCAGCAGGCGGTCGGCGGCACCGTCTTCAGCTACCAGCACGGTCAAAGCCTGTTCGGCCGGCATGTCGGGGCTCAACTACTGATATCGAAGAGTTTTTCGAAATTGGAAATGGCGAGGATCTTGCGCACGTCGGAACTGGCATGCACCACCCGCACATCCGACTCGTCGCCGCCTGCGTGGTCGCGCAGCAACAGCAACATGCCGAGCGCAGAACTGTCCAGGTAGGTAGTGTCCCTCAGGTCGACAACAACCGAATCTGGCCGGCTGGTCTGGCGTTCGTAAGCGTCGCGAAACTCCTGATGCTTGCCGAAATCGAAGCGCCCCTTGATCTTGATTGTCAGCTTTTTCCCGTCCTGCGAAAAATCAGTCTCGACTGCCATGCTAGCGATTCCTTCGATGATGGCGGATGCAACTCCTTTAAGGTTTAGCAGGCGATGGTGGGGGTGGCAAGTGTTCGCCGTGCGGCCTGCGGTGTCCGGGGGATCGAGCGCCGCGGGGGCGGCGCTCGATCTCACAAACGCTGCAAGACCAGCGACGACCCCCTACACATGGCTCTGCCGGGGCAACCGCTGGGAAAGCTCATCCAGCAACCGCTGCTCACGCTTGTCTTCGGCCCGTCGGGCTTCATCCAGGTAGCGCTGCACCAGCTTGCGCAAACCCTCCACCCTGGCATAGGCCTGCTGCCAGGTGCCTCGGGCGTTGTTGAGGTTGTTCTGGTGCCAGACCAGGCTTTGCCGCTGCTGGGTCATGGCCGCTTCCAGCTGCCCCAGAAAGCGCTGGTAATTGACCAGCCAGCTGCCATTGACCCCCTGCCCGCCACGGTTGATCCACTGCAATTGGTAATCCTCGCGGTAGCGCTCCAGCTCGGCCAGCTTGGCCTGGGCGGTGGCCACCTGCTGCTGGAAATGGCCAAGGCGCTGCGCCGCCTTGCGCTCGGCCTCCTCGGCCATATCCACCACCGGCGCCAGGCGCGCGGCACGTCCGGGCAGTGCCATGGCCTATCAGCCTGCCGGGGGCGTGAAAATCGCCCCCAGATCATCGCGGCTCTGCGCCATGCCCACGTTCTCATGCAGGCCCTGACGCAGAAACGCTACCAGCTTCGATTGCAAGGCAATGGCCAGGTCGGTTTCCGGGTCACCGCCCGCCACATACGCACCGACGCTGATCAGGTCGCGGCTTTGCGACAGGCGCGACCATAGCTGCTTGAATTTCTGCGCCTGGCGCAAGTGGTCGGCGTCCACCACCTGCGGCATGACCCGGCTGATCGACGCTTCGATATCGATGGCCGGATAATGGCCCTCCTCAGCCAGTCGCCGCGACAGGACGAAGTGGCCGTCGAGCACGCCCCGTGCCGAGTCCGCGATCGGGTCCTGCTGGTCGTCACCTTCCGACAGCACCGTGTAGAACGCCGTGATAGAGCCGCCACCCGGCTCGCCATTACCGGCCCGCTCGACCAGCTTGGGCAGCTTGGCGAACACCGACGGTGGATAACCGCGGGTGGCCGGCGGCTCGCCGATGGCCAAGGCAATTTCCCGCTGGGCCTGGGCGAAACGGGTCAGCGAGTCCATCAGCAACAGCACGTTCTTGCCTTTATCGCGGAAGTACTCGGCAATGCGCGTGCAGTACATGGCGGCGCGCAGGCGCATCAGCGGCGCATCATCGGCGGGCGATGCGACCACCACCGAGCGCTTGAGCCCCTCCTCACCCAGGATGTGCTCGATGAACTCCTTCACTTCCCGGCCCCGCTCACCAATCAGGCCGACCACGATGATCTCGGCTTCAGTAAAGCGCGTCATCATGCCCAGCAGCACCGACTTACCCACGCCGGTACCGGCGAACAGGCCCAGGCGCTGGCCTCGGCCGACAGTGAGCAGGCCGTTGATGCTGCGGATACCCACATCCAGCGGCTTGCTGATGGGGTCGCGGTTGAGCGGGTTGATCACCGGGCCGTCCATCGGCACCCAATCCTCGGCCTTCATTCCGCCCTTGCCGTCCAGCGCGCGGCCAGCACCGTCGAGCACCCGGCCGAGCATGCCCATGCCCATGGGCAGGCGGCCACCGTCGTCCAGGGGCACCACGCGGGCGCCCGGGGCGATGCCGACAATGCTGCCAACCGGCATGAGGAACACCTTGGGGCCGGCAAAGCCCATGACTTCGGCTTCGACCTGCACCGGGTGGTAACTGTCGTCATTGATGACCAGGCAGCGGCTGCCGACAGCGGCGCGCAGGCCTTCGGCCTCCAGGGTAAGGCCGACCATGCGCAACAGGCGGCCCTCCACGATGGGCCGCGCTGGCAACTCGATGGCCTCGGCGTAGCTACCCAGGCGCTTGCCGAAACTGGTGCGGTCAAGGCGCATCAGGGTTGTCCATGGCAGGCTCGACCGGGGCGTCCAGGTTTACCGACATGTCGGGAGCCGCCGGGTGCAGTGAATGGTCGTGCAACTGGTCGAACAGCTGTGCCACGGCCTTTTCGATACGGGTTTCCATGGTCGCGTCAATGCGGCTGTGGGCTGTTTCGATGCGGCAGCCCCCCGGCAGCAGCGCGCTGTCTTCCAGCAGCCGCCAGTTTTCCTCGTGGCGTTCGCGCAGGGCCTTGGCCAGCTCGAAATCCTGCGGGTGGAGGTGGATGCGGATATTGTCCGCCCCCATCGGCAGCAGCTTAAGCGCCTCGCGCAGCACCTGGGTGATCTGGCTGGAATCGCTGCGCAGTTCACGGCCGATGACCTGGCGGGTCATGTGCGCCACCAGGTGGACGACGGTTTTCTCGATCTGGGTGTCCTGCTCGGCGATCGGGTCCATCAGGTTGGTCATCAGCCGCTCGAGGCTGGACAGCTTGGCCTTCAGGGCCTCTTCGGCCTCCTGGCGGACCTTGAGCTGGGTGCTGTGGAAGCCCTCGCGTTCACCGGTGGCGAAACCCTCGTTGTAGGCTTCCTGACGAATGGCTTCGAGCTCTTCCAAGGTCAGCGGCTGGACTTCTTCCAGCGGCACTTCCTCTACTTCTTCCGCGATGACCTCAGGCTCCGGTTCCGGCTCGGGCTCTGGCTCGGGCTCCGGGTCGAAGCTGGGCAGCGTCCACACATCCACGCCCTCGAGGTCGCGGGCGCGGATCAGGTCGCTGGGGTGATGTTCTTTGGTGGACATGTTTTCAGGTACTCAATCCATGTTCAGCCAATGCACACTCGCTCAAAAAGATTGAACTGGCGCGCACGCTGTGGGAGCAGGCTTGCTCGCGAACACGGGCAACGCCCGTGCGATCCACCGCAGCGCCTGCTTCGCGGGCAAGCCCGCTCCCACAGGGTCAACGGCGGACTTGCCGCCGCTATAAGATCAGATCATTTCCTCGGCGCCCTTGCCGCCGAGCACAATCTCGCCGGCTTCGGCCATGCGCCGGGCGATGGTGAGGATTTCCTTCTGCGCCGTCTCGACATCGCTGACCCGCACTGGCCCCTTGGCCTCCAGGTCGTCGCGCAGCAGCTCCGAGGCCCGCTTGGACATGTTCTTGAAGATCTTGTCCTTGACCCGCTCGTCGGCGCCCTTGAGCGACACCACCAGCACGTCGGACGACACTTCGCGCAACAGCGCCTGAATGCCACGGTCGTCGACGTCGGCCAGGTTGTTGAAGACAAACATCAGGTCTTCGATCTGCTCCGACAGGTCGCTGTCGATTTCGCGGATCGCGTCCATCAGTGCGCCTTCCACCGAGCTGTCGAGGAAGTTCATGATGTCGGCCGCCCGCTTGATGCCACCCAGGGTAGTGCGCGCTGCGTTGGAGTTGCCCGAGAACTGCTTCTCGAGGATCTGGTTCAGCTCTTTCAATGCAGCCGGCTGCACCGTGTTCAGCGATGAAACACGCAGGACGATGTCCAGGCGGACCTTGTGGTCGAAGTTGCTCAGCACTTCACCGGCCTGGTCCGGGTCGAGGTAGGCGACCACGATGGCCTGGATCTGTGGGTGCTCGTAGCGGATCACGTCGGCCACGGCGCGCGGCTCCATCCACTTCAGGCTGTCCAGGCCGCTGGTGTTGCCACCCAGCAGGATACGGTCGACCAGGCCGTTGGCCTTGTCCTCGCCCAAGGCCTGGTTGAGCATTTTGCGGATATACGCGTCGGAACCCACGCCCAGACTGGTCTGATCACCGACGATCTCGACGAACTCGCTCATCACCTGCTCGACCTGGTCACGGTGCACATTGCCCATCTGCGCCATGGCCACACCGACCCGCTGCACTTCCTTGGGGCCCATGTGGCGCAGTACCTGGGCCGCATCGGTCTCGCCCAGCGACAGCAAGAGGATCGCCGCTTTGTCGACGCGGCTCAGCTTGGCGGTAACGGCTCGGTTATCACTCATCGGCGTTGATCCACTCTTTCACGACCTGGGCAACGCGGCCCGGGTCTTCGGCCACCAGGCCTTTGATTGCGTTGAGCTGTGCCTCGTAACCCTCGGTCGGGCTAGGCAGCAGAATGCTTGTCGGGCCACCCAGGCTGACGCGGTCGTTGGCCAGTTCGCCATCCAGACCCATCATGCCGCCCAGCTCCATGTCGCTATCCGAGGCAGCCTGCTTGCCGCCCCCTGTGATGTTGTTCAGCACCGGCCGCAGTACACCGAACACCAGCACCAGGATGAACACCACGCCCAGCACCTGCTTGACGATGTCCCAGAACCACGGCTGCTGGTAGAAGGCGATCTCGGCAATTTCCTCGCCCCGGTCGACGGCGAACGGCACGTTGATCACCGTCACGCTGTCGCCACGGCTGGCATCGAAGCCGACGGCGTCCTGCACCAGGCGGGTGAAGCGCGCCAGGTCTTCGGCGCCCCACGGTGCCCGGGTGGTGTCGCCGGTAGCCGGGTCGATCTTGACCTGGTCGTCCACCACTACCGCCACCGACAGGCGGGTCATGCGCCCTTGCTGCTGGCGGGTGTGGCTGATGGAGCGGTCCAGCTCGAAGTTCTTGGTGCTTTGCTGACGTTTATCTGACGGATACGGCGCAAGCATCGGCTGGCCGGTGGCCGGGTCCATGATCTGCTGGCCGTTGGCATCCACCAGCGGTTGGCCAGGCTGAATGGCCGCAGCCGGGGTGGCGGCGCCACCAGTGGTCTGCGGTGCCGAGGCAGCGCCGGGCGGCTGGTTGCTCAATGCGCCGGGCACGCCCTGCGGGCCCTGGCTGCTGGCACGCTGCTCATCAACCGACTGCTCGCTGCGCAGTGCCGGCTGGTCCGGGTTGAACTGTTCGGCGGTGGACTCGACCGCGCTGAAGTCGAGCTCGGCGGACACTTCGGCCTTGTAGCGGTCATTGCCCAGCACCGGCTGCAGGATGTTGCGCACACGCTGGGTGAGCATGCTTTCCATGCGTCGGCTGTAGTCGTACTGCTTGCCGGCCTCGGTCAAGGCAGAATCCTGCAACTGCTCGGACAGCAGGTTGCCCTTCTGATCGACCACGGTGACCTGGGACTTGTCCAGTTCCGGCACGCTGGTGGCGACCAGGTTGACGATGGCCATTACCTGACCGGCTTCCAGGGCGCGCCCTGGGTACAGCTCGACCAGTACCGAGGCGCTTGGCTTGCGTTCATCCCGCACGAACACCGAGCTTTTCGGAATGGCCAGGTGCACACGTGCGGCCTTGACGTTGTTCAGGCTGGACACTGTGCGCGCCAGCTCGCCTTCCAGGCTGCGGCGGTAGCGGGTGGCTTCCATGAACTGGCTAGTGCCCAGGCCCTGCTCCTTGTCGAGCAGTTCAAAGCCGACATTGCCGTCGCTGGGCGCCACCCCGGCGGCGGCCAGTTTCAGGCGCGCACGGGAGAGGTCGTCGGCCTTGACCAGCAGGGCGCCAGAATTGGGCTCTACATTGTAGGGAATGTCGGCAGCGGACAGGGTGTCCATGACCTGCTTGGTGTCCATGCCCGACAAGCTGCCGTACAGCGGACGATAATCGGGTTGTTGCGACCACAGCACCACGGCAAAGCCGATCGCCACGCTGGCCGCCAGTCCGACCATGAGGCCGATCTGCCGCAGCATGGGCATCCGCGCGATGTTTTCCAGAAACGCCATGCCGAACAGCGGCGGCTTGGCCGCTGGCGTACCAGACTTGGCGGGGGCGTTTTCGACGACTGCTTCAGCCATGGTTTACGTCCGCCCTCAAACCGGCATCTGCATGATGTCCTGGTACGCCTGGACCAGCTTGTTGCGTACCTGGGTCATGGCCTGCATCGACACGCTGGCCTTTTGCGAAGCGATCATCACGTCGGTCAGGTCGACGCCGCTCTTGCCGATTTCAAAGGCGTTGGCCAGCTGGGTCGAGGCCTGCTGGGTTTCATGCACCTTGCCAATGGCCTGGCCGAGCATGTCGGCAAAGGTACTTTGCCCCGGCGCCAGTTCGGGCGCCGCGGTAACCTTTGGCAACGACATGGCATCGGCCTGCATGGCCCGCATGTCCAACATCAGACGATTGAATTCAACACCTTGGCTCATGACCCTTCTCTCTCCTGCGGCCGCATTTTTTTGACACGCCTGCGGCGGATAGCCTACGTAAAGCAACAAAGGTGCCAGCCTTGGCAACTAAAGCGTGTGCCCAGGTGTTGGCCACAAAGGATGCAGCGCCTGTGAGATCGAGCGCTGAAGATGCCATGCCGAGCACCTGGCAACCCTGATGCCATAGCCAAAAACCCTGGAATCTCCCCAAGGAACCGCGCTGCAGCGGAGTGCGCTGTTCCTCAGCCGAACAGGCTGGCCTCGACGTCGAACCCGGCATCACGCATCTGCGCCAGCTTGTAACGCAAGGTGCGCGGGCTGATTCCCAGGCGCTCCGCTGCCTCCTTGCGGCGGCCCCGCTCGGCGCGCAGGGTGTCGATGATCATCTGGTACTCGTGGCGACGCATGTCATCGCCCAGCCCACCCACTTCGGCGGCCACTTCAGGTGATGGCTCGATGCCAGCTGACAATGGAATGGCACCCGCCAGACAAAAATCCGCCGCCTCGATCACCCCGCCCTGCTGCAGGATCAGCGCCCGCTGCAGGGCGTTGTCCAACTCGCGAACGTTGCCCGGCCAGGCATAGGCTTGCAGGCAGGCCCGCGCCTGCGGCGACAGGCGCACCGGGGCGTGCCTCATCTTGGCCACGTGTCGCGCCAGCAAGCGCTCGGCCAGTTGCAGAATGTCGCCCGGGCGCTCACGCAACGGTTGCCAGGCCAAGGGGAACACCGACAGGCGGTAGTACAGGTCTTCACGAAAACGGCCGGCCGCCACCTCACCCGCCAGGTCACGGTTGGTGGTCGCCAGCACGCGGATATCCAGGCTGATCGGCTTGCGCCCACCTACCCGCTCCACTTCGCGCTCCTGCAGCACACGCAGGAGCTTGGCCTGCAAGGCCATGGGCATTTCCGAGATTTCGTCCAGCAGCAAGGTCCCGCCTTCGGCCTGCTCGAACTTGCCAGCCTGGGCAGCGATGGCGCCGGTGAACGCGCCCTTCTCGTGGCCGAACAGGGTGGCTTCGAGCATGTTGTCGGGGATCGCCGCGCAGTTGATCGCCACGAATGGCTGCGCTGCCCGTGGCGATTGCTGATGAATGTACCGCGCCAGCACTTCCTTCCCGGTACCGGACTCCCCGGAAATCAGCACGGTCGAATCACTGCGCGCCACCCGCGCGGCCAGCTCCAGCAACTGTCGGCTGGCCGGCTCGCAGGCTACCGGGCCCTCTTCACCCGTCACCCGCCCGGCGGCATGCCGCTCGACGAGGCTGAGCAGCGCCTTGGGCTCGAACGGCTTGACCAGGTAATCGGCAGCGCCCTGGCGCATGGCCTCGACCGCACGCTCGACGGCGGCGTGCGCGGTCATCAACAGCACTGGCAGCTGTGGTCGCTGGCGGCGCAACTGGCTGAGCAACTGGTGCCCGTCCATACCGGGCATGTTCACATCACTGACCACCAGGCTGAAGGTGTCATCCTGCACCGCCTCCAGCGCTTCTTCGGCGGAGCCAACGGCCCGGTAGGCAAAGCCGCCGATTTCCAGGGTGTCGCCCAGCGCCTGGCGCAGTACCCGGTCGTCCTCGACCAACAGCACATTGATTGCCATTACGCGCCCTCCGCCAGCTGCCCGTCGATCAGCGGCAACTCCACCCGTACGCAAGTGCCTCGACCGATTTTCGAACGCAGGCTGATCACGCCTTGGTGCGCACGCACCACAGCCTGGACCACCGCCAGCCCCAGGCCGGTGCCCGTGGCCTTGGTGGTCAGGAACGGCTCACCCAGGCGCGCCAACAACTCGGCGTCGATACCGCTACCAGCATCACTCACGCACAGGTGCAAGGTGCGCTCGCGGCGGAACAGGTGCACTTTCAAGCGCGCCGAGCCATCGCTGGCTTGCAGTGCATTCTCGATCAGGTTGAGCAAGGCGCCGACCAGGGTGTCGCGGTTGCACAGCAGTTCACCCAGATGGCTGTCGCACTGCCAGCGCACGGCATGGCCTTGCACATGTGCCTGCGCTGCCTGCTGCAGGGCCTGGAACAAGGCTTTTGGGGTAACTCGGTCACCCAGTGGCAACTCACCACGGGCGAACACCAGCATGTCACGCACCTGGTGCTCCAGTTCGTGCAGACGCTCCTTCAGGGTGCCAGCGAAGCGTTGGCGGGTTTCTGCGCTCAGTGGTTGTTCGCTGTCGGCCAGGTGGCTGGCGTAGAGCATGGCGGCCGACAACGGTGTACGGATCTGATGCGCCAGCGAAGCGACCATGCGGCCCAATGACGACAGGCGCTCGTGGCGCGCCAGCTGGTCCTGCAGGCGACGGGTTTCAGTCAGGTCGTTGAGCAGCACCAGTTGGCCGGGTTCGGCATCCAGCGAACGGGTGGCGATCGACAGGCGGCGACCATCGCGCAGCGAGACCTCATGACCGTCATCCTTGCGCGGCGCAAAGCTGCGGGCAATCACCAGGCGCCAAAGCTCACCGATCAGCGGCTCGCCGAGCAGTTCGCAGGCAGCCGGGTTGGCTTCGCGCACAAGGCCTTGGCCATCGATCACAATCACGCCGCCAGGCAACAGGTCCAGCAGGTTTTGCAGGCGGTTGGCCAGGCGCTCCTTTTCGCTGAGTTCGTCGATGCGCTGGGCGCTGACCACGGCCAGCTCGCCCTTGAGTTCACTGACCCGGGCTTCAAGCAGGCTGTAGGACTGGCTCAGCTGGCTGGACACCTGGTTGAACAGGGCGAAGGCGTGCTCGATACCCTGACGGCTGTCCTGCTCGACCGGGGTATGCCCCTGCTGATCGGGGGCTCGGGATAGGTGGGCGACCTGGGGCATCGTGCTCTCTCGCGTGGCTGACCGTCATAAAAACGGTGTGATGCCAGCGGTGTAGCAATAGACGTGCCGGAGATAGGGATTTGGGTTGGATGTGGGATTGGGTCAGGGCGGAGAAGGGTTCGCCGTGCGTTTTGTTGCGCCTGGGAGATCGCGCGCCGCGCGGGCGGCGCTCGATCCCCGCCCAAACGCAAATCCCCAGGCGAACACCCCGCCCAAACATCAATCCTCCGCCTGCTCCTCACCGCCTTGGCGGCTCATGCCGTACTTGCGCATTTTCTCCACCAGGGTGGTACGGCGAATACGCAAACGTTCAGCCGCGCGCGCAACAATACCATTGGCATCATCCAGCGCCTGCTGGATCAGCCCCTGCTCCAGGCTACCCAAGTAGTCCTTAAGATCGAGGCCTTCCGGTGGCAGCATGGCATGGCTGCTGAAGTCGGGCGCGTGACCGTTGATCGCCACCCGCTCCTCCAGGTCGCTGCGCAGGCTGTCCACCATCTGCTCGTCTTCGTCATCGACGTAGCGGAATTTCTTCGGCAGCTCGGACACACCGATCACCCCGTACGGGTGCATGATCGCCATGCGTTCGACCAGGTTGGCCAGCTCGCGCACATTGCCCGGCCAGCCGTGGCGGCACAGGGACATGATCGACGCCGAGTTGAAGCGGATGGAACCGCGCTTCTCGTGCTCCATGCGCGAGATGAGCTCGTTCATCAGCAGCGGAATATCTTCTACCCGCTCACGCAGTGGCGCCATCTCGATGGGGAATACGTTCAGGCGGTAGTACAGGTCTTCGCGGAAGGTGCCGTCCTCGATCATGGTCTCGAGGTTCTTGTGGGTCGCCGCAATGATGCGCACGTCGATGCTCTGGGTCTTGTTGCTACCGACGCGCTCGAAAGTGCGCTCCTGCAGCACGCGCAGCAGCTTGACCTGCATCGGCAACGGCATGTCGCCAATTTCGTCGAGGAACAGGGTGCCGCCGTTGGCCAGCTCGAAACGCCCGGCACGGCTGGTGATCGCCCCGGTAAAGGCGCCTTTCTCATGGCCGAACAGTTCGCTTTCCAGCAGCTCGGCCGGGATTGCACCGCAGTTGACCGGCACGAACGGCGCTTCACGGCGCTTGGAGTGGTAGTGCAGGTTACGCGCCACCACTTCCTTGCCGGTGCCCGATTCACCCAGGATCAGCACGCTGGCGTCGGTATCGGCCACCTGCTGCATCATCTGCCGCACATGCTGGATGGCCCGGCTGGTGCCGACCAGGCTGCGGAACAGGTTGGGCTCGCGCTGGCGACCGCGCTCCCGCGCCTGGTCGTACATTTCGCGGTAAACCTGGGCACGGTGCAGCGAATCCAGCAGTTGGCTGTAGCTTGGCGGCATTTCCAGATTGGAGAGCACCCGGCGGCGAAGGTCTTCCGGCAGTTCGGCAGAAGAAATTTCACCTAAAAGCAGAACCGGAAGGAACTCATCCCAGGTAGCCACTGTCTTAAGCAGCCCAAGAAGGTTGCCCGGAGCATTTACGGTGCCGATGAGCACGCACAGCACTTCGCGGCTCGAGGACAATGGCTCGACCGCCTGCTGCCAGTCATTGCTGGCACATGCGAGGTTTTCTTCGCCGAGGAAGTTCAGCACCACCGCAAGGTCGCGGCGGCGCGCGCTGTCGTCATCGATCAGCAGAATCTTGGTTTCACGCCACATGCAATAGCAACTTCCCTAGTCATATCGGCGCCCTGCAGGGGCGTGCTCGACATCATTCCGACTGAATGGTCAGTGTTCGGACGTCTGAAATTCGAAAACAGCCACTAGTAAAGTCAAAAAGGCTCATGTAGTCAAATTTATGGCGCACATAAATTTACAAATGAGCTGCCGACTGACAGTGATGGTATACCATGACAGCGGCTTGAGCTTAGCGCGACAGGCGAATTCTCTCACGAAATTGAGGCAGCTGCCGCCCCGATACCCCGGCAGCGGACACCGCTCACAAAAAAAACCGACCGAACGGTGACGCAGATCAATTCAGTCGAGCTCGCTCAACCGGAGAGCTCGATGCACTCAAGCACCGGGGCTAGAAAAGAGATTGTAGATCTTGGCCTGGCTGGCTGACTTCCGGAACTCGGATACTTCCCTGGCGATTGCCTGGCGGGCCTGACTGGCATCCGCAACCAGTGAGCGGTAAATTTCCAACAGCGCTTCCAGATCTGCTTGCACCTGCGCACGGTCTAGACTTGGCTCGCTCAACACGGCCTCGACACATGCCCGGCACTCGATATCCAGCACGCTTACGGCCTCCCAGTCTTCCCTGGCCAACGCATCAGCCAACGCAACGCGAGAAGCGTTAACGCGCTGCGAAACCGAGATCGCACCCTCAGCCCCCACCTGCGCGGAGGCACCTGAGACCTGGGTATCTGCGCCCCCGTCATTCTGACTCATGACACCTCCGCTGCCTGCTGAGCGATACCATCCCAACCGATCTTCAGCTCTAGCAGTACCCTGGTCACCTCATCCAGAATCCGGGGGTCGCTGGAGCGATTTGCCTCAACCAGACGACGCATCATGAAATCATAGAGGCGCGCATAATCCATCGCCAACTGCCCACCCTGCTGGAAATCAAGGCTTTCGCGCAGCCCGGCGACGATCCCCATGGCCTTGGTAATCAGCTTGGCTTTTTCCAGGTGCTCCCCCCGCTCCATGCTTCCACGCGCCTGAGCGATACGGCTCAAGCCGCCTTCCATCAGCAACTGGATCAACCGATGTGGCGAAGCGCCGTGGATTTCCGACTGGGTGTTCACATTCTGGTATTGCCGAAGCGCGGCCATACGGTTCATTACGCTGCCCCTATCAAATATTTTTGGCGATGATCGCCATTGAAAAGTGTATCGGCCCAAGGGCGCCGTTCTTTAACCCCAGGGCCGCAGCGACCTACGAATCCTCAGAGCTGGCGTTGTTCAACGCGTTCAAGGTCGTCATCACGCTACTGCTCGTCGATTTGAGCTGTGCGATCAACGTATCCATCGCGTTGTACTTGGAGTACATCGTCGCTTCGTATTTAGTGATACGGCGATCAAGTGCGGTCTGCTGCTCAGCCAGATCAGACAGCGTGTCGTTCAACGTGTCAGTGCGCTTGTCCAGCAAACCGTCATCAGCAACGTACAGATCCAGCGCCGAGGACATACGGGTCAGCAGGCCACCCGACCCCGTGAAGAATCCCTCCACCGAGGCAGCGTTTGTTTCCAGCGCAGCGTCGAGCTTGTCCTCATCGACGGCTAGAGTTCCGTCGTTCTGGGTCGAAACGCCCAGCTGCGACAGCAACTTGATCGTTCCGCCATCGGTTGAGCTGCTGATCAACTGATTGCGCAGGCCGCTTACAATATTACGGACCGACGAGTCACTGGTCAGCGCCGCAGCCGAGGTTGTCGCATTACCATCGTCATCCGTGGTGGAGGTCACCTTGGTCAACGATTTGATCGACGCCATCAGGGTGTTGTAGGCATCCACGAAGGTGTTGATGGACTCCTTCAAACCGTCGGTGTTGGTATCGACCGTGATCGTGGCTTTTGTATCATCTTCCAGCAAGGTGAACTCGACGCCACTGATTGCCGTCGTGATCTCGTTGGTGGCACTTTTCATCGACAGACCGTCGATGGTGTAGACCGCATCAGCAGCCGGAGCGACAACATAACCGCCGACATCGTCAGAGGCCTGGGTACCCGCACCATCGATTGTCAGCGCCGTCAACGCATCGGTGCTGGAGGTAATACTGATGTCAGTGCCTTCACCTGTCTTGGTGGAGCTCAGCACCAGTCGCTGGCCTTCCGAATCGGAAATGATGTTGGCCGTGATACCGCTGGATTTCAGCTGGGTGTTGATGCTGTCCCGAATATCCGACAGCGAAGCCCCAGCGGCCACCTTGACGGTGGTTGCGGCGCCAGACCCCTGCTTGACGCTTAGGGTCCCAGCCTCGAACGTAGTGCCGGTATCGATGTAACGCGTGGCAACCTTCGAGCTGGTGGCGATCGAAGTCGTCTTGATAACGTAAGTACCCGTGGCAGCACCGGCACCCACCTTGGCTGTCAACGCCTCTTCATTGGACGATTTGGCGGTCAACCCTGTGAACGAGCTGTTTTCGCTCAAGTCTTCCATGGCGGTCTGGAATTTTGACAGCGCGCTTTTCAGCGTTCCGATAGCCGACAGCGTCGTGCTGGCTGACGTAGTCGCCTTATCGATCTGGCTTTGCTTTGGCGCTTTTTGCGCGCTGACCAAGGCCGATACGATCGTGTCGATGTCGTACCCCGACCCGACTCCATTAATGGAAGTGCCCATTATTCAGACTCCCTTAAAATTTGACGCTCAACGCTGTGCAGCAGCGGATTTCCGACGCCTTTGGAAGTAGGCATACAAAATCCGCGCCACGTCCTCAGGCCTCGACGTTCAGCAGCAGCCCATCGGCATCTTTCAGGTTTTGCGCCAGCTTAAGCGCAACCTCCGAAGGAATCTGCCGAATGACCTCACCGGTTTCGCTCGCAATGACTTTGACCACGGTCTGCCCGGAGCCTTCGTCAATGGAAAAATCGAGATTGCGGTGCGAGGCCTGCGCCAGGGAACGAAGCCCCTCTACCGCCTGGTTCAACGCGTCTGCCGAATATGCAGTTGCGTCGCTTTGCGTTGCTGCAGGTGCGCTTGCAGCGGCCTGCCGACCGGCTACGGAGCCGACCGTTGGAGCGCTGGCGGCATTGCCTGCGGCAGCGTTCACATTGAGATTCACGTCCATAGACCACACCTCTCAAGCGAAAAGCAAGAAAGGGCGCGATGCGCCCCTTCTCGACTATCGGCCGTCAGGCCAACCTTATTGCAGCAGCTTCAGTACGGCGGAAGGCAGCTGGTTGGCCTGGGCCAGTACTGCAGTGGCCGCGGACTGCAGGGTTTGCTGCTTGGTCATCTCGGCGGTTTCTGCCGCGAAGTCCACGTCCTGAATGGTCGACAGTGCCGCGGTGGCGCTTTCGGCAACGTTCTGCAGGTTGGTGATGGTGCTGTCCAGACGGTTCTGGATGGCACCCAGAGCGGAACGCTGAGTGTCGATCTGCTTCAGGGCACCGTCGATGACCTGGGTGGCGATCTGAGCGGAAGCTGCATCGGAGATGTTCAGCTTCTGCACGGTCGAAGAACCGGTGCTCGCGGTGGTGATGGCGGCTACGGCGGTAGAACCACCGATTGCGCTTACCGAAGCAATGTCATCACCCGAAGTCAGGATGATACCGGTGCCGGCCGAGTTCATAACAGCAGTTACGCCGCTGATGTTGGTGTTGATGGCGCTAACCACGTCGGACAGCGACGAGTTGGAAGCGATCTCGACGTCCACACCACCAATGGTGAGGGTACCGCCAGCGGTGATAACGTCACCTTTGGCAGCGACAACCGAGTTAACCGACAGGGTGGCCAGCGACGCAGTACCTTTCAGGGCGCTAGCCCCCATGTCGCTCAGGGTGAAGCTGACAGTTTCGTTGGCGTTGGCGCCTACCTGGAAGGTCAGGGTACCGGCGTTGCCAGCAGTACCGTCCAGCAGGTTGATACCCGAAGTACCGCCACCGAAGGTGGTGGTCTTGGAGATACGAGTCAGTTCGGCGGTCAGCGACTTGAACTCTTGGTTCAGTGCACCTTGGTCTTCAGCACTGTTGGAGCCGTTAGCCGACTGCAGGGACAGTTCACGCATACGCTGCAGGATGCTGGTCGACTCTTGCAGAGCACCTTCAGCAGCAGTAGCGATGGAGTTGGCATCCTGGGCGTTCTTGATGGCGACGTTCAAGCCGTTGGTCTGACTAGTCAGACGGTTGGAAATCTGGGAGCCCGCTGCGTCGTCCTTGGCACTGTTGATACGCAGACCAGTCGACAGACGGGTCATCGAGGTAGTCAGAGAGTCGGACGCTTTGGTCAGGTTCTTTTGAACCGACAGGGAGGCGATGTTGGTGTTGACGGTAAGAGCCATGACAAGATCCTTGCATTTGGGCTAACGGGGTGGAGTTCTAAAGCGGTGTGGTTGCCGTTCAACGCACCCCGCAGAACCTTCACTAGGGTTATCGTCGTCATGGCCAGTGGCTTTAATTTTTTTTTTCGCCTTTCTGCGCCATCCACTCGACAAGGCTGATTTCCCCACTGTCGCCACAGCGTGGCCCTCTTCTTGCTTTACACCAGGATTAGTCAAAACACCGACACCCGCCCAGGATCCCGGAAGCCCATGCAATCAGAATACGCAGCGGTCAAGCGCATCGGCAAAGAGCTGCAGCTCGCTGAGAAGAAGCAAGATTTCACAGCGCAGATTCGACTCTATCAACAGTTGTTGCACATCACGCCGAATCTGGCCGAAGGTCATGCCCAACTGGCCCATCTCTATTTCGAGCAGGGCAACGAGGCGGATGCGGCACCTCACGTTAAGCAGGCGTTGCAGCAGGCACCGAGTGAGGGAGTGGATAAAACCCTCTTCCCACACCTGTATGAAAGTGCCCAGTTCAAGGCAGATGTGGCACTGGCACGCCGTTGGTATGAGGCCCACCGCACCTTGCGCCGCTTCAAGCTGCTGTATCAGGCACTGGAGAGCAGTGCCAGAACCAGCGAACTGGAGTTGCTGCTGGTCGATGCCCTAGAGCGCTTCACCCATCCGAAGGAGCAATCGCAGACCCTGACGCTGCTGGGCCAGCTCTACTACGGGCAAGCAAAATTCCACGATGCGGTAGGCTGTTATCAACTTGGGCTGGAGATGACACCCGACAACACCACGCAACTGCTCAATCTTGCGGTGACCCTTGAACAGCTAGGCAGATACGCCGAGTCTCTGCCCTACTACAAGCGCCTGCTGGCCCTTGAGCCTGAACATGCCTCAGCGCACAACAACATCGCAATCAACCTGCTCAAACTCGGCGAGTTCGAAGCCGGATGGGAGTACTACGAATGGCGCTGGCCAGCCGTGCAGCCCGAGCACTACCATGAGTTCGCCATCCCGCGCTGGACAGGCGAACCATTGAACGGCAAGACGCTGCTGGCCTGGGCCGAACAGGGTATTGGCGATCACATTATGTTCGCCAGCATGCTCAGCGAGCTGCACCAGGTGGCCGAGCACCTGCACTACGAGATCTATGCCAGGCTCGACACACTGTTCAAACGCAGCTTCCCCCACATCAACTTTGTGCGCCGGGAACAACAGGGTGAACAGGACCTGGCGGGCAAGAAGATATTCCAGCAAAGCTGGCCGAAGAGCGATTACCAGATTCCGATCGGCAGCTTGCCATCCATCTTCCGCAAGTCGCTGGACAGCTTCCCCCGACAGCAGAGCTACCTGAAAGCAGACCCTCAAGAGACACAAATGCTTCGGGATGACTATCGCAAGCTGTTCCCCGGCAAGCGCCTGATTGGGGTTTCGTGGCGCGGCGGGAAAACGCTGTTCACTGAGATGCAAAGCCGATTGATTGCATTCAAACATCTGGCCCAATTGGCTGCATGCACGGATGTGCAACTGATTGACCTGCAGTACGACACCTGCGCATCCGAACGCGAGGAGGCAGCACGACACGGTGTCCCGTTACACCATGATCCTCGCATCGACGCCCGCCTTGACATGGACAAGCAAGCCTCGCAGATCAGCGCATTGGATGCCGTGGTGAGTATCGACAACACCACCGTCCACTTAGCTGGCGCCCTCGGCGTGCGCACCTTCGTCTTGCTCCCCACCAACCCGAGCTGGCGCTGGGGCATCAAGCCGGGTCGCAGCTACTGGTACCCCAGCGTGGAGATGATTCGTAACCGTGAATTGCTGGACTGGGAAGCGGCCATCGCCGAAGTGGTACGAATGCTCAAGGCTGAGCACATCATCGCCTGACGATCGGCGATTAAACGGCCCCCGCCTACGGGGGCCGCTTACTACCTGTCAGTCCAGACGTTTGAAGACGCAGAACCCGCGGTTGATCACACCGTCGTCCTGCAGCCTGCCCTTGTAGAGCAGGAAAAAGCCTTGCTCGTAGAACGCAGCCATATTGGTAAAGAATTGGGCATCGTTGCGCACCAGATCGTTGCTCTCGATCACCACGATACCGCCAGGCTCCAGCATGTCCTTCAGGTCAGCCACATAGCTAGCCATAGGCTTACCGATCCACACGTGCACGGCAAACGAGAAAATCAGGTCGAACTTGCCTGGGTTACTGTTACGGTAGTCTTCAAACGAAGCGGTCAGGAACTCGCAATTATCCGCGGCGTGATAGCTCGCCAGGCGCTGACCGATCTGCACCAGCGATTCATTGATGTCGAACCCGACATAGCTGCCGACACTTTTTGATACTTCGATCCCGAAACAACCAATGTTGCAACCAATATCAAGCACCCGGGCCTGCGGGCTCAGCCAGCGACTGAGGGCATACTTTTCGACACGATGAAGTGTCGGCCGCTGCCCCGGCATGCTCCAGCCTTCATGCCCCTGATAGAGCTCCCGCTTACGACCAAATTGCTGAGCTTGGGCAAAGAAGATCGCATAGACCTCAAGCAAACACGCCAGCCATTTATCATCTTTTACTGGCACGCCCGGTGTAGCGAAGTAGCACAATACCTTGGCACCATCGCCGACAGCGAGCGTTTCGCGCACAGCGCACTCGGCAAATACTTCGATCACATCAGCACTGTTGGGCGTCACCGCTCGACGGAACAATACGGGTACATGCTTACCCTGATAGTGTACATAACCGGTGTAATACCAGTACCCGACCCGCGCCTTTGGGATGTGCTCGTAACCTTGTGGATACACCACTTCCGCGCCCGCCTCATAGAACGCAGGTGCGACAGCCTGAGCAACATCATCGAAGTCGAACTGCAGCGAAAGATTCAGCGTGCCCGGTTCAATGCGCGACCAACCACAATGCGCCAATATACCGTCGACGCGTTCTGGATTAAGTTCCAGCAGTTCACGCTCGCCAGGTGGGCCTTCGGCCGACTTACTGGAACGAGAGAACACCACGGCACTACCGCAATAATATTCACTGCCCGCACTGCGCTTGTTCAGCAGCATTTCCAACTGCGCACTCACAGCACTGATATCGCCTTTGGGTTGATAAGCCGACAGGCTACCAATCCAGTGGTAAGCCTCGTCCAGATCACCGGCATACAGGGCCAGAGTCGCCAGAGAACGGCGAGCGGGAGCATGGCGCGGCTCAAAAGCAACAGTGGTCAAGAAGCAGTCACGAGCCGCAGCATGCTCACCACGACGGTTCAGCAATTGCCCCCAGAAGAAATTGGCCGCCATGTCCTGCGGCGCACCCTCCCAGGCCTCTCGCAGATAAGGCTCGGCCAGGAAGTCATGCCCTTGCTGAAGAAGCGCCGAACCCAGCGCAACCTTCACCGCCAAATCGTCAGGCTGCTGATCAGCCAATACGCGGTATTGTGCAATCGCTTCATCGACGTAGCCGTCACCATGCATCTTTTGCGCATGGGCGAAGCTCGCCTCATAAGCGGACGATGGATTCCCAGTCATTTAAAACCTCGGCAAGAATGGCTGAAGCGAGGATACTTGGCCCTCGCATGCATGTGCTTAACTGTTCGCATCTCTACTGAAAGACGCATTGTTGACAGCTAACCCCTTATTGCAAAAAGAGGGCCAAACCAAGCTGAGCGCAATAAAGAAGTGCCGCCTACAGGCAAGTTACAGCCGAAAAAAAACCGCTCGGCTGAGCGGTTTTTCCATGACCACGGGAACGCTCAGCCACGACGCTCGATAATGGCCGACCCCCACGACAGCCCCACGCCAAACCCACTGATCGCTACGCGATTCCAGCTCGAGTCGAACATGTGCTTTTCCAGCAGCAAGGCAATGCTCGAGGACACGGTATTCCCGGTCTCGACCATATCCTTGACGAACTTCTCCGGCTGCTCTTCGTCGAAGCGCCGCGCCACGGCATCAACAATAGCCGCACTGCCTTGGTGGATGCAGAAGGCATCGATATCGCTGGCCTGCAGATTAGAGTCGCCCAGCAGCTCCTGCAAATGCGCCGGAACTTTGACCAATGCAAAGTTGAATACCTGGCGGCCATTCATGAAGAAGGTGCCATCGGAAACCTTGAGATGCGGAGCCCCGGAGCCATCAGTGCCGAATTTCGACTTGCCGAGTACCCAGGCAGGGTCTTCGCCCATCCAGGTGGCTGTGGCGGCATCGCCAAACAGCATGGTGGTATTGCGGTCTTCAGGGTCGACAATCTTCGAATAAGGGTCAGCCGTGATCAGCAAGCCGTTCTTCAGGCCCGCCGCCTCCATGAAACCCTTCATCGCATACAGGCCGTAAACGTAGCCCGAGCAACCCAGCGAGATGTCGAATGCCGCAATGGTCGTAGGCAAGCCAAGCTTGCTTTGCACAATTGCAGAGGTGTGTGGCAGCCCCTCTTCATCGCCGTTCTGGGTAACGACGATCAGCGCATCGATAGAATCCGGGTTCAACTGCGGGTTATTCGCGAACAGGTTTTTGACTGCCTCGACACACAGGTCGGAGGTTTCCTGGTCATCATCCTTGCGCGGCAGGAAAGCCGAGCCGATCTTGCCTAGGATGAAGGCATCATCCTTGCCGAATTTTGCACCTTGGGCGTAATTATCAAGGCCGGCTGAGGGCACGTAGCTCGCTATGCTTTTAATGCCAATCATTCTGGCTTCCCAATACTGAATAGCTGATGATCAC
Organism: Pseudomonas sp. DCB_BI; assembly: GCF_026240995.1. Taxonomy (NCBI): domain Bacteria; kingdom Pseudomonadati; phylum Pseudomonadota; class Gammaproteobacteria; order Pseudomonadales; family Pseudomonadaceae; genus Pseudomonas; species Pseudomonas sp. DCB_BI. The sequence continues at coordinate 302,840 of NZ_JAPFCG010000002.1, read as the reverse complement.
CGCTCGCCTGAACCGAGGGGTGCCTGAAAAACTGGCCACATTAACCGGGGCTGGCACAAGCCACAATACACCCGCAGCCTGAGCCAGCCTGCACGTTACAGTGAAGATGCGCGTTTTGACCCGTGGGTCACAACTGAAAATGGGACGTCACATCCGAACACTAAGATACAAAAAAGCCGAATCGAGCGCTGCTTTTAAATGAAAAAGGCAGCGACTCGACCCGGCCCTGATGGTTAGAGCTTGTCGAACAGGCTGAGTTGCGAGATGCGTGAAAACGCAAGCTGAGCGGCTTGCAGCATGGTTTGCTGCAAGGTCAGCTGAACGCTGGCTTCAGCCATGTCGGTGTCTGCGATGGTCGATTGGGTAGCGGCGTTGACCAGGCCCAGGCTGGAATTTTCAGTCGACTGGATTTCCAGGGCATTGCCACGTGCACCGATCGAGCCACGGACGATGTCGATCTGATCGCTTGCCGAGTCGAGGTTGCCGATAGCAGACGCCACCGCATTGGTGATGGACAACGAGGTAGCGCCATCGGATGTGGGTGTGTTCAGCGCATTCTTCAATGTGGCGAGGGTATTGAGAACGTTCTGGTTCTCGTGCGAATCAGCCGAAATATTGAACTGGTCGCCTGCCGCCGGCGTACCCGCCACATTCAACGTAACCCCCGCGACCGTAACCGTGGAACCGGTCAACGTGCCTTGACCGATGACCTTGCTGGACTCGCTAAGCGGTGCAGCATAGACCTCATAGGCCGTGTCACTGGTGAACTTGATGACCGCCCCCCCATCAGGGAAACCCGCCGCGTATGCCTGGGCATCGGTCACGCTGCCACCGGTAACCTGCGCGGTCGAAGTATTGCTCGGCAGGCGCGAGGACGTGATGCTGTCCGGGACACTGGACAGATTGAAGCTGTACTGGCTGACCAGGTTATCGGCATCTGCCGCCTGCTCTTCATCCAGCGTCACGTTAACCGCGTATTCCACACCGCGGAAGGTGAACGCTGTACCCGCCTCGTCATCCGGGTCAATGATGCCGCCCGTGCTGGTCTCGGAGGTGACATCATTACCTGCCCCATCGGTCACGGTGAACTCGGTGCTGCTGGTGAACGTGACGGTGTAGGGCTCACCCGATGTAAAGGTGCTGTTGTAGCTGCGCGCCGAGGTCAAGGTGCCCGCAGACAGCGTCAGCACGCCGCTGTCTGGAGCAGGCGTGACTTGTGCCGTCTGGGTGCGGGAAACATTGGTGGCCTGCTCGAAGATGCTGTAGCCGGTGTCATTGGTAGCAATGCTCAGGGTGTCGGAGACTTGCAGGCTGAGCTGTGTCTGATCCCCCTGATAGGTATAGGTGCCGTCGCTGTTGCGTACATAAGGCTGAGTCGTGCTCTTGGACCCGGCAAAGATGTAATTGCCGTTGGAGTCCTTACTGTTGAGCAAGCTGAAGACCGTGTCTTCGATCTGGCCAATCTCCCCGGCGATGGATGCCCGGTCTTCATCGGACAACCCACCACTGCCTGCACGCAACGCCAACTCACGCGCGCGCTGCAACGAGTCGGTCACACTGCTCAGAATCGACTCTTCGTTGTTCAACGCGTTGTTGATGGTGGTGATATTGCCGCTGTACTGATCTAGCATGGCGCTCTGCTGCTGCAGCTTGAGCAGCTTGGCAGCGCCGACGGGGTCATCCGCTGCGGTCTGGATACGCGTCCCCGACGAAATCTGCTCCTGGGTCTTGGTGACCGAGGCAAACGCCTTGGAGTAGCTGGTCGTGCTGTTGGCAAAGTACTGGCCAGTAGAAATACGCATGATCGCCCTCCTTACAGACTGCTGATCAGAGTTTGGAAAATTTGCTGCGCCGCTTTGATGATCTGCGACGAGGCGGTGTAGTACTGCTGGAACTTGACCAGACCGGCGGCCTCTTCATCCAGGCTCACGCCGGATAACGAATCACGGCTGTCAGTGGCAGACGTCAGTACCGCAGTGGTTGCCGTGGAATCAATCGATGCCTGGCTGGACAACGCCCCGACACCCTCTACCAGCGTTGCATAGACACTCGTGATACTCATGCCGGTGTTCGTGCCGCCGACGCCGACGGTATTCGAGGTTTGCAGCGCCAGCACACTCTGGGCGTTGCGATTGTCAGTGGTGCCGGCACTGTTGAAGGACACGCTGTAGGTATCATTGGTCGCAGGCGACCCGCTCACCGTCATTTCGAAGCTATAGGTCATGGCGTTGCCGTCGGCATCGGTCATGGCGTTGCCGTCATCATCGAGCATCGGGACGGTGATGCTGAGGGTATTGTCCTGGTTCGGCACGATGGTCCCGCTGCCAATACTCACACCCTGGGCGTTATAGACGGTATAGCCTTGGGTGCCGGCGCTGGCGCTGCCAAACACCAGTTTTACGGGGCTGGCATTTTCGATACCGCTTTGCTGCTGCGCCAGCTCAGTGCCACCGTAGATGTCCAGCTCGCTGGTCAGGTTCGGCAGGCTGAACGTTCCGGTGCCACTGTTGCTCGACCCCGCCACACCACCCAGCGCGCCGGCGAAGGCCAGCTTGTTGTAGTCCGTCATGACCGTGGCGATGTTGGTGGCACCGGTCTTGGTAGGAATCACCTTGAAGCTGTCACCCTGCGCCAGGCCGCCGCCATTGAGTGCCAAGCTGAAACCATCGATGACCGGCGCCGGGTCATCATCAAGGCTGAACGACCCCATGCTGGTGCCGTCCGAGCGCGTCACCGTGTAGTCTGTGTCGCTGGTGAATTTGACCTCGTAGTTGTACGCCGTCAGCACACTGGAGTCTTCGATGGTGACGTCCAGGTTGCCAGAACCTGCGCTGTTGCTGGCCGAGGCCAGGCTCCGCTGACTGATCGCGGCGGCGCTGTTGATGCTGGAAAACAACATCGAGCCAAAATCGCCATTCAGGTCCAGCCCCTGGCCCAGCTGGCTGTTGACAGTATCACTGACCACAATGGCCATACGCCCCAGCTCGTTGAGCGCAGGGTTGAGCACGTCCTCGCGATAGCGCAGCAGACCGCCGATCTCGCCCCCGCTGGCAACCGACGTCACGTCAGTGCTGTAGTTCTGATAGTGGATGACAAGGCTGTACTGGGAGGGATCAGTGGTGCTCGCCTGGGCCGACAGGGCATTTGAAGTATTACCCGTCACCAACGCTTGGCCGGTACCCAGGAAAACGTCATAGCTGCCATTGGTCTCTTGTACGGTGACGCCAACCAGCTCGTTCAGTTGGCGGACGGCCTCGTCACGCGCATCCAGCAAGCTGTTCGGCTGCGTGCCATTGGCCGAGAGGGCAACGATCTGCTGGTTGAGTTTTGCAATCGACGAGGTAATTGAATTGACCTGCCCCGTCAAAGTGGTCAACTGCCCATTGATGCTGCTGTTCTGCTGAGTCATCTGCGAAGCGATCGAATTGAATCGATTGCTCAGGGTTTGTGCCGAGGTCATCAACAGCTGGCGCGATGCGGTGTCGCTTGGCGCTGAGGACGCAGTCTGCAAGGCACTGAAGAAGGACGAGAGCACACTGGTAATGCCGGTGGTGCTGTCCGAAAGCAAGGAATCAAGCGAGGAGACCTGCGAGGCGTAGGTGCTGGCCTCCGAACTGAGCGAAGTGCTGGAGTTGACCTGTCGCTGCAGGAACTCGCTGTAGATGCGGCGGACCTCCGACAGCGTAGTGCCACTTCCGACATAACCGGCCCCACCAATGCTTTGCAAGGCCCCTGCCGAATTCACCGTTTGCTGGCGCGAATAACCCGACGTCGCCACGTTGGTGATGTTGTTACCGGTAGTCGCCAATGCACTTTGGCTGACCGACAAGCCGGAAAGCCCTATAGAGATCAGATTCGACATACTTCAAGCCTTATAAAGTCGTTTGATTGCCGTTGGCTGCAAATTGCTGGTATTTGTCGAGCTGCCGGGCGATGGCGGTAATCTTCCGCGCATAGTTCGGATCGGTGGCGTAGCCAGCCTTCTGCAACTCACTGGCAAACTGTTCCGGGTTATCGGCAGACTTCACCACATCTTGATAGCGATCGTTGTTCAGCAACAGGCTGGCCAGGTCATGGAAACTTTCGCTGTAGGAGCCATAGGCACGGAATGCCGCTGACTCCTTGACCATCTGGCCATCGCGAAACTCGCTGGTGACTGCCCTGGCCTGGTCACCCTGCCAGCTACCCGTGGCCTTGATATTGAAGAGGTTGTAGCTGCTGCTGCCATTTCCCTGGCGCAAGATCGACTTGCCCCAGCCTGTCTCCAGGGCTGCCTGGGCCACCAGCATTTTGGGGTCGACGCCTATACGCTGTGCAGCATCCTGGGCCATGGGCAGCAAGGTGGCGACAAACTCGTCAGCGCTGGCGAAGGCGCTTTTGCCAGGTGCCAGCGGCACTTGCACGGTACTGCGCTGACCGCCCGCCAAAAGCTCCGCAAAGGCCGGCGAGCGAGTCCAGTCACCGTATCCGCCATCACCCCCCGCAATGGCCGTCGCAGTACCGCCGGCACGACGCAGGCTTTCGGCTGGCGCACTGGCTCCAGCCCCCGGCACGATCCCGGCCAGCAGACGGTCAGCGAGTTTGCCCGGCAGTGAAAGACGTCGTTGGTTAAGCATGGCCACGTCACTGCGAGGTTCAGCCGAGGCCTGCCCTTCCACTGCTGTATCGCGCACCGCACCAAGGGCATGTCCGCCAGCGGCCGGGCGATTGAACGGGTTGGCGCCTGGCCGCGCTGATGTGCCTTTGGACAATTGGCGCATCAGGACATCCTGCAGGCCGATCCCTCCACCTTGCTTGGACAAACTGACCGACAACTGCTGGTCATACATTTCCTGGTACTGCTTGGTGGTCTCGGTATTGAGCGGATTGTCCTTGGCCAGCACGTTGTTGGCAGCACGCATGGACTTGAGCATCTCACTGACGAACAGCGACTCGAACTCCTGCGCAACCTTGCGCAGGTTGGCTTCGCTATCGCGATCACCCACTTTCAAGGCGTTGAGCCGGTTGAGGTCGGTGTAGGCGCCGGTGTCCACCGTTTTCATGAGCAAGCGCTCCAGTACTGGTCCATGTCACCCGGCCTCAGATCACGATAAGGTCGGCCTGCAAAGCGCCGGCCTGCTTGAGTGCTTCGAGAATTGCCATCAGGTCGCCAGGCGCAGCCCCCACCTGGTTCACTGCCCGGACGATTTCATCCAGGGTGGTACCGGGGCCAAACTTGAACATTGGCTTGGCTTCCTGCTCGGCATTCACGCGCGAGCGCGGTACCACGGCGGTTTGGCCGTTGGAGAACGCCCCTGGCTGGCTGACGATCGGGTCTTCGGTAATGGTCACGGTCAAACTGCCGTGGGTGACCGCAGCCGGTGAAACCTTGACATTCTGGCCAATGACGATGGTGCCAGTGCGCGAGTTGATGATGACCTTGGCCACGGCCTGGCCCGGGTCGATTTCCAGGTTCTCGAGAATCGACAGGTAGTCGACACGCTGACTTGGGTCCATGGGTGCACTGACGCGTACCGAGCCGCCATCCACCGCTTGAGCGACCCCAGGTCCGAGCAAGTCATTGACCTTGTCGACAATACGCTTGGCCGTGGTGAAATCTGGCCGGTTGAGGTTCAGCGTAAGGCTGTTGCCCTGGTTGAAACCGCTCGGCACGGCACGCTCTACGGTTGCGCCGCCCGGAATACGGCCTGCCGAAGGCACGTTGACCGTTATCTTGGAGCCGTCACGCCCCTCGGCATCGAAGCCCCCGACCACCAGGTTACCTTGCGCGATGGCGTAGACGTTGCCATCGATACCTTTGAGCGGGGTCATCAACAGACTGCCGCCACGCAGGCTCTTCGAGTTACCGATCGAAGACACCGTGATGTCCACAACCTGCCCCGGCTTGGCAAACGGCGGCAGATCGGCATGGATCGACACTGCCGCGACGTTCTTGAGCTGCACGGTACCGGTGCCGCTCGGCACCTTGATACCGAACTGCGCCAGCATGTTGTTGAAGGTTTGCAGCGTGAATGGCGTCTGGGTGGTCTGGTCACCCGTACCATTGAGGCCGACCACCAGGCCATAGCCGATCAGCTGGTTGCTGCGCACGCCGGAAATACTGGCGATATCCTTCAGGCGCTCGGCGTGCGCGTCGAACGCGCACAACATCACCGCACAAAGGGCCAGCATGTGTTTGAACTTGAGCATGGCGATACGCACTCAGAAAGGCCAATAAGGGCTCAGGAAGAACCGGTCGAGCCAACCCGGCTGGCTGGCATCGGCAAACGAACCGGTTCCTGAATACGTGATGCGCGCATCCGCCACACGGGTAGAAGACACCGTGTTGTCGGTTGCGATGTCATCGGCCCTGATCAAGCCCGCAATACGCACCAGTTCCTCACCGGTGTTGAGGGTCATCCATTTTTCCCCGCGCACCGAAAGAATCCCGTTGGGCAGTACGTCGGCCACGGTGACGGTAATTGAACCGGTCAGGCTGTTGCCCTGCGCCGCCTTGGCGTCACCTTTGGTGTCACGGGTGCCGCTGTAGGAGGCGTCGAGGCTGAGCGAACCGCTACCAAACGGGCTATTGGTCGACACGCCCCCACCGAACAGCGAGCTCAGGCCCAGGCTGGTATTGCTGTCCTTGCCAACCGAGGAGTTGGCACTTTTGCTGGCCGCCATCTTCTCGTTCAGCGTGATGGTGATGATGTCACCAACACGAAATGCCTTGCGGTCGCTGTACAGGTTCTGGTCGAAACCGGCCTGATAGATCGAGCCATTGTTCGCCGCCGCCGGCAGCGGTGTGCGCGGAAGCACCGGAGCGTAGTAAGGATCGTTGGGCTTGGCCGGGGGCGCTATGCAACCCGCCAACACAGAAGCACCAGCCACGGCGAAAAGGACAGACAAACGGTTCATGACAACGACCTCACGGTGCTACAGCTACTTCAGGGTACTGAATGATTCAGTGGATCAGAGGTTCTGCGTAACGAACGACAGCATCTGGTCGGCGGTAGAAATCACCTTGGAGTTCATCTCGTAAGCACGCTGAGTTGTAATCATGTTGACCAACTCCTCGACCGTGCTGACGTTGGAGTTTTCCAGGGTGTTCTGCAACGTCGTGCCGAAGCCGTTCAGGCCTGGCGTGCTGACGTTTGGCGCACCGCTGGACGCGGTTTCCAGGAACAGGTTGTTGCCAATTGCCTGCAGGCCGGCCGGGTTGATGAAGTCGGCGGTCTGCAGGTTGCCGATCACCTGCGCAGCCGCGTTGCCCGCGGTAGTGATCGAGACAGTACCGTCGGTACCCACGGTAAAGGTCTGCGCGTCTGCGGGCACCACGATGGCAGGCTCCAGCGCCAGGCCATTGGCGGTGACAACCTGGCCGTTGGAGTCCAGGTGGAACGTGCCGTCACGGGTGTAGGATATGGTGCCGTCAGGCTGGATCACCTGGAAAAAACCGCGACCATTGATGGCCATATCCAGAGGCTGGTCGGTGGTCTGCAAGCTGCCGGCGGTGAAGTTTTTCTGCGTGCCGACGATCCGCACACCGGTGCCCAATTGCAGGCCGCTTGGCAGTTCGCTGTCCTGGGTGGACTGCGCACCTGGCTGGCGCTTGATCTGATAAAGGAGGTCCTGGAATTCCGCACGGTCTTTCTTGAAACCCGTGGTGGAAACGTTAGCCAGGTTGTTGGAAATGGTCGTCAGGTTCATGTCCTGAGCGGCCAGGCCGGTCTTGCTGACCCAAAGAGCCGGAAGCATCTGAATTCTCCTTACGCAACAGCCCTGCGGCTGTCAGTGTCGAACAGGGTGTTTAATCGGGGCCGCCTGGGTCACATCTGCAGGACGCGCGCCATGGATTCGTCGTTTTCTTTCGCTGCGGTCATCATTTTGACCTGCAACTCAAACTGCCGGGACAGCGCCATGATGGAGGTCATTTCGTCAACGGCATTGACATTGCTGCCCTCCTGAAAGCCCGACACCACCTTGACCGTGGCATCCGCCGCGGCTGGCTGGCCGTCCCGTGTGCGGATCAAGCCATCCGTACCCTTGGTCAACGAGGCCAAATCCGGTTTGACCATTTTGATACGGTCCACTTCCGCCATTACCGCAGGGCTCTCGCCCAAGGAGCGAATGCTGATGGTGCCGTCCTGGCCGATTTCGACCTTTTCCTCGGGCGGAATGGCGATAGGGCCACCGTTGCCCAGCACAGCCAGACCACTGCCGGTGCGCAACACACCCAGCGCATCGATATTCAGGCTGCCAGTACGGGTGTAGGCCTCGCTGCCATCCGCCGCCTGGACTGCAATCCAGCCATCGCCATCGACCGCGACATCCAGTTCACGGCCTGTCTCGACCAGCGGGCCATGATCGAAATCAGTGGCCGGCCGCTCGGTCATGGCATAAGCGCGCGAAGGCAGGCTCTCGCCGAACACCGGCATTGAGCGCGCCTGCTCAAGGTCGCGCTGAAAGCCCATGGTCGAGACGTTGGCAAGGTTGTTGGCATGAGCTTTTTGTGCCAGCGCGTTCTGGCTGGCACCCGTCATGGCCACGTACAGCATCTTGTCCACTAGCACCTCCCTCGACGGACCACTGCCGCCACTTCTAATGGTTTTAGCTTTAGCAAGTCTCGGGCCAAAACCTCACACCTCGTCAAACCCCCGAATTTACGGGAGTTCGGCACCCTGGACTCCGCTGGAAGCCAAGAAGGGGCGCCGGCAATTCGGCACCCTCTTGCCGATTGGCGGCAAGGTGTTGACGCTTGAAAGAACGCCGCCTGGCGCTTAGCGGCAGGCGGCGTTACGGAAGGGGCCGGCAAAACGGATGAAATGCTTGCCGGGGTCGACCTGAGTGCAAATGAACACTCCGGTGCTGATGCTTTGGTACTTGTACCAGGGCGCCGGTGCCGCCAGCGGAGCTGCCAGAGGCAACCCGCATAGCAGCGCCAGCACCAGCCCAATAGCACGGCTCATCAGGTCATCTGGAGGATGGTTTGCATCAAGGTGCTTTCGGTGGAAATCGTCTTGGCGTTGGCCTGGTAGTTGCTCTGCGCCTTGATCAGATTGACCAATTCGGAGGTCAGGTCCACGTTCGAGTCTTCCAGAGCACCAGCGGTGATATCACCCATCACACCCGAGTTCGGCGCGCCAATCACCGGCACACCCGAAGCGTAGGACTCTTTCCAGCTGGTGCTACCCGACGGGGTCAGGCCCTGATTGTTGGCGAAGTTCGCCAGCGCAACCTGACCGATCACCTTGGACTGGCCGTTACTGTACGTCCCGAACAGATAACCGTCGGCGTCGATCGACAGCGAGGAGAGGCTCCCTGGCGCATAACCATCCACCACCTTGGCGGTCTGTGCCGATGTGGTGTTGTACTGGGTAGTTGCCGCAACATCCAGCAGCATGCCCCCGGAGGCCGGCGAAGCACCATTGGCAACCATGTCGCCATCCGCATTCTGATAAGCCGGAACCCAGTTCGTCAGGGTAAGCTTGCCCAGGCTGTCGACCGTAAAGTCGTCACTGGTGGAACCGACCAAGGCACCCGCAGAGCTGAACGAAAGGTCCGCACTGTAGGGCTCGGTAGACGAAGGATCGGCCGGGTTCACGCCATCCACGGTTACATACATGGACCATTCATTCGTATCTGTCTTCACGAAATACTGGTTCAGGCTGTGCTTGTTACCCTGGCTGTCGTAGACATCGGTCGCGAAGGTGTAGTTGTAGCTTTTCGAATTGGACGCATCGAACGGGCTTTCAGACGGAACCGTATCAGAAGAGTTGAGGTTGACGGTCTCAGTCAGGTTCGAGGTGGCTTTCGGCGAAACTGCGGCGGTACTGACGGTGAGATCGGTCAACACACCGGAAACCAAGTCACCATCGGCATTGACACCGTACCCTTGCAGGCGATTACCGTTGGCGTCGACGATATTGCCAGAACTATCAGTGCCGAATGCACCGGCGCGGGTGTACGAGTTCGAGCCGTTGTTGCTGGTAATGAAGAACCCGTTGCCATTGATGGCAAGGTCCAGGCTGGCGCCGGTGGTAGTGACATTACCCTGAGTGAACTGCTGCGAAATAGCCTGGGTACTGACGCCACTGCCGACCTTGTAGCGCCCACTCCCCAGGAACAACGAGTTGGCATACATATCACCGAACTCAGCCCGCGCCGATTTGAAGCCGGTAGTGCCCACGTTGGCAATGTTGTTGCCGGTGGTATTGAGGCTGGTGCTTGCAGCATTGAGGCCGCTAAGGCCGATGTTGAATGACATTGCGTGACTCCTGTGCCGATGAGCGGCTTACGATCCGATGGTTTTGACGTCCGAAAGCGCAACGCTCTCGCCATTCGCCAGGTTGAGCGTGAACGCACCTGCGGTGCTGCCAACCGTGACACTGCTGACCACCGAAGGCAGATACGTGGTTTGTGCAACGGCGGCACCGTCCACGGTGGCCTCGGCCTTGAACGTGTAGGTGCCAGCAGCTGCCGCCTCGCCGTCGTTGTCCGTGCCATCCCAAGTGAAGTTGATCGTCCCGGCACTCTGATCGCCGAGGTCGATGTTCTTCACAATGTCGCCGTCGGCGTCATACACCGTGACCGTCATGGACGAAGTCGACGAAGTGAGTTCGACCTGGCCGCTCAGACCGGTACCTGCTTCGATTGTGGCGGTGTCCCCTTCGGCGATCACTGTGCGACCGACAAGCGAGGAGGCCTGCAGAGCTTGGCTGGAGGTGTAGTTGCCAAGCAGGGTGTCAACGGTATCGTTGAGCGTTTGCATCGACTCAAGGCTACTGAACTGCGCCAGTTGAGCGACAAATTCCGAGTTGTCCTGCGGGTCGAGCGGGTTCTGGTTCTGCAGCTGGGTTACCAGCAATTGCAGAAACGTGTCCTTGCCCAGCGTCTCGCTGCTGGAGCCGGTTGTGCTGCTGCTATCACTCTTCAGCGAGTACTGCGAGTAGATAGAAGAGGCACTGGTGGTATCGGTCGTAGTCGTCATGAGCTATCCCTTTCACTGCCCCAGCGTCAGCACTTTCTGCATCATGCTTTTCGCGGTATTCATGATTTCCGCATTGGTCTGGAACGCACGGCTGGACGAAATCATATCGGCCATTTCCTCGACCACATTCACGTTGGGGTAATACACGTAGCCATCTTTGTTGGCCGCAGGGTTGCTGGGCTCGTAGCGCGCTTCCAGCGTGCTCTGATCCTCGACGATGCCTTTAACCTGGACGCCCTGCCCTGCCTCGCCCTGGTCTTCGAACAGCGACTGGCTGCCGCCGGCTTGCGCATCCTGGAAAGCGGTGGCGAACACCGGGTGGCGGGCGCGGTAAGTCTGATCGATGCTCGAGGACACGGTATCGGCGTTGGCGATGTTGGAAGCCACGGTGTTAAGGCGCGTGTTCTGCGCACTCATGCCGCTACCGGCAATGTTGAAGACACTGGAAAGGGACATGATCATTCTCCCCGCAGGGCGGAAACCAGCCCTTTGAATTTACTGTTGAGCAAGGTGAAGCTGGCCTGGAAGCCGATGGCGTTTTCGGTGTAGTTCGACTGCTCGATCTGCGCGTCCACGGTGTTCTGGTCGATCGAGGGCTGCAACGGCGTACGGTACTTGAGGGTATCGTCAGCCGCGACGGCGAGGCCTTCGGCTTCGATGTGCCGGCTGTTGGTACGGTCCATGGCGAAGCGCCCGCTTTGCTGCTTGCTGGTCTCGGCGGCGAGCACCGAAGAGAAGTCCATGTCACGCGCCTTGTAATTGGGCGTGTCGGCATTGGCGATATTGTTGGCCAGCACCTCAGCGCGCTGGGCGCGGAAGCCCAGAGCCTTTTCGTGGATACCAAGCGCCTTGTCGAAACTGATGCTCATGTCGGGGAAACCTTCGGAGGTTGACCGGAATTTCGTTGAGCTTGGTATAGCAAGGGCTGTGCCAACCCCGAAGAAGCCCCTGTTTATGGGGCTTGGCGGAATCGTACTGTCAGACTGATGCCAGAAAAGCGGCAAAGGCCTTCCGCCTGGGGCAGCGAAAGCGGCAATTGCCGGGCGGCAAAAGCGGCAAAACAAAAAATTGACGTCATTGTTTGGCGATAGACGTTTTTGGCGATAGACGTGTTTCGCCTGGAAGATCGAGCGCCGCGCGGGCGGCGCTCGGTCTCACAAACGCCGCCCACCTCCAGGCATACCTTACTTGGCCTGGTAGATGATCCCAGGGCTGCACTGCACCATCTGGTAATGGTCCGGCAAGCCGTTCAGCGCCTCCGAAGCACCAAGGAACAGGTAACCACCCGGCTTGAGGGTGCTGTGGATGCGCAGCAGGATGTCCCGCTTCACCTGCGCGGAGAAGTAGATCAGCACGTTGCGGCAGAACACGATGTCGAACTTGCCCAGGCTGGCATAGCTGTCCAGCAGGTTGAACGAGCGGAACTCAACGCGGCTGCGGATCGCCGGTTTGACCGCCCAGCGCCCCGGCCCCTTGGGGTCGAAGTAGCGCTGCAGACGCTCCTGCGACAAACCGCGGGCAATCGCCAGACTGTCGTACTCACCGGTCTTGCAGTTGGTCAGCATGGTGCCGGACAGGTCGGTGGCAACGATTTGCGCCCCCATCTTCAGCTGCCCGAGGTTGCTGCGCTCGAACTCGTCGATGGCCATCGAGATGGAGTACGGCTCCTGGCCCGACGAACAGGCCGCCGACCACATGCGCAGGCGCTGGCCGGGGTTGTTGCGGATGAACTCGGGAATGACTTTGTTCTTCAGCACCTCGAACGGGTAGGTATCCCGAAACCACAGGGTCTCGTTGGTGGTCATGGCATCGACCACCTGTTCGCGCAAGCCGCCGCGCGGCTGGGCCTGGATGCGCTGCACCAACTCGCCCAGGCTCTTGATGCCCTGTTGCTCCATCAGCTTGTTGAGACGGCTGGACACCAGGTACTGCTTATTTTCGCCCAGCAAGATGCCACAGGCTTTTTCCAGGAAGACCCGGAACTGTTCGAAATCCAAATTACCCGTAGACACTACTGCCGCCTCTTTTCAATCACTGGTGCCGGGGGGCTTGCCCCCGGCTGCTTCAATGCGCTGCCTTGATCCGGTCGACCACCCGTTGGGCCAGGTCGTCCGGCTTGAACTTGGCCAGGAAGTCATCGGCACCGACCTTCTTGACCATTGCCTGGTTAAATACCCCGGAGAGCGAAGTATGCAGGCAGATGTGCAATTTTTGCATGCGCGGATCGCTGCGGATTTCTGCCGTTAGCGTATAGCCGTCCATTTCGGGCATTTCAATGTCCGAGATCATCATCAGGAACTCTTCTTCGGGCTTTTTGCCCTCGTCCACCAGCTGGCGCAGGTAGTTCAGGGCCTGACGACCGTCGTTGAGGGCCACCACTTCAACGCCGACGGTCTGCAGGCAACGGCTGACCTGCTTACGTGCCACCGACGAGTCGTCGACAGTCAGCACCCGCATCAGCACGGCCTTGTCCTGCACCTCGGCATCGACCACCCCGGCCGATACCGACTCGGACGACGGCGATACTTCGGCCAGCACCTTCTCCACGTCGATGATCTCGACCATGCGGTTGTCCACCCGGGTGACCGCGGTCAGGTAGTGATCACGGCCCGTGCCCTTGGGTGGCGGATGGATCTCTTCCCAGTTCATGTTGACGATGCGCTCCACCGAGTGCACCAGGAAGCCTTGGGTCTTGGTGTTGTACTCGGTGATGATCACGAAACTGTTGCGCGTGTCTTCCTGCAGGGGCCGCAACCCGGTGGCCATCGACAAGTCGAGGATCGGGATGGTGGCCCCACGAATGTTGGCAACGCCACGCACCACTGGGTGCGCCTTGGGCAGCAGGGTCAGCGCCGGGCACTGCAGCACCTCCCTGACCTTGAATACGTTGATGCCGTAAAGCTGCTCGCCATTGAGGCGGAACAGCAGCAGTTCCAGGCGATTCTGCCCCACCAGCTGCGTGCGCTGGTTGACCGAATCCATAACACCCGCCATGCCAGACTCCTTAATGTTTCAGCCTTTCGTTGCAACTCAGGTAGCGAGTCGGCACGGGCTTTGCTTTTTTGAGCGTCATGCATACGAAAACGACATTTTTCCGACGATTGACGCGCCTGCTGACTGGCTTGCTGGCCACGCTGTGCCTGCTGGTGCCCGGCGTGCGCACTGTAGCGGACGCGTTCACCTTGCCTGAACAGCTTATCGGTGTCACCCAAGGGTTTCTTGAATTCACCGTCGAAGATTACCTCGCCAGCACCCAGACTGCCGGCCGCTATGAAATCCAGGTCAACCCGCTGGACCCGCGCCTGCGTATGCCGTTGTGCAGCCAGCAGCTGGACGCCTCGCTGGAAAGCCCGGCGCAGCCGCTGGGCCGGGTGACCGTGCGGGTACGCTGTGATAGCGCAGCGCCGTGGACCGTGTTCGTGCCGGCGACGGTGCGGCTGTTCCGCGACGTGGTGGTGGTGACGCGCCCGCTCAAGCGCGACAACACGGTGGGCGAAGGCGACGTGGCCCTGCGCGAGCGCGATGTCGGCACCCTCGGCCAGGGCTTCCTGACCGAGCTGGACCAGGCAGTGGGCATGAAGATGCTGCGCCGCACCGTGGTCGATCAGGTACTCACCCCGCAGCACCTGGAACAGGCCGAGGTGGTGCGCAAGGGTGACCAGGTGGTAATCGTCGCCCGCAGTGGCAGCCTGAGCGTGCGCATGCCCGGCGAAGCGCTGAGCAAGGGCGGCCTGAGCGAACAGATACGGGTACGCAACCTGAATTCCAAACGGGTGGTCAAGGCCAGGGTCACCGGCCCTGGCCAGGTCGAGGTCGGTATGTAGACCAGTCGCCAGATTGCGCTGGCAGTGAGGAACCGCTTTTCCTAAACTGTGTCAGAACACGGGTTCGCGAGCTTGCTGACAGGCGGCTATGCATTTGTGCCTAAAGTTTCTTTCGGGTTGGCCGAAAACAAGGCAAGCGTCCAAATACCCAGAGGTTTCTGATCATGGTCATCGACTTCAGTCGTTTGAATAACTCTCCGTCCGTCACGGGCGGCGTGCGCGGCAGCACCGCGTCCGGCAGCGCCGAAAAGCCGGCAGCCAGCCAGGAAGCGGTGAAAGACACCAGCGCCAGCGGAGAAGCGGTACACCTCAGCCAAGAGGCACAGCAGTTGCAGAAGATCAGCGACAAGCTGCGCGACGAGCCAGTGGTCAACAGCGCCCGTGTGGCGGAGTTGAAGCAGGCAATCGCCGACGGCAGCTACCAGGTCGATGCCGGCCGGGTCGCCAGCAAACTGCTTGATTTCGAAGCCCAGCGCTGACCCTACGGCGCGCTGACTTCACGGACGCCAGAAAAGCCAAGAGTTAGCCATGCACGACACCACCTTGCTGCAACTGATGGAAGATGACATTGCCCCGATGCAGGAACTGCGTGACCTTCTGCGCCAGGAAGCGATCGCCTTGCATGGCCGCGACATGCCGCTGCTGGAACAGATCCTTGCGCGCAAGCAGTCGCTGATCATCTTGCTCGAACAGCACGGCCAGCGCCGCAGCCAGTTGCTCGGTAGCCTGGGCCTGAGTGCCGACCGCAGCGGTGTGCAGGCGCTGGCCGCACAATCGCAGCATGGCGAGGTGTTGCTGCAACGGCTCGACATGCTGTCGCAGCTGATGGATGAATGCCAGCAGGTCAATCAGACCAATGGCCGCATCATCCAGGTGCAGCAACACGTCACCAGCAATCAGATTCGCATCCTCCAAGGCGGCGATTCACCCTCGCTCTACGACAGCCGAGGGGGCACTTCGCTGCTGGCCAAGCCACGCGCCCTCAGCCAAGTCTGATTTTTCTATCAAGGCACGGAACATACTGGCAAAATGCCGTTACTTGCGTGTGTCGCTTTTGCCTGGAGAACGATAAGCCGTGTTCAATGAATCCGATGCCCCGCAGCCACCAAAGGTGCTGAGCACCCCCTTGGAGATTGCGGCCAACTTGCGGCAGCTGCAGGAAAGCCACGACCCCCTGATCATCACGTTCCACGACCGCAGCCAGCGTTTCCAAAGCTATGTGGTGCACGTGGACCGGGAAAGCAACACCCTGGCACTGGACGAGATGATCCCGCGCGACGGTGAGAAATTCATCGAAAACGGCGAGCATTTCCGCGTTGAGGGCTTTCACGATGGCGTGCGCATCGCTTGGGAATGCAATCACGAGCTGAAGATCACAGAAGTCGACGGCCACCGCTGCTACAGCGGTGCCATGCCGGAGGAAATGACCTACCACCAGCGCCGCAACGCCTTCCGCGCCGCGCTGAAGCTGTCGCAGCTGGTCGATATCATCCTCGATGGCACCCACCTCAAAGGTAACGGCGCCCTGCGTGGCAAGCTGCTGGATATCTCGGCCACTGGCTGCAAGCTGCGCTTCGACGGCAATGTCGAAGACCGCCTGCAACTGGGCCAGGTGTACGAGCGTTTCAAGGCAGGCAACCCGCTGGGCCTGGTTGACACCATGGTCGAGCTGCGCCACTTGCATTATGAAGAGCGCATCAACACCACCTTTGCCGGCGTACGTTTCCACAACCTCAGTGGCCAGGCGCAACGCAAGATCGAGAGCTTTGTGTACCAGCTGCAGCGCGAGGCGCGGCGGTTCGACAAAGACGACTATTGATCGTCGGCTGAATGCAAAAACGCCACCTTTCGAGGTGGCGTTTTCATGTGTGCCCTTCCTGTGCCGGCCTCATACCGACTTGCTGACCTCCTCCGGTTCAGCTGCCTGCTGCTCAGCCCCTTTATCTTCATCCTCGGTATCTTCCGCCGCCACCGGCGCCTGCATCACGTCCTGCACGGTCTGCTCATCCACCCGCGGGTCCAGCGCTGCCGACAATGGCGAACCTGCCGCCGGCATCGCCACGTGGCCCAGCGGCGCGTCCTGCACCTGGTGCAGGCCGGTGACCGCTTTGGGCCGGATACGCCACACCAGCACCAGCGCGAAGAATACGAAGAACGCGTACAGCATCTGCGGCCCCAACACCTTCATCAGCACACCGGCCGCCAAAGGCCCGATACAGGCGCCAACGCCATAGGTGACCAGCAGCATCGCCGTCAGCGACACCCGCCGCTCGCTTTCCACGTGGTCGTTGGAAAACGCCACCGCCAGCGGATACAGGCAGAACTGCAGCAACGAAATGAGGAAGCCGATGCCGAACAGCAGCTCCAGCGGCACACTGGGCAATATCGCCAGCGGCGCAGCGGCCAGTGCCAGGCCCACCGCCACACTACGGATCAGCACCGCGCGGTCATAACGGTCCGACAACCAGCCCAGCGGCCACTGCACCAGCAGGCCGGCAAAGATGCAGCTGCCCATGAACAGACCGATCTGCTCGGTCGTCATGCCCTGGCTGGAGGCATACAAAGGCGCAAGGCCGTAGAACGAGCCTACTATCAGCCCCGAACCGAGTACCGTGCTGAGCGACTGCGGCACCCGCTTGATGAAGAACTTCGGCTCCATCGGCGCCGGGCGCAACGGCGCTGGGTGAATGCGCCGGGTCATCGCCACCGGTACCAGGCACAGGGCAAAACACATCGCCACCAGCATCAGCAGCTCAGGCCCGAGTTGCGGGTGTACTACCAGGATCAGCTGGCCAAGCACCAGCCCCAGGTACGAGGCAATCATGTAGCCGCTGAACACCGCACCGCGGTGCTTCACATCGGCCTGCTCGTTTAGCCAGCTCTCGATCACCATGTACTGGCACATCATGCCCAGGCCGACGATCATGCGCAGCCCGACCCAGGCCGGCAACCAGTTGGTCAGGCCATGGCCGAGCACCGCCGCACCGACGATACCGGCACAGGTCGCATAGGCGCGTATGTGCCCGACCCGGCCGATCAGCCGGTGTCCGACTTTGCCACCCAGCGCCAGGCCGAAGTAGTTGGCCGCCATCAGCGCACCAATCCACAGGCTGTCGACATGATCAGCGGCCAGGCGCAAAGCCAGGTAGGTACTAAGCAGGCCCGAGCCGATCAACATCATCAGCGCGGCGAAATACAACGACTGAAACGGCTTCCAGATATTTCGCATAGGTCCCGTGAAGCTCCCTTGGTCAGGTGGCGGGGGTGCTAGCAGCATAAGGGCAAAAACCACCTGGCGCAGGCCCCCAACTGCGATTTAACGGCGCTGGGGCGCGTCCGGTGCAGGTCGTGTCGCGATCAGGCCTGTGCTGCCAGCACCCGTCGCTCCCACGGGGTGATCTCGTCGAAGAAATCGCTCAGCTCCAGGGTCTTGCTGGCGATGTAGCCTTCGATGAACTCGCTACCGAACAGTTCCCGCGCCAGCGCACTGCGCTTGAGCCGCTCCAGCGCCGCATGCAGGGTGCAAGGGAGGGTCAGGTGTTCCGGCACCTCGAACTCGCCCTGGATGGCGGGCGACGGCTGCAAGCGCTGCTCGATGCCGTGCAGCCCGGCGGCCAGGCTGGCGGCGATGGCCAGGTACGGGTTGGCATCGGCGCCAGGCAGGCGGTTTTCCACCCGCCGTGCCACCGGCGCACTGGCCGGGATACGCAAGCCGGCGGCGCGGTTGTCCTCAGACCAGCAGGCATTGTTCGGCGAGGCATAGGGGTGGCAAAGGCGTTGGTAAGAATTGACATTGGGCGCGAACAGCGCGGTGAAGTCGGCCATGCACGCCTGCAACCCACCGATGAAGTGGTGGAAGGTGTCGGTCGGCAGGCCTTGCTCGTCGCTGAACACGTTGCGCCCGCTGTCAGCCTCGACCAGGCTCTGGTGAATGTGCATGGAACTGCCGGGCGTGCGCGCCAGCGGCTTGGCCATGCAGACCACCGTCAGCCCGTGCTTGAGCGCCACTTCCTTGAGCAGGTGCTTGAACAGGAAGGTCTGGTCGGCCAGCAGCAACGGGTCGCCGTGCAACAGGTTGATCTCGAACTGGCTGACGCCCATTTCGTGCATGAAGGTGTCACGCGGCAGGCCCAGCGCGGCCATGCACTGGTAGACCTCCTTGAAGAACGGCCGCAGGCCGTTGTTGGAGCTGACGCTAAATGCGCTATGGCCCAACTCGCGGCGGCCGTCGATGCCCAGCGGTGGCTGGAACGGTTGCTGCGGGTCGCTGTTGGGGGCGAACACGAAGAACTCAAGCTCGGTCGCCACCACCGGTGCCAGGCCCAGCGCTGCGTAGCGGTCGATCACCGCCTTGAGCTGGCCACGGGTGGACAGCGCCGAAGGCCGGCCATCCAGTTCGACGGCGTCGCAAATGGCCAAGGCGCGGCCGTCATTGCTCCAGGGCAGGCGGTGGACCTGGTTGCGCTCGGCCACCAGCGCCAGGTCACCGTCGTCGCTGCCGTAATATCTGGCCGCCGGGTAGCCGCCCATGATGCACTGCAGCAGCACGCCCCGGGCCATCTGCAGGCGGCGGCCCTCGAGAAAGCCTTCGGCGGTCATCACCTTGCCACGCGGGACGCCATTGAGGTCGGGGGTGACGCATTCGATTTCATCGATGCCGTGGAGCTGAGCAGTGCTCATGACGCTTGTCCTTGTTGTTGTAGGCTGACAACAACATAGGCTGTGGGTGTTTAAAATATCAAGCACCCTCCTTTACACGCCTCTACTCCCGCAAGGTCATGCCATTGGCCGGCAGTGGCAAGGCGGTCTTGTACCGCACCTGCTTCAAGGCAAAACTCGAGCGAATATTGGCCACCCCCGGCAACCGCGTCAGGTAGTCAAGAAACCGCTCCAGCGCCTGGATGCTCGGCAGCAGTACCCGCAACAGGTAATCCGGGTCCCCGGTCATCAGGTAGCACTCCATCACCTCGGGCCGTTCGGCAATTTCTTCCTCGAAACGGTGCAGCGACTGCTCCACCTGCTTTTCCAGGCTGACATGGATGAACACGTTTACATCCAACCCCAGCGCCTCGGGTGACAACAAGGTCACCTGCTGGCGGATAACCCCCAGCTCCTCCATGGCCCGCACCCGGTTGAAACAGGGCGTGGGCGACAGGTTTACCGAGCGTGCCAGCTCGGCGTTGGTGATGCGGGCGTTCTCCTGCAGGCTGTTGAGAATGCCGATATCGGTACGATCGAGTTTGCGCATGAGACAAAATCACCGGTTTCTTGTGTTTATGCGGAATGTTTATCTGCACCGCTCGGCAAAGGCAATCAACTTGAGAGAAAAATTCTCCTGCCGGACCACTAAGATGTAGATGACGCTGACCTACCAGTCACAAGCCGGTACTCAGCGGCGGCCGCTTCAGAGCTCACAAAAACAAATACCCGAGCGAGCGTAAAAAGCATGAACGAGTACGCCCCCCTGCGTTTGCATGTGCCCGAGCCCACCGGCCGGCCAGGCTGCCAGACCGATTTTTCCTACCTGCGCCTGAATGACGCGGGTCAAGCCCGTAAACCCCCTGTCGATGTGGATGCCGCCGACACCGCCGACCTGTCCTACAGCCTGGTCCGCGTGCTCGATGAGCAAGGCAATGCCCAAGGCCCGTGGGCCGAAGACATCGACCCGCAAATCCTCCGCCAGGGCATGCGCGCCATGCTCAAGACGCGGATCTTCGACAGCCGCATGGTGGTTGCCCAGCGCCAGAAGAAGATGTCTTTCTACATGCAGAGCCTGGGCGAAGAAGCCATCGGCAGTGGCCAGGCGCTGGCGCTGAACCGCACCGACATGTGCTTCCCGACCTACCGCCAGCAAAGCATCCTGATGGCCCGCGACGTGTCGCTGGTAGAGATGATCTGCCAGCTGCTGTCCAACGAGCGCGACCCGCTCAAGGGCCGCCAGCTGCCGATCATGTATTCGGTACGCGAAGCCGGCTTCTTCACCATCAGTGGCAACCTGGCGACTCAGTTCGTGCAGGCCGTCGGCTGGGCCATGGCGTCGGCGATCAAGGGCGATACCAAGATTGCTTCGGCGTGGATCGGTGACGGCGCCACCGCCGAGTCGGACTTCCACACAGCCCTGACCTTTGCCCACGTTTACCGCGCCCCGGTGATCCTCAATGTGGTCAACAACCAGTGGGCGATTTCTACCTTCCAGGCCATTGCCGGTGGCGAGTCGACCACGTTCGCCGGCCGTGGCGTGGGCTGCGGCATTGCCTCGCTGCGGGTTGACGGCAACGACTTCGTCGCCGTATACGCCGCCTCGCGCTGGGCCGCCGAACGCGCCCGCCGCGGCCTGGGCCCAAGCCTGATCGAGTGGGTCACCTACCGTGCCGGCCCGCACTCGACCTCCGACGATCCGTCCAAGTACCGCCCCGCCGATGACTGGAGCCACTTCCCACTGGGCGACCCGATCGCCCGCCTGAAGCAGCACCTGATCAAGATCGGCCACTGGTCCGAGGAAGAACACCAGGCCACCACGGCCGAGTTCGAAGCCGCGGTGATTGCCGCGCAGAAGGAGGCCGAGCAGTACGGCACCCTGGCCAACGGTCACATCCCGAGCGCCGCCTCGATGTTCGAGGACGTGTACAAGGAAATGCCCGACCACCTGCGCCGACAGCGCCAGGAACTGGGGGTTTGAGATGAACGACCATAACAACAGCATCAACCCGGAAACCGCCATGGCCACCACTACCATGACCATGATCCAGGCCCTGCGCTCGGCCATGGATGTCATGCTTGAGCGCGACGACAATGTAGTGGTGTACGGCCAGGACGTCGGTTACTTCGGCGGCGTGTTCCGCTGCACCGAGGGCTTGCAGAGCAAGTACGGCAAGTCCCGCGTGTTCGACGCACCCATCTCCGAAAGTGGCATCGTCGGCACCGCCGTAGGCATGGGTGCCTACGGCCTGCGCCCGGTGGTGGAAATCCAGTTCGCCGACTACTTCTACCCGGCCTCCGACCAGATCGTCTCGGAAATGGCCCGCCTGCGTTACCGTTCAGCCGGCGAATTCATCGCCCCGCTGACCCTGCGCATGCCCTGCGGCGGCGGTATCTATGGCGGACAGACCCACAGCCAGAGCCCCGAAGCGATGTTCACCCAGGTGTGCGGCCTGCGCACCGTCATGCCGTCCAACCCGTATGACGCCAAAGGCCTGCTGATTGCCTCGATCGAATGCGATGACCCGGTAATCTTCCTGGAGCCCAAACGCCTGTACAACGGCCCGTTCGATGGCCACCACGACCGCCCTGTAACACCGTGGTCGAAGCACCCGCACAGCGCCGTGCCCGACGGCTATTACACAGTACCGCTGGACAAGGCCGCCATTACCCGCCCTGGCAATGACGTGACCGTACTGACTTACGGCACCACGGTGTACGTGGCCCAGGTGGCCGCCGAAGAAAGCGGCGTCGACGCCGAGGTGATCGACCTGCGCAGCCTGTGGCCGCTAGACCTGGACACCATCGTCGAGTCGGTGAAAAAGACCGGCCGTTGCGTGGTGGTGCACGAGGCCACCCGCACTTGCGGCTTCGGTGCCGAGCTGGTGTCGCTGGTGCAGGAGCACTGCTTCCACCACCTGGAGGCGCCGATCGAGCGCGTCACCGGCTGGGACACCCCCTACCCTCACGCACAGGAATGGGCTTACTTCCCAGGCCCTTCGCGGGTAGGTGCGGCATTGAAAAAGGTCATGGAGGTCTGAATGGGCACGCACGTCATCAAGATGCCAGACATTGGCGAAGGCATCGCGCAGGTCGAGTTGGTGGAATGGTTCGTCAAGGTCGGCGACATCATCGCCGAGGACCAGGTGGTGGCCGACGTCATGACCGACAAGGCCACCGTGGAAATCCCCTCGCCGGTCAGCGGCAAGGTACTGGCCCTGGGTGGTCAGCCCGGGGAGGTGATGGCGGTCGGCAGCGAGCTGATCCGCATCGAGGTGGAAGGCAGCGGCAACCATGTGGATGTGCCTCAGGCCAAACAGGTCGAAACCCCGGCTGCCCCTGCGGCGGCCAAGCCAGAGCCGCAGAAAGAGGTGAAACTGGCTGCCTGCCAGCCCCCGGCCAGCCACGAGGCCGCGCCCATCGTGCCACGTCAGCCGGGCGACAAGCCGCTGGCGTCGCCAGCCGTGCGCAAGCGCGCCCTGGATGCGGGTATCGAGTTGCGCTACGTGCACGGCAGCGGCCCAGCCGGGCGCATCCTGCACGAAGACCTCGACGCCTTCATGAGCAAACCGCAAAGCAGTGCCGGCCAGGCACCGAATGGCTATGCCAAGCGCACTGACAGTGAACAGGTGCAGGTTATCGGCCTGCGCCGCAAGATCGCCCAGCGCATGCAGGACGCCAAGCGCCGCGTCGCACATTTCAGCTACGTGGAAGAAATCGACGTCACCGCCCTGGAGGCCCTGCGCCAACAGCTCAACAGTAAGCACGGCGACAGCCGCGGCAAACTGACCTTGCTGCCATTCCTGGTGCGCGCCCTGGTCGTGGCCCTGCGGGACTTCCCCCAGATCAACGCTACCTACGACGACGAAGCGCAAATCATCACCCGCCATGGGGCGGTGCATGTCGGCATCGCCACGCAGGGCGACAACGGCCTGATGGTACCGGTGCTGCGCCACGCCGAAGCAGGCAGCCTGTGGACCAACGCCAGCGAGATTTCGCGCCTGGCCAACGCAGCGCGCAGCAACAAGGCCAGCCGCGAGGAGCTGTCCGGCTCGACCATCACCCTCACCAGCCTCGGCGCGTTGGGCGGCATTGTCAGCACGCCGGTGGTCAACACCCCGGAGGTGGCGATCATCGGCGTTAACCGAATGGTTGAACGGCCCGTGGTGATCGATGGCCAGATCGTCGTGCGCAAGATGATGAACCTGTCCAGCTCGTTCGACCACCGCGTGGTCGATGGCATGGACGCCGCGCTGTTCATCCAGGCCGTGCGCGGCCTGCTCGAACAACCCGCCTGCCTGTTCGTGGAGTGAGCATGCAACAGATTATCCAGACTACCCTGCTGATCATCGGCGGCGGCCCAGGCGGCTATGTAGCAGCCATTCGCGCCGGGCAACTGGGCATTCCTACCGTACTGGTGGAAGGCCAGGCACTGGGCGGCACTTGCCTGAACATCGGCTGCATCCCCTCCAAGGCGCTGATCCACGTGGCCGAGCAATTCCACCAGGCCTCACGTTTTACCGAACCCTCGCCGCTGGGCATCAGCGTGGCGTCGCCGCGCCTGGACATCGGCCAGAGCGTCGCCTGGAAGGACGGCATTGTCGACCGCCTGACCACAGGTGTTGCAGCACTGCTGAAAAAGCACGGGGTGAAAGTGGTGCATGGCTGGGCCAAGGTACTGGACGGCAAGCAGGTCGAGGTCGATGGCCAGCGTATCCAGTGCGAGCATCTGTTGCTGGCGACCGGTTCCAGCAGTGTCGAACTGCCGATGCTGCCGCTGGGCGGGCCGGTGATTTCCTCTACCGAAGCCCTGGCACCGAAAACCCTGCCGCAACACCTGGTGGTGGTAGGCGGCGGCTATATCGGCCTGGAGCTGGGCATTGCCTACCGCAAGTTGGGTGCACAGGTCAGTGTGGTGGAAGCGCGCGAGCGCATCCTGCCGACCTACGACAGCGAGCTGACCGCGCCGGTGGCCGAGTCGCTGAAGAAGCTGGGCATCGCTTTGCACCTGGGCCACAGCGTCGAGGGCTACGAAAATGGCTGCCTGTTGGCCAGCGACGGCAAGGGTGGGCAACTGCGCCTTGAGGCCGACCAGGTGCTGGTGGCCGTGGGCCGCCGACCACGCACCAAAGGCTTCAACCTGGAATGCCTGGACCTGAAGATGAACGGCGCCGCCATTGCCATCGACGAGCGCTGTCACACCAGCATGCACAACGTCTGGGCCATCGGCGATGTCGCTGGCGAACCGATGCTGGCGCACCGGGCCATGGCCCAGGGCGAAATGGTGGCCGAGATCATCGCCGGCAAAGCCCGACGCTTCGAGCCGGCAGCGATCGCCGCCGTGTGCTTTACCGACCCGGAGGTGGTGGTGGTCGGCAAGACCCCGGAGCAGGCCAGCCAGCAAGGCCTGGACTGCATCGTCGCGCAGTTCCCGTTTGCCGCCAATGGCCGGGCCATGAGCCTGGAGTCGAAAAGCGGTTTCGTGCGGGTGGTGGCACGCCGTGACAACCACCTGATCGTTGGTTGGCAGGCAGTTGGCGTGGCGGTCTCCGAGCTGTCCACCGCCTTTGCCCAATCGCTGGAGATGGGCGCATGCCTTGAAGATGTGGCCGGTACCATCCATGCCCACCCGACACTGGGTGAGGCGGTACAGGAAGCGGCACTGCGCGCCCTGGGCCACGCCCTGCATATCTGACACTGAAGCGGCCAAGGCCGATTTGGCCCGCTGCGCCGTGAGGCGCCGCGGGTCTTTTTTCATTCAGGCCGCTCCACAATGACCGCGTACTATTCGGCTATGGCGTTCTTGCCGTTGCCCTTGGCCCGGTACAGCGCCTTGTCTGCCCGTGCCAACAGCGCAGGTTGATCCTCTCCGTCCTGCCTCTGCACCACGCCGTAGCTCATGGTCAGCCGGCACTCCCCCACCGGCTCCAGCTGCGCCATTACCTGGCGCAACCGCCCCGCTACATCCAGCGCCTCGCCCAGCCCGGTCTGCGGCAGCACGATGACAAACTCGTCACCCCCCCAACGCGCCAGCAGGTCCAGTTCGCGCAGGCAGCTACCTAGCGCTTGCACCACGCCTACCAATGCTGCATCGCCACGGGCGTGACCGTAACGGTCGTTGATAGGCTTGAAGTCGTCCATATCCATCGCGATCAGCGACAGCGGCTGGCGGAAGCGCTGCGCGCGTTCGCACTCCCGCTGCAAAACCTTCTCCAGCCGATAGCGGTTGGCAACATGGGTCAAGGCATCGCGCTCGGCCAGCTCGCGGTTTTCGTCAAGCTGCCGCTGTAACTGCTGGTTCACCCAGGACAGCTCACGGGTGCGTTCCGCCACCTGGCACTCCAGCGACTGGTTTTTCTGCTCCAGCTGCGCCACCAGGCGCTTGCCGGCGTCGATGTTGCGGTGGGCACCGAGCATGCGCGCTACCGAGCCGTCTGCATTACGGTCGATGATATGGCCGCTGTCTTCGATCCACAGGTAACTGCCATCCTGGCAACGGCACCGGTATTCGATGAGGTAACGTTCATTGCGCTGGCCAATGTAGGCCTCGAAATGCGCCATCACCCGCGGGTAGTCCTCGGGGTGAATGACACTCTCCCAAGTGAAGACGGTGTTGGCCATTGAGTGGCTGGAATAGCCAAGCATGGCGTACCAGCCGGGGTTGCGGTAGACGTAGCCGGTGTTGGCGTTCCAGTCCCAGATGCCATCACTGATCAACTCGAACAAGGTGCGCAGCTGCTGCTCACTGAAGCCGGCGGGTGCCGGCCGGGTTTCCTGATTCATCAACCCTCTCCCTGATGCCCAGCAACTGCGCGCCCACCAAGGGGCTGCCGACAATGTGTAATTAGCCGCAGGCGGCAAGATCCTGCCTCTGACGGGCAAGCATATGCCCACGGCAAGACGACCGGAATAGCTCCAGCGCCCTATTTTTGTGCAGCGCCGTCTGGCATGGCGTTTGCCGGTCTCCCTTGCCACTCACATTTCCAGGAGGATTTCATGACCATTGCCCTCAACGGTCTGGGCTGGCAGGCAGCGGTCAACCCGCAACAACAGACCACCGGCACGGACCCGGCGGCAGCCGATATGCCACAGTTCCGCCCGACAGTGCTGGCCAACTAAAGCTCACCCTCTAGAATGATAAGTTCACGCCGGGACGCCTGGGTGGCGAACGCTTTGGCCTGCACATAAGCTGGGTCGTTGTAGCAAGCTTTGGCCTGTTCCAGACTGGCGAACTCGACGATCAGCACACGCTTAGTGTTCAAGGCTTCGACCAAGCCCCCACCATTCAGCACCTTGAACTTCGCATCATATTTCTCACCGATGGGTTCCCACAGACGCCCGTATTCCGCCTGGGCCGCTTGGTCGACGATCTCACCGCCGAAGATGATCCAATAACCCTTCATTCTGCCATCCTTTCATTGATAACCCGTCGAGACGAGTCAGCCTCAAAGGCGGGGGTCGCTTTCAATGGTCGGATCTTTGCCCCCCAACAGTCCGGCGCTCACATCCAGCCTGTACCTGTGTCGTCCGTTGGGGATGGCAGCGCGTCCAGAACGCTGTTGGCGCCCCCTACATCCTTACTGCTTGCTCACATTAGCTAGACGCCGAGCAAGCCCTTGCATCGTATGGCTTAAACTACGCAACGTTGCGGCATCATGAGCACCTTTTTCACTGGATGAATGGATGCGCACAGCAAGTTCGTTAATTTCTTGTGTGACATGACTCTGCTCGTGTGCGGCAACTGCGATTTGCTGTGCTCGATCGACAATTTCAACGAAACCTGAAATTGCGACCTCGATCGATTGATTAACATTCTCGGACTGATCGCATGCCTGCCGGGTACTGAGTTCACCTGCCACCATCGTCGTTACAGCATTGGAGGAAGCCTGCCTAAGCGCACCGATCATATCTTGAATCTTATTCGCTGACGATTGCGTACGACCTGCCAGCGTTCGAACCTCATCTGCAACAACCGCGAAACCACGGCCTTGTTCACCCGCTCTGGCTGCCTCTATTGCAGCATTCAACGCCAATAAATTGGTTTGGTCAGATATAGATTTAATCACAGCCAGCACCCCGCTGACGTTTTCGATATCGTTTCCCAGCTGGGAGATGGCAGACGCAACGTGGGAAACATCCAAACTTAACGAAAGAATAGTCTCCCCATTCTGCTGCACCTGGAATTGGCTGGTACGGGCACTGCCTAGGGAATTCATAGCTGTCTCGGAGCAGTCGCTTGTGTTTTTAGCAACCTCATAGGCACTCGCAGCCATCTCGGTTACAGCAGTCGCAAGGAGCGCATTATCTTGTCGTTGCTGATCAGCCCTGTCGGCCATGGCAGCGGCTAGTTCTGCAACGGTATCAGCGTGATGCTCTAGCGCCACTGACTCTTGGCCAATGGTATTGAGCATTCCTTGCAAGCGTCCGGCGTACGCGTTGACAGCCTTGCGCAAAAGGCCAATCTCATCATCGCGGTTGATTTTGAGCCCCCCTACATCGCTTTGCGCGCCCAATCTATTGATCTGCTCGGTTGTTTCGCCAATCAATTTTAATAGCGCACGGCCCGCCACCCAGGCAACGCCAAACAGCACGATGAGCAATGGGATCAAAATCACCAGCATCTCGGTTCTGAGCGCACTCGCAATAGCCGTCATTGTGCTCGAAGGCGTGACCAACCCAACAATCCAGCCTGAACCAGGGACTGTTTCCATGCTCACGTATGCGGGTGAGTCAAATGAGGTGTCATGATCAATGTAGAGCGTTTTGGAAGCGTTGCCTTTTTCTTCGCTGCTACGGATAAAATCAGCGAACCAAGGATAGAACTGTAGAGCGGTGGAAGCCGTTGCTGCTTGAACGCCTGGCTCTACTTTCGGTAGGAACAGGACATTACCAGATTGATCGATTGCGAAAGCATACCCGCCAGTAACACTACCATTAGCCTTCAGAAAGTCCGCTATTCCACTGAGCGTCATATCGATCGTCGCGACACCAGAGAACGCCCCCTCCCGTTCGTACTGCACGGAGCAAGTCGTCATCAGAACTTTACTGACGGGATCCAGGTAGGCGTCCGACCACGCACATTTTCCAGGCTGTCCACTCTGCCCCTGCTTATACCAATCAGACGCTTGATAGGATGTTCCCGGAAGATTGTTGTCAGCGGAGAATTCAAGCGACCCTTGATTCGTCCTTGACCAGTACAAGCTATCGAGTTCCGTGCCCGGCGTAAAGGCTCCGGGCGCTGGCCATAACCCTCCCCCTGCTATCGCCTGATTACCTTCGCTATCAATAATTTTAGCTAGCGTAGGCTTCACCAGCTCATGGCTCAATGGTAGTGTTGCACCGACGTTTGCTAGTGCGACAGTACGCCCCTCGACCTCTGCAAGTCTGGCACTCAGTTGTCGAGATAACGCGAGCACGGATTGCTGGGAGGCGTTGACTTGAGAAGCGATAAGCTTCGGCTCCCCACGGAAGACGATCACCGCACAGATGACTAGCGCAATAAGCGTAACAATAAGAATCAAGGCAAGTGAGAATCGCGCAGCTATTGTTTTAGGCACAACCAGCCCGTCCTGGATTAGATATTTAAATGCAACAGCCGTAGGCATCGATACGCGCCAACCATCGTGAAATGCACGCCACATGCAAACTTACTGTTTATGGTTTTGTATTTTTGAGCATGGCGAATTGATTGATCACAGCGATGCAATTTATTCAGCCGGGGCCTTGATCTGTAGTTAGGGGTACTTCCACGGCAGCGCATGGGTGCTTAGCACCCATGCGTTCTCTCCGGGCAAGCGTCACCTGGAAATCAAATTATTTCCACTCATCTCCACTGGCACAGAAAGCTCTAAAATCCCCAAGATGGTAGGCGCCAAGTCGCATAAGCGGCCCTGATTCAAAGCCACACCAATCGCCTCGTTCGCCACATAGATCAACGGCACCGGGTTGGTAGTATGCGCGGTGTGGGCTTGCCTGGACTCAGGGTCAACCATCTGCTCAACGTTGCCGTGGTCAGCGGTGATCAGGCAGTGGCCACCGCTCTGCAAGGTTGCCGCTACCACCCTGGCCAAGCATTGATCGAGAGTCTCCACCGCTTTAACTGCCGCCTCGAATGATCCCGTATGCCCCACCATGTCGCCGTTGGCGTAGTTACAGACGATCAAATCGGTCTCACCGCTCAGGATCTCTTCCTCCAAGCGATCGGTAAGCTCGAAGGCGCTCATCTCAGGCTGCAGCTCATACGAAGCAACCAGAGGTGACTGAATCAGTATCCGCCGCTCACCAGCAAAGGGCTCTTCCCGGCCACCGTTGAAGAAGAATGTCACGTGAGCATATTTTTCGGTTTCTGCGATCCGCAGTTGGGTCTTACCCAGATTTGCCAGGTATTCACCCAAGCTATTCGAGATGGCTTCAGGCGGGAAAGCGCATGGCCCATCCAGATCATCGGCGTATCGGGTCAGCGTCAGCAAACGCTCTTTGGCTATTACCCCACACCGAGAGAACGCGTCGAAGGCAGGGGAAATCAACGCCTCACACAACTGCCGCGCACGGTCAGGACGGAAGTTCATGAAGATGATCGAGTCATCCGCACCGATCGGCTCAGCCGCTCCGATCACCGTGGCCTGGACGAACTCATCGGACTCCCCTCGCTCATAGGCAGCCTGTAGAGCATCACCGGCGGATAAAGCATGGTGTGCTGCTTCGCCTTGCATGATCAGGCGGTACGCCGACTCAACACGGTTCCAACGTTTGTCTCGATCCAATGCGAAGTAACGGCCAATGACGGTTGCGATCCGACCACACTGCTGCTGAGCAAGTGCATCTTCCAGTGCTGATATCGAGTCAGCTGCGCTCCTCGGTGGTGTGTCACGACCGTCAAGGAATGCGTGTACGTAGACCCGCTCGACGCCCTCCCCGGCCAGGATCTGACAGCCAGCAATGATCTGGTCGATGTGGCTGTGAACGCCGCCAGGCGAAAGCAGGCCCATCACATGGATAGCGCCGCCACGGGCTTTGGTGCCGTTCACCATCTCCATCAGGGCAGGATTGCTGGCAAAGGAGCCATCCTCGATGGCTTTGTTGATGCGGGTGAAGTTCTGATAAACGATCCGGCCCGCGCCGAGGTTCATGTGCCCGACCTCGGAGTTGCCCATCTGGCCATCAGGCAGGCCCACCGCTAAGCCCGAGGTCGCAATAAGGCTATGAGGGTATCGCTCGAACAACCCGTCTAACGTGGGCGTGCGGGCAGCGGCAAAGGCATTCGCTTCTACCTCCGCCCGCACACCGACCCCATCGAGGATGATCAGTGTGCAGGTAGCCATTTCAGGTACTCACTCAGAAGATGTAATCAGTGGTGAGGAAGCTCGACTCGCGGTTGCGAATGATGTCACTCACCAGCTCTTTGTTTTGCTCGTTGAACTTGGTGGCCACCAAGGTACGGATCGAGAACACCCGGAGCGCGTCGTGCACAGAGAGCGTCCCTTCGGCGGAGTTCTTGCGCCCGTTGAAGGGGTACGAATCCGGGCCACGCTGGCACTGGGTATTCAGGTTGATCCGCCCTACCTGGTTGGCGAAGACATCGACGAGGCGCCCAACCTGGTTGCGGTTGGTGCCAAAAATACTCAACTGCTGCCCGAAATCGGAATCCAGTACGTAGTCGATGACTGTCTGCAGATCGCGATACGGCACAACCGGTACCAACGGGCCGAACTGCTCTTCCTGGTAGATGCGCATATCAGCTGCGACCGGGTACAGGACTGCTGGGAAGAAGAACGAACCACGGGCTTCACCCCCACCCTGGTTGACGACGCGAGCCCCCTTCTCCAGGGCATCAGCGACCAAGTCATTGAGGAAATCGACCTTCCCCGGCTCTGGCAGCGGCGTCAAGGCAACGCCTGGTTCCCACGGCATACCGGGCTTGAGCGAGGCCAGCTTGTGGTGGAATTTCTCAAGGAACTGCTCGACCACATCCTCATGTACGAAGAGGATTTTCAGGGCGGTGCAGCGCTGGCCGTTGAAGGAGAGAGATCCGGTGACGGCTTCGTTGACCGCATTGTCCAAATCCACTTCGGGCAGGACGATTCCAGGGTTTTTCGCATCCAATCCCAAAGCAGCTCGCAGGCGGTGCGGGCGCGGGTGCAGTTTCTTCAACGCACTTGCGCCCTTGTTGGTACCAATGAATGCGAAGATGTCCACCTTCCCACTGGCCATCAGGGCGCTCACGGTCTCGCGACCACTGCCGTAGATCACGTTGATGACGCCAGCAGGGAAACTGTCGCGGAAGGCCTCCAGTAGCGGACGAATCAGCAAGACGCCGAACTTGGCAGGCTTGAAGACCACAGTGTTGCCCATGATCAGCGCAGGGATCAGTGTGGTGAAGGTTTCGTTCAGTGGGTAGTTGTATGGCCCCATGCAGAGGGTCACGCCCAGCGGTACACGGCGAATCTGGCCCAGAGTGTCCTGCTCCAGTTCGAAACGGCTTGAGCGACGATCGAGGTCTTTCAGGGCGTTGATGGTGTCAACGATATAGTCGCACGTGCGGTCGAACTCCTTCTCGGAGTCCTTGAGGTTTTTGCCGATCTCCCACATCAGCAACTTCACCACAGCAGTACGCTGCTCTCGCATACGAGCCAAGAACGCTTCAACGTGACGAATACGCTCGGCCACCCGCATAGTAGGCCATTCACCTTGACCGTTGTCGTAGGCTTTTACCGCTGCATCCAACGCGACCAGCGCAGCATCAGCATCCATCTCCGGGAAGCTTCCCAACACAACCTGTTGATCACCGTCAGGGGTGGAAAGATAAACAGGGCTGGTGACTTTGAGCAGGCTACCGCCCCAGCGCAGAAGCTGGCCGCCTACCAGATACTCGCGCTGCTCGACGGGCTCTCCCAGTCGATACGCTTCAGGGATCTCATTTACGGAAGGGAAGAGGTTGGCTAAGCGGTTACTGGTCATTTCGAGTTCTCTTGGAATAGTCTGAATGTTGGCGGGCCGGCACGCAGCCCGCTTCATGCGATCAAAGTTGTCAGGACTGGCCCGCCTTGCAGATGGACAGGAACGACAGTGCGTCCAGCGACGCGCCCCCTACCAGGCCACCATCGATGTCGGGTTGGCTGAACAACTCAGCGGCGTTGTCGCCTTTGACGCTGCCGCCGTAGAGGATGCGAGTTGTCCGCGCGACTTCTGGACTGATCTCGGCGATGTAGCGGCGAATGTGTTGATGTACCTCTTGCGCCTGCAGAGGGGTCGCGGTCTCCCCCGTCCCGATAGCCCAGACAGGCTCATAGGCGATGACACCCTTGCCCAGCTCCTCCACGCCCACGGCGTCCAGCACAGCCAGGAGCTGGTCATTTATGACGTTCAGGGTCTCCCCATCACGGCGCTGATCCAGCGTCTCGCCGACACACAAGACGGGAGTCAGCCCTCCGCTCAGGGCGGCCTTGAATTTGGCCGCCACCAACTCATTGGTTTCGCCGTTCAGGCTGCGACGCTCAGAGTGGCCGACCAGGACGTAGTGACACCCAACGTCCCGTAGCATTGAGCCCGAGATCTCACCGGTGAAAGCCCCTTGCTCTGACTCACTCAGGTTCTGTGCGCCCAAATGGATCGGTGAATGGATGACCAAACCCGCCAATTGCTCCAGATAGATAGCTGGTGGGCAGATGGCGACGTCAACGTTCTCCAGCTGATCCAGAGGTGCTAGAAATTTGGACAAGAACTCGGCATTGCTCCTTCGGGAGCCATTCATTTTCCAGTTGCCGATAACGAGCTTGTTTGCCATGTTCATCCGCCCCTTCACGATCTGCGGGAAAGAAGCGCTTCGGCGCTGTAAGGCGCACGCGCTTCAAGTGCTTCCTCGATGCGCAGGAGGCGGTTGTACTTGCCAACCCGGTCAGAGCGGCAGAGAGAACCTGTTTTGATCTGGCCTGCGCCAGTAGCAACAGCGAGGTCGGCGATGGTGGTGTCTTCGGTTTCGCCGGAACGGTGAGAAATCACCGCTGTGTAGCCTGCTTTCTGCGCCATACGAATGGCGTCGAAGGTTTCGCTCAGGCTGCCGATCTGGTTGAACTTGATCAGGATCGAGTTGGCGATGCCTTGTTGGATACCTTCGTGCAGAATCCGGGTATTGGTGACGAACAGATCATCGCCGACCAACTGAACCTTCTGGCCCAGTCGCTTGGTCAGGTGCGCCCACCCTTCCCAATCACTTTCGTCCATTCCATCTTCGATGGAGATGATCGGATACGCGTCGCACAAGCCAGCCAGATATTCAGCAAACTCAATCGACGAGAACGACTTGCCTTCGCCGGCCAATACGTAGCGCCCATCTTTGTAGAACTCTGAAGCTGCACAATCCAGGGCGAGGGTAATGTCTTTACCCAGCTCATAGCCCGAGCGGGACACGGCTTCCTTGATAACCACCAGCGCTTCTTCGTTAGACCCCAGGGACGGTGCAAAACCGCCCTCATCACCCACGGCGGTGCTCAGGCCGCGCTCACTCAGCACCTTCTTCAAGCAGTGGAACACTTCAGCCCCCATGCGCAAGGCTTCTCGGAAGCTTGTCGCACTCACCGGCTGAATCATGAACTCCTGGATGTCGATGTTGTTGTCAGCGTGCTCACCGCCGTTGATGATATTCATCATTGGAACAGGCATGGCCAAGCGCGGTTCAGCGCTGTACAACGAAGCCAGGTGCTCGTAGAGAGGGACGTTGAGAGATGCCGCAGCAGCTTTCGCCGTTGCCAGGGAGACCGCCAAAATCGAATTGGCACCCAGGATCGATTTCGCATCAGTGCCGTCCAGGGTGATCATTGCCTGATCGATCACCCGTTGGTTCAAAGCGTCGAGCCCCACAATCCGTTCGCGAATTGGATTGTTCACATTCTCCACGGCACGCATCACGCCCTTACCCTGGTAGCGCCAGGAGCCATCACGTAGCTCCAGAGCCTCACGGGATCCTGTCGACGCGCCGGAAGGAACACTCGCCTCCCCCACCACGCCACACTCCAAGGTGACGACGGCTTCAACGGTAGGGTTGCCACGAGAGTCCAGGATTTCGCGGGCGAATACATTTTGGATCAGGGTGTTCTTTTTCACAGGCGGTACCAACGGAGCTTTGTAGGTTGCGGTTTCAGAATCCAGGGTTAGCAGTTCCTGCTGCTCTGCCACTTGCACACGAAAGTCAAAATCACGCGGCCACTCAACAGCGCCTCGTAAATCCTGCTCATCCTGTTGCACAACGGCACTGCTAATCAGGTCGGTCATGGGGCACTCCTCTCAGTTGATGCGATCACCGACACGCACAATGCGCAGGGTATTGGTGCCGCCTTGCGCGTTGAGGTAGCTGCCTTTGGTGATGAGCACGTGATCACCTTCGGTGACTACACCTCGGCTCACCAGTTCATCGATGGCACGCTGGTTAACTTCATCGGTAGGAAGGGTGTCTGCATCGAACGGGACAGTGCTGACGCCACGGAAAAGCGCTACTCGATTCTGGGTGCGCGCATTGCGCGAGAACGCGAAAATGGGCAGGTGAGAGCGAATTCTCGACATGAGTCGCGGGGTATCGCCGGACTCGGTCATGCAGATGATTGCCTTCACGCCATCCAGATGGTTGGCGGCATACATGGCAGACATCGCGATCGACTCATCAATGCGATAGAAGACCTCGTTCATCCGATGCTTGGAGCGGTGAGCCAGAGGATGCTTTTCCGCACCCAGAATGACGCGGCACATGGCCTCGATGGTTTCGATGGGATAGGCGCCCGCTGCTGTTTCGGCTGAGAGCATCACTGCATCGGTGCCATCCAAAACGGCATTCGCGACGTCGAACACTTCTGCACGCGTAGGCAGAGACTGGGTGATCATCGTCTCCATCATCTGGGTTGCCGTGATCACCACACGGTTCAGCGTCCTGGCACGATCGATGATCAGCTTCTGAACAGCGACCAGCTCGGCGTCTCCGATCTCGACTCCAAGGTCACCACGCGCGACCATGACGCCATCGCAAGCCTCGATGATTGCATCCAGAATGGCAGTGTCTTGAACGGTTTCAGCGCGCTCGATTTTCGCTACCAAACCAGCCTGGCCTCCCGCCTCCAGCATCAGCTTGCGCGCCAGGTGCATGTCATCGGCGTCACGCGGGAACGACACGGCCAGGTAGTCAGCTTGCATGAGCGCTGCCGTCTTGATGTCCTCGCGATCCTTTTCGGTGAGGGCCGCAGCCGAAAGACCACCGCCTTTGCGGTTGATGCCCTTGTTGTTCGACAGAGGGCCACCCACCACAACGGTGCAGATCAACGAGCTCTCTCGTACTTCCTGCACCTCAAGCTCGATTCGACCATCATCCAGAAGCAAGATGTCGTGAGGACGGCTGTCGGTGATCAACGCCTTGTAGTCGATACCCACCTGGGTCGCATCACCTTCGTCCCGACCCAACCGGGCATCGAGCGTGAAGGTTTGCCCCTTGGCGAGTACGACCTTGGTGTCGGCGAACCGGGCGATCCGGATCTTGGGGCCTTGAAGGTCGGCCAGGACGGCGACGAAGCGGCCATGTTTCGCCGCCAGAGAGCGCACCAGTGAAGCGCGGCTCATATGGTCTTGCGCAGACCCGTGGGAGAAGTTGAGGCGAACGACATCGACACCGGCCTTGATCAGGCCTTCGATCATTTCAGGCGTATTAGTGGCAGGGCCGAGTGTGGCGACTATTTTGGTTCTGCGTTGCATAGCAGTGACATCTCGTTCAATGGGCACAGCCCAGGCTGGTGGGTGGTGAAACGCCGCACCATTTGTGCCGATGTCACTTTTTGCTGTGGGAATTACAAGCAAAAACACTATTTCAGTCATTATTCAGACATTTTTTTGACTGAACCTTTGTTTTATCGCGCGCACTGGATGTGGACCATGAATTCGAACTTCCACACGTCAAGCGCCTTAAAAGGCACCTGAAAGGGGTAAATCCTCTGGATTATCAGGAGCACAGGGTGTGTATCCGTAACACTTCAAGTTGAAATGTGTAGCACGGTATCAATCAGAGCATGTATGACCGAAGCCACATTTTAATGACCGTTTTTGAAGAATGCCCGATTAGATAGCACGCAATCCAAATCGGGCACCCTGCTCAACAACACCTGACCTAAGCGCAGTTGTCCCCGAAAGGCCGCAAAGCCCCATATAGAAGATGCCTCTATGAAACAGCGATGGATCTTCAGATAACAGAGACCGGGGCAATAACGACCGAATGGTCTTAATAATCGGTCAAAAAACCAACCATTCAGTCAGTGGCATGTGGGATGCACCCTCTTTGGCATAGCTGATTTATCCCAACAGGCAATAACATGACGAAACCATTACCTAATCACACCGATGTCTTCGACGTCGTCGTTGTCGGCGGCGGCGTTGTGGGATGCGCGATGGTGAGGCGTTTCACCTTGGAAGGTGCCAAGGTGCTTCTGCTGGAGAAGAGCTCCGACATTCTGTCGGGCGCCAGTAAAGGCAACAGCGCAATCCTCCATACCGGTTTCGACGCTCCTCGCGATAGCCTCGAACTGCGCTGCATGCAGGATGGTTACCAAGAGTACCTGGACATCCACTCCAAGATGAACCTTCCGCTGCTCAAGTCGGGCGCGATGGTAGTTGCCTGGAGTGAAGAGGATCTGGCGAAACTGCAGGGCATCGTTCAGCAGGCGCATGACAATGGCGTAGCTGACGTGCGGATCATTGACCGTGCACGAGTACGCGCTCTCGAACCTCACCTTGCAAACCATGCACTCGGCGCCGCTGAGGTGCCAGGCGAGTTCTTGATCGACCCTTGGTCTGCCCCGTTGGGCTACCTTCAGCAAGCCATGCTGCTGGGCGCCAAAACCCAGTTCAATGCCGAAGTCCTGGGTGGCCAGTTCGACGGTGAATTGTGGCGACTGCAGACCTCACAAGGGCCTTTCCAGACCCGCACCCTGATCAACTGTGCCGGGTTGTTTGGGGACATCCTTGAGCAGAATCTGCTGGGTGAATCCAGCTTCTCAATTCACCCCCGCAAGGGCCAGTTCGTGGTGTTCGACAAAGCAGCGTCGCGCTACCTCACGAACATCGTGCTGCCCGTGCCGAATGAGCGTACCAAAGGTATCGTGCTCACCAAGACCGTGTACGGCAACCTACTGGTAGGCCCCACCGCCGAAGAGCAGGATGATCGCATTCATGCTCGCCTTGACAGTGAAATTCTCGGCCAACTGGTAGAAGCAGCAGTAGAACGTATTCCAGCACTGGAAGGCATGCCAGTGACCGCGACGTACGCGGCCTTACGCCCTGCTTCTGAGAAAAAGGAGTACCGGGTACGCAAGGTGGAAGGCAAGAACTGGATCACCGTAGGTGGTATCCGCTCGACCGGTCTGACGGCAGCGCTCGGTATCGCCAAGCATGTCTTCAGCCTGTACGACTTCAAACACGAAGCACCTGCTAGCCTCTTGTGGCCCTCAATGCCAAACCTCGCCGAGCACCTCCCTCGTGACTACCAGAACCCCGGTTACGAAGAGATTGTGTGCCACTGCGAAATGGTCACGCTGCGAGAAATCAAAGCAGCCTTGAGCAGCCCTCTACCGCCCGGAGATATCGGCGGGCTCAAACGCCGAACCCGTGCGTGCATGGGACGCTGCCAGGGATTCTATTGTGGAGCGAGGGTCGCGGATCTGAGCGCTGGCCACCTCGCCATTCCTCTTGCTACAGGTGTTTGCCATGAGTCCCACTAACATCGAGAACGTCGACGTCGCCATCATTGGTGGTGGCCCGTCGGGACTTTCTGCAGCCATCGAACTGCGCAAGCAGGGCATCGGTAAGGTTGTAGTGATCGAGCGGGAGCCGGAAGCTGGTGGCATTCCTCGTCATTGTGGTCACCCGCCTTTCGGGTTCTGGGAGTACGGTCGTATCTACAGCGGGCCAGACTACGCCAAGCGCAACGTCAGCGAGGCCAGGAAAGCTGGCGTGGACATTCGCGTGCTGCACTCCGTGACCCGTCTCGGTGCTGATGGCCAACTGGACGTTGTAAGCCCTGCAGGGGCTATGCAGCTCCAGGCAAAACGAGTGCTCATCGCCACCGGTGCACGTGAGACACCACGCTCCGCGCGCCTGGTTGGAGGCGACCGGCCACTGGGCGTCATCAATACCGGTGCCTTCCAGTCCTACATTTACCTTGAGCACTTGAAGCCGTTCGAGCGCCCGCTGATTGTGGGTACCGAGTTGGTCAGCTTGTCCTCGGTGCTCAGCTGCCGAAAAGCGGGTATCAAGCCTGTGGCCATGATCGAGGCGAACCGCCGCGCAACTGCGCGGTGGCCGCTCTCGCTGTTCCCACGCCTGTGCGGTGTACCTATGCACTTTGGCGCGCAGCTTCAGGAAATTCACGGGACTGGCCGAGTCGAGGGCGCGAGCGTGAAGTTGGCAGATGGATCGATCCGCGAGTTTGAATGCGACGGCGTGCTGCTGACCGGGCGCTTTGTTCCTGAGTCCAGCCTGGTAAGGCTGAGTGAGCTCAAGCTTGACCTGAAAAGCGGTGGCCCGGCCATTGATCAATACGGCAGGTGCTCCGATCCAGCCTACTTCGCTGCTGGCAACCTGTTGCGCCCTATTGAGACCGCAGGCTGGTCATACCGTGAAGGTCGCAAGATCGCTTCTCTGATCGTCCGCGACCTGCGTGGAGAGTTGCCGGCCCCGGGCCAAGACATCGAGATCCTCTGCAAAGGCCAACTCAAACTTTGTGTCCCACAGCGCCTCACCCTGTCACCAGTGGAAGGCATGAAGAACCTGCAGATGCGAGTTAACCGCGCAGCACGTGGCCGCCTGCTGATAACCGCCGACGGTAAAGAGCTTTGGTCGCGTACCACGTCTGCTCTACCAGAGCGCCGAATTCTCGTCCCGATTGCATCGTTGAATGTACCGAAGGGCGTGCAGCAGATTGAAGTCGACTTTGTCGGCGAGTAAGAAGATAGCCGAGGAGACAACAAAAACATGCGTATCGCCGCGCTCGATCAAGGTACCACCAGCACCCGTGTCCTGGTCGTCACTCAGAATGGCTCCGCCGACATCCAGCAATCGCTTCGGCACCAACAACATCACCCGCATCCTGGCTGGGTAGAGCACGATCCAATCGAGCTCTTGAACAACCTCCAAAGCTGCCTGGAAGCAACGGGCAAAGTCGATGCCATCGGGATCGCAAACCAAGGCGAAAGCTGCCTGGCATGGGATGCGAAAACCGGTGAGCCGCTCTCACCCGTGATCGTCTGGCAAGATAACCGCACCGCTCCCGAAATCAGCCGTCTGCGCGCTACGGGTGCTGAGGCGCTGACCCTGGAGCGAGCTGGTCTTGCCCTTGACCCGTACTTCTCAGCAAGCAAATTGGCCTGGATTGTCCAGAACCTGCCCGCCGCCCAGCGTGCGCTGAAGGCAGGACGACTTCGCTTGGGCACCACCGACGCCTACTTTCTGGATAGGCTCACCGGTGTGTTTGCTACTGACGTCACAACAGCGTCGCGCACCTCGCTGATGAACCTGGCCACCGGGCAGTGGGATACCGAACTGTGCGAACTGTTCGGCGTGCCGATGGAGGCACTCCCCGAGATCCGCGACACCGTTGGGTTCTTCGGTGAAATCGGCGTTACCCCGGTCACCGCTTCGATC
Source organism: Pseudomonas sp. DCB_BI (assembly GCF_026240995.1). Classification (NCBI taxonomy): domain Bacteria; kingdom Pseudomonadati; phylum Pseudomonadota; class Gammaproteobacteria; order Pseudomonadales; family Pseudomonadaceae; genus Pseudomonas; species Pseudomonas sp. DCB_BI. The sequence continues at coordinate 262,685 of NZ_JAPFCG010000002.1, read as the reverse complement.
GTCGATCAGCAGGCCTCTTTGTATGGCCACGGCTGCCGTGCCGGCGGAGACGCAAAGATCACCTACGGTACAGGCGCCTTCGCCCTGACCGTCACGGGTGATCAGATCATCCGGGCCCCCGAAAAGGGCTTGCTTGCCACTATCGCCTGGCAAATTGCGGGCAAACCTACCTATGCCATGGACGGGGGTGTTTATGATGCCAGTGCCGCCGTGGAATGGGCGGGTCGACTCGGCCTCTTCAGTGATTTTTCGGAGCTCGCAGCCTTCAGTGAGCCCCCTGCAATTTCGCGCCGGCTTGCCTTCGTGCCAGCCCTCTCGGGCCTTGCTTGTCCGCACTGGGATCGCAGCGCTGCTGCCCTGTGGGTCGGCATGAGCGGCGGCACCACCCGCCAGGACATGTGCCAGGCACTTCTCGAAGGCGTCGCACTGCGCAGCGTCGAAGTGATTTCGGCCATGGACGGTTTCCTCAACGTAACCGACCAACTGTCCATCGATGGTGGCCTTGCACGCAGTCCGTATTTCGCGCAGTTCCTGGCCGATGCACTGCAGCGCTGCATCGTGACCCAGCGATTCGACGAACTGACCTCGTTCGGTTGCGCAGCCCTGGCGGCTAAAGGCATCGGTATTGAGCTCAAGCCTCCACGCAACACCAGCACCAAGTTCCGGCCACGCATCAGCGCGACCGAAGCCCAACAGTGGCGCGAGACCTTCTCCGATGCCGTAAAACGGTGCACAAGCTGGAGGTAAATCAGGCCGGGTAATCAGTGGTCACTCAGGGCAAAGTTTTCAAACTTTGCCCTGTGGTCACCAGCACCTTGGAGACATGCATTTTTGCCCGTTCCAGAAGAGGAAAAAGCACAAAACCACATCATTAAAGTCCATGGCATACCGCGTGCGTCGATAACAATAACTCACCCTGACGATCATGATCGGGACGAGTCTGCTTGATAGTGAACACACTTCAGGAGACATCCATATGTCAGAGAATACTCGGGCTCAGCTGAACGACGGCCCACCCGCCGAAGAGCAATACACGGCACAGTTCGAAAGAACGCTGGGCAAGTTCGAATCCTTCGCTGTCGCCTTCTCCTTCATCTCCATCACCACAGGCCTGTTCTCGACCTATGGCAGTATGCTGACTTCCAGCGGGCCCATTGGCATCTGGACGTGGCCGGTCGTCACCCTGGGCACCATTCTCGTTGCACTTGTGTTTGGGTTGCTGGCGAGCAAAATCCCACTATCCGGATTCAGCTACCAGTGGGCCAGCCGCTTGGTGAATCCGGTGCTGGGATGGTGGTTCGGCTGGGCAAGCTTCGCCTTCCTCTCCATCGTCACCGTGGCAGTAGACTATGGTCTAGCCCAGGTCGCACTGTTCCCCCTACTCGGATGGGAGTACAGCGCCTCTGCCGGCGCACTGACCACCCTCATCCTGATCCTGGTACAGACAGCTCTCATTATCTGGTCGACGCCGATTCTGACCAAAATCAACAATCTCGCCGTCGGCGCCGAAGTTGTCGCGGTGTTCGGACTCATCATTGCCATCGGCGCCGCCGTAGCGTTCTTCGGCAAAGGAAACACGTCCAACTTGCTGTCCACGGGTATTGTCCACAGTGACAACTACTACGGCTGGCTTGGCCCTTTCATGCTCTCGGGCCTGCTCGGTGCATTTACGCTGGTGGGCTGGGAATCGGCTGCCAACCTGGCTGAAGAAACGCACAATCCCAAACAGGTGGTACCCAAGGCGATGGTCAACGCCGTAGTCGTCAGTGGCGTGCTCGGAACGCTGTTCCTGATCGTCGTCAGCCTGGGCCTTGGCGACAACGTAGCCGAACTCACTCGAAGCTCAGCACCTGTAGCAGACGTCATTCGGATGACCCTGGGTGAAACCTTCAGCAAGGTGGTGTTGGTGGTGGTTTGCGTGGCCATCTTCGCCTGCGGTCTTGTGATCATGACCAGCAACAGCCGGCTCATCCATGCCATGGCCCGGGATGGCCGCCTACCCTTCTCTGAAAAACTGTCGATCGTGCCGAGGCCAACAGGCGGCCCATTGTGGGCAACGCTTCTGGCGTGTGTCGTATCGGTTGGCATCGTGCTGAGCTTCTACCGCTCACCTGACGCACTCACCCAATTGCTGGGGGCCGCGACACTGTTCCCGGCGCTGCTCTACAGCGGGACCGTGATGCTGTACATCTTCACCCGTCACAAGCATATCCATCATCCCGACGACTTCACCCTCGGCAAATGGGAATGGCCTGTGGTGGTCGGCGCAAGCGTATGGCTCTTCGTAGAGATGTGCGTCTTCATCATCCCAAATGATTTCCGCGTAGCACAGATGTACGTTCTGGCGTCCCTACTGGTGGGGGTCGTCGTGTTCGCGGCAGTATGGTTGTGCCGTAGAAAACAGCTGGAACGCATGCCCCCATTGGGCACCTATCTGTAACCTCGATCGGCTGGAGTGGCCCCTTGCCTGAGTGGGCCACTTGGTCATTCAGCGATTTACTCACTCCTGCCTATTACTGGCAGGCACTTCATGTACCTCGACATGGGCCTCAGCCAGGGCCTTCGCCAACTCGCCTACCGGCTTGCGATCGATAATCAACCGGTCAATCCGATCCAACGGGAACACCTGGAACAAGGCGCGCTTGCCCATTTTTGAGGAATCGGCGATGACAGTCAGGTAGCGGGTGCGTGCAATCATCGCCCGGGTGATCTCCGCTTCTTCGATCGAGAAGTCGAACGCTCCGTCGGCACTGAGTGCACCGATGGTCACCACGGCGTGCTCCGCGTTGAAGCGGGCGATCTGTTCCATCGCCAACGCCCCTGTGTTCTGAGCTGACTCTGGGCGGTACTCCCCACCAATCATGAAGACACGGTTACCACTTGCCCCAATGCTTTCGGCAATCATCAGCGAGTTCGTGATGACGGTGATCCGGCTCATCTTCGCTAGCTCACGTGCGAAAAAGAGCGTCGTCGTGCCGGTATCGATGAGGATGCTGTCCCCTGGTGAGTAAAGCCCTGCGGCGTAGCGTGCGACCATCCGCTTCTCTGCCGAGAACTCGTTCATGCGGGTTTGGAACGCATTCTCGTGCTCCCCGCGAGGGGGGAGCGATGCCCCTCCATGGTACTTGGTGACCTGGCCTTCTTCTGAAAGCACCGTCAGATCGCGACGGATCGTTTCTTGAGAGGTGCTAAGAGAGCGTGCCAGCTCCTCTACCGATATCCGCTCGCGCTGCCGCAGCAACTCCAATATGTGCTGTCGCCTTTCACTCGGACGCATCTCTACTCCTTATTCACATGCGGATGCCCCCAAAGGAAGCGGTATGTGTTACCGACGCACACATTTCAAGCATCGGTAACGCTCAAAGGCAAACGCTTGCCAACATCGCGCACCAATATTCTTGTGATTTCAGAAAGTTACCCACGGCCCTTGCAGCCCGCGCCCCTGATGGTTCTAGTCACAATACGCCGCCATTTTGACCGAATCCAGCCCAATTGATCCTCAAAACCACAGCAAATCAACGAGTGGCATGTGATGTGGTTAGTAAATGGTCAGAAACGATCGGAAGTCACATAGCCACTTGGTGAATATTCCGGCGATTCGCATTCACGTTGACGGGGTTCCCGATTTTGATCGGGAGCTAAACAAGAAAAATTTCCAAGACTGGCGGGTAATCCCGCTTGGTTATTGGGGGCATGAAGGTGAAGCCATGGCTGAGTTTGGAAATTATGTGATCTATCTGATCATGATGGGTGCGGTGATCGGTGCTTGCGCATCCGTTCTCAAGCCTGAGAGTGGTCTGGGTAAAGAGTTCGTGAACGGAATTCACTCAATCGGGCCCGTCTTCCTCGCTCAGGCGGGGATCATGATCTCCATCCCGTTCCTGTCGAAGTTCATCGAAATGGCCCTCGGCCCATACTTCAGCCTCATGGGATCGGACGTCTCGATCGCGGCACTCTCGATTATCGCAGTGGACATGGGTGGCTATCAGCTCGCGGACGCGATCGCAGCAAACCGCGACGTATGGATCACCGCCATGATTGTCGGCTACACGTCAGGCGCTACCATCGTCTATCTGATCCCGGTCGGCCTGATGATGCTGGATCGCAAGGATCACAAATACCTCGCCCTGGGAGCGATGGCCGGATTGATCAGCATCCCCTTTGCGGTACTTGCATCGCTGGTGATGATCACCTCGTTCAACTTGCCAGTGCGCGAAATCGTATCGACTAACTCGCCGGCTCTGCACTACCTGACGCTGGACTTCGTGGCGTGCCTGAAGCTCCTGACTCCGCTGTTCATCTTCTGTTTCGTGCTAGCCGCAGGCCTGCGCTACAGAGCCAATCTCATGGTCACCGGCTTCTTGGTATTCGGCAAGATCATGGACGCTTTCATCAAGATCATCCTGGCTCTTGCCATCGTGGAGCACTTCACTGGCTTCTTCATGAAGAACTTCGGGGTGTGGGGCTTCGATCCGATGTTTGCAGATCAGAAGGAGCTGTTCCGCGCGATCGAGATCGCGGGCTACATTGGCATCATGCTCGCCGGCACTTTCCCTATCTGCTTCCTGTTCAACAAATATTGCCGCCGCCCGATGGAAGTCCTGGGCAAGCAGCTCGGCCTCTCAGGCCCCGGTGCAGCCGCATTCGTCATGGTGTTCGCCAACATCATTGCGGTCTACCACATGTTCAAAAAACTGAATGCTCGCGACAAGGTGCTTTGCGTTGCACTGGGTGTATGTGCTCAAGCAACCATCGGCGACCACTTGGCATTCACCGCCAACTTCCAGCCCACACTGATCATGCCGGTGCTGCTGGCCAAGCTCTTCGGTGGCCTGCTGGCAGTCGGCATCGCAATTAAGATTTCTGTGCCTGCAGCCCTGCGCTATGAAGCTCAAGAAAGTGCGCAGCAAGATGAACTCGACTGCCCGCAAACAGCACTCCGTTCTGCCTGACCGGTAACCACCAGGCGATCACTCGCCGCCATTAATAGAGGTAAACATGCGTAAAATTTTCCTGGCCTGCCCCTACAGCCACGCCGACGCCAATGTCACCCACCAGCGCTTCCTGGCGTGCAACAAGGTAGCCGCCACCATCGTCGAGTCCGGCAACGCTGTGTTCAGCCAAGTCTCCATGTCCCACCCGATCAACCTGGCCTTCGAAGGCAAGGACAACGCTGCCATCGGCAAGCTCTGGGCACCAGTGGATGCAGTGTTCATGGACGTCATGGAAGAGCTGATCATCCTCGACCTACCAGGTTGGGATCTGAGCTCGGGCATCAAGCGGGAGATCGAGTTCTTCAAAAGCCGCGATCAAAAAGTGAGCTTGTGGTCTGAAGTCAGCCACGAGTTTCAATAACAGAAGGAGGCTGCGCGGCATGGCTCGGTAGCTTAAGATAAACCCGCGTGCCCGCGCCCTCCTCCGATCTGATCCTCACCTGCCCGCCGGATTGTTTGGCGAAACCACAGATCATCGACAAGCCCAGGCCGCTTCCAGCGCCGACCGGTTTTGTCGTGAAGAACGGCTCGAACGCTCTGGCCTGGGTGTCGGCAGTCATGCCCGTGCCAGTAGCGCGTTCTCGACCTGTGCAGGGTCGACCAGGGAGGTGCTCGACTGCGCATTCAACGCTACCCGCAAATTGAGGCGTAGACCACACCGGGGACCGCCGCGGTGAAGGTGCGCAGCAAGGCTGACATGCGGTCGCGTTCGGCCTCGGCTGAGCGGCGCGACTCGATGTCCAGTGCGCCTCACAGCCGAAAGCGCTTCATGATGCCGTTCAAGCCAATCGACAGGCTGGCCAGCTCCTGGCTCGCGGCGCTGATCTGGTCCGCACCCTCTGAGGTTTGTATTGCAAGATCTCTGATGTTCAACAGGTTGCGATCCACTTCCCGTGCCACCTGAGCCTGTTCTTCAGTGGCACTGGCCACCACCAGGTTGCGCTCGTGGATCGTGGTGGCGCCAGTGCTGATCTCGTCCAGTGCCTGCCCGGCCAACTCGGCTATTTGCAAGGTTTGCCCCACTTGCTGGCTATTGCTCTGCATCGCATCCACCACACGCGCCGTGCCGCTGCGGATGGCATTGACCATTTCCTCGATCTCCAGCGTCGAGCTCTGGGTGCGCGCCGCCAGCGCCCGGACTTCATCGGCCACCACGGCAAACCCGCGGCCCGCCTCACCCGCCCTGGCTGCCTCAATGGCGGCGTTGAGCGCCAGCAAGTTGGTTTGCCCGGCGATGGCACCAATCACATCGAGCACCTTGCCAACCTGCTGGGATTGCATCGACAGCGCTTCGATCTGCCGCGATGCCTCGTGCACATCGTCACTCATCTTGCTGATCGTGCTGATCGCCTCACCCACGCGCAGGCGCCCGCGACTGGCGGCGTCTTCCGACTGGCGGGAGATTTCCGAAGTGCTGACGGTGTTGCGCGCCACTTCTTCGACCGCGACACTCATTTCAGTCACGGCGGTGGCTGCCTGCTGAATCTCATCGCTCTGCCGGGTAAGGTCGCGGGAAGCCTGCTGGGTAATCGCCGACATCTCTTCGCTGGCCGCAGCCAACTGGTCAGAGGAATCGCCGATCAGCCGCAAGGCATCCCTGAGGCTGGCCTGCATGGCAGCCAACGCATGCATCAACTGGGTGGCCTCGTCTGCGCCGCTGGCGTGCACGGGGTGGGAAAGGTCGCCGCCTGCAATGTTCTGGGCCACGCCGATGGCTTCGCGCAGCGGGCTGACGATGCTGCGGGTCAACAGCCAGGCAAGGGCAATGGTCAGCACCAGCACCAGGCCGATGACGCCGAAGGTCAGGTACAGGGCGCGCTGGTAATCGTCGCGGGCCTTGGCCGTGTACTGTTCGGCGGTTTCGCTGCTGAGCTTGACCAGGTTGTCGTAGAGTTCGCCGATACGGTTGGAGATGTCCTGCATGGCGCCGCTGAGCATGGCCTGCATCTGTGGCACCTGATTCTGCTCGGACAACCTTTTGTACTGGTCGAGCAGCACGTGGTACTGCCCGATCAGCTGCTGCATTTCGGCAAACACCGGCTGGCCTGCCGCCGGCATCACTGCGCCATAGCCTTTGACGCCGTTGTCCAACAAGCCCTTGAGTACCTCCAGGCGCGCCAGGGTCGGGGCCAGCTGCGCAGGCTCGCGGGCAATGGCCATGCGCAGGGTGATGACCCGCAAACCCAGCATGTGGCTGCGGACCTCGCCCAGATAACGCGTGCCGACATTGGTCACCTGCTCGGTGTACACCACGGCTTCGCGCATGCTGGAGATCTTGTCGATGGAAAACAGCCCGAGCACCACCACAAGGGCGGCGATCAGGCTGAAACTCAGGTAAGAGCGGGTGGCGATGTTGAAGTGGCGCAGAGACATGGCGTCGCATCCGAGTGGCAGTGGAATGTACTGCCCATTACGTTCGGCATGGCTCGCAGAAGGTTGAGTGCCCGAATGCGCTTAGTGATCGATAATCGAACACTACTCAAAAGTGCGCCTTGAGCAACACACTCAGCGCATTCTGATCGGTCGGGAATCCGTGGCTGTCCTCGATCCCATACTTGTCCGACCAGTAATCCCACTCGACCCCCGCGTAAAACAGCTTCGGGGTGTGCCCCAACGCCTTGCCCACGTCGTATTTGACCTGCGGATTGAAGTGAAAACTCTTCGCCACATAGTCCGACGTGCCCTTGCGCCCAACGTCATTCACATACCACTCCAGGTAACCGTCGAAGAGAATGTCCGACCTTCCCAACGGCAGGGTCATCGCCCAGGTCGGGTTGATCTGCCATTGCCCTGATGCCTTGCCGGTGATGCCATCGGGCTTGCGGTAGTAGGTGTTGAGCGAAAAGCGGTCGAAGCCCGGGATCAGCAGGTCCACGGCAGGCCCCAGCAGGTATTTGCGGTTGCGCCCCTCACCGCGCTCGTAGGTGGCGGCGACCAGCACATCCTTGACGATGCCATAGCGCAAGTTCTGCCCGCTGACCTTGCCCAGGGACAAGCGCGGGGAGAATTCACCGTAGTAGGTGTAGCCGTCGTTGCCGGACAACCCGTTCGACCATTTGTTGTCGACGAACAGGAACACGTCGCCCCAGGTCCAGCCGCTGGCATGCTCGAAGGTGATGGTCTGCTGAATGTCGTTGCCGGTGCCGTCGACTTTGTAGTTATGGCCATACAGGTAGCTGAGGCTGTTGTCGCTCCACATCAACGGGCCGGCGTGCGCGCCGGCGCTGGCCAGGGCGCAGAGTGGCAGGAAGCTGTGGCATAGCCAGGCGAGGGGGTCGAGTTTCATGTGCATCCCTTGGGTCGAGGTCGGTGAGGTTCACCGGCAAGGGACGCAGCGGACGGACCTCTCCTCTGGCCACGGTGCAAACAGTGGCGCCACCCCTGCCGGGCGTGCGGCGCGAGGCCGCCAGAGCAATGTCCCATGCCATTTCAGGCACTGACCGCTTCTACTCGGCTTAGCCTTAGCAGGGCGCGTGCCAAGTGATCGAATACAGTCTGCTGCCGTTATTGTGGCCAATATGACTCCTGGATGAATACCAATAAACAGCCATATTGCGCACCTTAATAGCGCTGGCTATTGCTCCCTTGCACCTTCTCGGTTCACGACCTGCCCCCGCCATACGCACCCGGGCGCAGCGTAGGCGGCACTGAGAAATTGGCACGCTTCTGGCTTTGTCTACCCTCGAGTAGAAGCGGTCAGTGCCTGAAATGGCATGGGGCATTGCTCTTGCGCCTCCTATGGGGCGTACATCCGAGCGGATGTTTGCGCGCGGCCTGATGGCCCTGGGCAAGAGAGAAGTGTCGGCCGTGATCGTGCGTGCAATGCGCTATCTCTTGTGCCCCGTTCTTCCCGCTCGGTCCTGTTGCTGGCGTGCTCATGAGCACCCCGGCAGATTTCGAATCGAGGTGGAGAACAATCATGAAAAACCGCTTTGCTTTGACTCACCCGCTTCGCTCGCTGTTGGCAGCGGCGGTGCTCCCGGCAATGGTCGGCAGTGCCCCTCTGGCGATGGCCAACGACAAGGTCGTGTTGCTCACCTCCTGGTACGCACAGGCCGAACAAGGCGGCTTCTACCAGGCCGTGGCCGACGGGTTGTACGCGCAGGAAGGCCTGGATGTCACCATCCGCATGGGCGGCCCGCAGGTCAATGGCATGCAACTGCTGGTGAGCAAGCAGGCCGACTTCATCGTCAACTACGACCTGCAGGTCCTCAAGAGCGTAGAGCAAGGGCTGCCGGTGGTGGCGGTGGCCGCACCGTTCCAGGGTGACCCCCAGGGCTTGATGACTCACGCCGACGTCGCTGCCCTGGAGGGCCTGAAAAACAAGCAAGTGCTGGTGTCCACTTCCGGCCAGCAAACCTGGTGGCCTTGGCTCAAGGGCAAGTACCAGCTCGACGACAACCAGGCGCGGCCCTACACCTTCAACCTGCAGCCGTTTCTGGCAGGCGCCGACACCACCCAGCAGGCCTACGCCAGTTCGGAGCTGTTCCAAGCCATCAAGGCAGGCCAGAAACCCAATTTCTTCCTGTTCGCCGATGCCGGTTACCCGCCCTACGGCTCTACGCTGGTTACCCGCCAGGACGTCATCGAGCAGCATCCGGAACGCGTCGCAGGGTTTGTCCGCGCCTCGCTCCAGGGCTGGAAGCGCTACCTGGAAAACCCCGCTGCAGGCAACGCGCTGATCAAGCGCGACAACCCCAACATGAGCGATGAACTGCTGGCCTGGGGCGTCTCGACCCTCAAGCAGTACCAGCTGGTGACCGGTGGCGAGGCGGCCACCCAGGGCATCGGCACGATGAACGACGCCCGCTGGCAAGCCACGCGCGACTTCATGGTCGAGGCCGGCCTGCTGGGCGCCGCCGCCCCTTGGCAGAAGGCCTATACCACCCGCTTCGTGCAAGGCCTCAAGGTGCTGCCGGGCAACGTCCAGGCCGCCAGCCGCTGAACCCCATAAAAGCATTGAACGCCGTGAGGAAACTGGATCATGTTGGTCACCAAACAACCTGTGTTGCGCCGCTTCTGGTACGCCCTGCTGCCTATGACCGCCCTGGACGACGGGCCAAAACCATTCACCTTGCTCGGTGAAGCCCTGGTGCTGTGGAAGCGCCCCGATGGCACTCCGGTAGCGATGCGCGACCGTTGCTGCCACCGCACCGCCAAACTGTCCAAAGGCTTTGTCAGCGAAGACGGCAACATTGCCTGCGGCTACCACGGCTGGGAATACGACGGCAGCGGCACCTGCGTGAAGATTCCGCAGAACCCCACCGGTGCCATTCCGCCCCGCGCGGCAGTCAAGGCCTATCACTGCCAGGAAAAATACGGCTATGCCTGGGTCGCCCTGGACGATCCGCTGCAGCCGATTCCCGAGTTCCCCGAAGACGGCGCACCCGGCTACCGGCGTATCTTCCAGTTCTATGAGGAGTGGAAAACCAGCCCCCTGCGGGTCATGGAAAACGCCTTCGACAACTCGCATTTTTCCTTTGTGCACAAGGCCAACTTCGGCCTGTTCGACCAGCCGCAACCGGCCCGCTACGAATTTCGCGAAACCGATTACGGCTTCGAGGCGGAAACCCGCGTGCCAGTGCGCAACCCCGAAGAAAGCTTCGCCATCACCGGTACCCGTGCGCCAATCACCGAGCGCCACCTGGTCAACCGCTATTACCTGCCGTTCTCCCGGCGTTTTGGCTGCATGTACCCGGACAGCGGCATCCACCACATCATCTACAACTGCGCCACGCCGATCGATGACGGCCGGCTGATGCTGGTGCAGTGGCTGTACCGCAACGACAGCGAAGCACAGTGCTCGACCCAGGCGCTGATCGACTGGGACGCCGCGATCACCGCCGAAGACCGCGACATCCTCGAGGCCACCGACCCGGACGCCTGCGTCGATACCCGCCGGCGCGTCGAGCTGCACATGCCTTCGGACAAGCCCGGCCTGGTGATCCGCCGGCAACTGCAGGGCCTGCTCGAAGCCCATGGCGAAAGCGAAGTGTTCGCCAGCCACTGACCGCCTGTTCAGCGCCCCGGTGCGCCGGGGCATATGCAACCGCTCATTGCCCGTGGGGAGAGCGCCATGTTGATGCAGACCCTGTCCAAAGCCAGCGCCCAGTTGCAACTACCACCCAATACCGACGCCGTGGGTGCCGATACGCCGCTGTTCGCCAACCAGGTCGAAAAAACCTACGGCAACGGCACTCATGCCCTGAGCCGCGTCAAGCTGGCGATCCAGCGCGGAGAATTCGTGTCGTTGCTGGGCCCTTCGGGCTGCGGCAAAAGCACCTTGCTGAAGATGTTCGCCGGCCTCGAACAGCCCAGCGCCGGCCACGTACGCTGGTGGGGCAAGGATGCCCCCGGCGCTCACCCTCGCGCGGCCAGCGTTGGTCGAAACCTCGCGATGGTGTTCCAGGAAGCCACATTGATGCCGTGGGCCAGGGTGCAGGACAACGTGCGCCTGCCGCTGGACCTGGCGGGTGTGCCCAAACCCCACAGCCAGGCCAAGGTACAGGCCGCACTGGAGCAGGTAGGCCTGGGCGCGTTCGGCAATGTTTACCCGCGTGAATTGTCTGGCGGCATGCAGATGCGTGCGTCGATTGCCCGGGCATTGGCCACCGAGCCAAACCTGCTGCTGATGGACGAACCGTTTGGCGCGCTCGACGAGTTCACCCGCAACAAGCTCGACAGCGACCTGCGCCAGCTTTGGGCCGAGCGTGACCTGACGGTGGTGTTCGTCACCCACAGCATTTTCGAGGCGGTGTATCTCTCGTCGCGGGTCGTGGTGATGGGGGCTCGCCCCGGGCGGGTGATCGCCGATGTCGCCATCGACGGCCCGCAGGTACGCGACGAGGCCTACCGCACCTCCCCGGCGTTCATCGCGCAATGCGCTTACCTGTCCCAGCTGCTGGCCCAGGCCAACGGCGAACCGGCTTGAGGGCCCCTGAATGAGCCAAACCCCTGCTCCCTGGTTACGTAACCCCGTCGTGCTGCGCATCGTCTCGCCACTGCTTGTCGGCACCTTGCTGCTGGGTCTGTGGCAGCTGGCCTGCATCGCCTGGCAGGTACCGGTGTACCTGGTGCCATCCCCTGCAGACATCGGCCGCACGCTGATCATCGACGGCCCGATGCTGCTCGGGGCACTGTGGATGACCCTGAAAATCACCTTCCTGTCGTTCACCCTTGCGGTCGTCATCGGCACCCTGGCTGCGTTCGTGTTCGTGCAAAGCCGGGTGATCGAAGCCAGCCTGTTCCCCTACGCGATTCTGCTGCAGGTGACGCCGGTGGTGGCGATCGCCCCGCTGATCATCATCTGGTGCAGCGACACTACCGTGGCGCTGGTGATCTGCGCCACGTTGGTCGCGGTGTTCCCGATCATCGCCAACACGGTACTGGGCCTGCGCAGCGTCAACCCTGGGCTTGTCAACCTGTTCCGCCTCAACCGCGCCAGCCGCTGGCAGGTGCTGCTGCGCCTGCGCATCCCCAGTGCCTTGCCGTGCTTTTTCGCCGGCCTGCGGATTGCCAGCGGGCTGGCGTTGATCGGCGCCGTGGTGGCGGAGTTCGTGGCTGGCACCGGTGGGACCGGTGCGGGGCTTGCGTACCAGATCCTGCAAGCGGGCTTTCAACTCAACATTCCGCGGCTGTTCGCCGCCCTGGTGCTGATCGCCCTCACCGGCGTCGCGCTGTTCAGCCTGATGGCCCTGCTGGCACGCCTGAGCCTGCGCCACTGGCACGAAAGTGAACTGGGCTAAGCCCCTGGAGCCGTACATGAAGCAACATGCCGACAGCTGGCTGATACGTAACGCCAGCGCCATTCTCACCGGGCTACGCGGCGCGCCAGCGCGGCATGCCGGCCCAGACATCCGCATCAGCCACGGGCGCATCGCGGCCCTCGGGGCGCTGCAACCGCTGCCAGGCGAGCGGGTGCTCGACGCCACCGATTGCGTGGTCTACCCGGGGTGGGTGAACACCCACCATCACCTGTTCCAGTCGCTGCTCAAAGGCATCCCGGAAGGTATCGACCAAAGCCTGGGGGCCTGGTTGGGTGCAGTGCCCTACCGCTACCGCGGCCTGTTCGATGAACACAGCTTCCGCCTGGCGACGCGTATCGGCCTGGTGGAACTGGCCCGCTCCGGCTGCAGCACAGTGGCCGACCACCATTACCTGTACCTGCCAGGCATGGCGTTTGACAGCGCGCAGATCCTGTTCGAAGAGGCCGAGCGGCTAGGCCTGCGCTTCGTGCTGTGCCGGGGCGGGGCAACCCAGGTGCGCCAGGCCGAAGGCGCGGCAAGCGCTGGGCCGGAAACCCTGGATCAATACCTGAGTGACGTCGAGCGGCTGGTGCGCACCTACCACGACCCCGCCGCCGATGCCTGGCGCCGGGTAGTGATGGCCCCCACCAGCCCCCCGTATTCGATGCCCCCCGAGCACCTGCGCGAAACCGCCAGGGCTGCGCGCAGGCTGGGTATCCGCCTGCACAGCCACCTGAGCGAAACGGTGGAGTATCAGAACGAAGTCCAGCGCCGCCACAACCTGTCGCCGGTGGCTTTCTGCGCGGAGCACGAGTGGCTTGGCGCCGACGTGTGGTTCGCCCACCTGGTCAAGCTCAGCCACGAGGAAATCCAGCTGTTGGGCGCTACCGGCACTGGCGTTGCTCATTGCCCGCAGAGCAACGGCCGGCTAGGCAGTGGCATCGCTGACATCGTCGCCATGGAAGCGGCAGGTATGCCGATTTCGATCGGCGTAGACGGTGCCGCCTCCAACGAAGCCTGCGACATGATCAGCGAAACCCACGCCGCCTGGCTGATGCAGCGGGCCAAAGCTGGCGAGCGGGCCTTGCCAGCCTACGCCGGCGGCCAGCAGGAGGGCGGCGCGCATGTTGCCTGCGTGGAAGACGTGGTGCGCTGGGGCACTGCCGGTGGCGCGCAGGTGCTGGGGCTGGATGCACTGGGCACGCTGGAGGTGGGCAAGGCGGCGGACTTGGCGCTGTATCGGCTGGATCAGCCGCGCTACTTCGGCCTGCATGACGTAGGCATTGCGCCGGTAGTGGGCGGTGGCCGGCCGACATTGCGCGCATTGCTGGTAGGCGGGCGCCTGAGCGTGGAGAACGACGCGATTCCTGGTCTGGACCTGGCGGAACTGGGCAGCCAGGCGCGCGAGGCCGTGGTGCGGCTGCAACGGGCGGTGGGGGTGCGGGCGTGAGGTGGACAGTCGCTATTTCCAGAAGCTGGAAGGTGCCTAGGAAACCAGGGGCGATTCAGAGAGAGATTCAGCACCGGCGCAGGTCGGGAATTCGATCTGGGAGCTCATGATATTTCTCATCTAGCCATTGCCGTAGTTGATACTCCTGTGGGAAGCCCCGGCGAGCTAACAAATGCACCCATCGTGCACCCGTAGAGAAATAGGGAATGATCGAGAAAGCGTGAAGGTGCGGAAGGTGCGGAAGGTGCGGAAGGTGCGGAAGGTGCGGAAGGTGCGGAAATTATGGCGTCCCAGGGCAGGTTCGAACTGCCAACCTTCCCCTTAGGAGGGGGATGCTCTATCCAATTGAGCTACTGAGACGCAAGCACCTGCAGCGAGCGCTGCGAAGCGGGACGGCAAGCATGTTAACCAGCCCATTGCCGTTTGTCATGTCTGCGCCGGGCTTTTTCGCGTAATCCTTTTCTGCCACTGCTATGCCGCAGGCAAAACGCCCTGTTCGCGCAGCAATCTGAACAACCCCGAGACTGCATTATCCAGTGTGCTGGAGTTGTCGAGCACATGCACGGACGGGTCGGCCGCAGCCTGCAAGCGTGCGCTACGAGCCAAGCGCTGCTCCACTTCTTCTGCGCTTTCGCGACCACGCGCCAGCAACCGCTGGCGCAGTATCTCGGGTTGGACCTCGACCAACACTGCCAGCAGGTCCGGATAGCGCCGGCGCGCCTCTGCCAGATAGGCCCGCGAGCCATTCACCAGCACTGCCCTGCCTGACCCCAGCCACTGGTCGACCTGCTGTGGAATGCCATAGTCCAGGCCGTTGGCGTGCCAGTGCATGGCAAACGCACCCTGTGCAAGCAGGATCTGAAACTGTTCGGCAGAGACGCCATGCGCATCTTCGCCCCTGGCTTCGGCTGAACGAGTGATGACGCGGCGGGCAATGACCACCCCGGCCGCCGTCAGCCGCTCACGTGAAGCTTCGATCAGGGAATCTTTCCCCGAACCCGACGGTCCTATCAGAAATACCAGCCGCCCTGTCCCTGATCGGCGGTTGCTTGCGTCATGTTGCATAGCCACTATGCTCTATGGAGGGAAACCGGTGCATTTTAGGGGTTTTCCAACCCTTTTGCTGCGTTTTACCAGTTTTTGACGGCAAAAGTCTGACAGTTAGGTAAGCCGGACCATGTAAAACTTTTCAAACCAGTACTCATTTCTGATAATTGGTACTGGCATAAAGCCTTTATCCGGCTCACTATTTGTCACAGAATTGACGCCAAGGAAACGGCGACCATGAGGCAAGATGAACATCCATTTTTCACTGACGGTTGAACATTTTGTCGTCGCCACGGTCGTACTTCCACCCCGTGCGGCCAATTTGAGAACCGCTTCCCCTGAACCAAAATCCGGTCAATTTATATGCGCCCAATGAAACAGGCTATTTATTCGAGCCGCACCGCTGACAAGTTTGTCGTCCGCCTGCCAGACGGGATGCGTGAGCGCATTGCCGAGGTAGCGCGCAACCATCACCGCAGCATGAACTCCGAGATCATCGCACGCCTGGAGCAGAGCCTTATCCAGGAAGGGGCGCTGGGTGACGAGCTGAGCATGCGCCTGGACAGCCCTGAGCTGTCCCTGCATGAGCGCGAGCTGCTGCAACGCTTCCGCCAGCTTTCCCACCGCCAGCAGAACGCCCTGGTCGCCCTCATCGCTCACGATGTGGAAATGGCCGCCGACGCTTCCTGAAGGTTGCAGCGGACGCAAAAAAGCCAGCGCAAGCTGGCTTTTTTTATGGGAGGCCGGTTGCTGCAGCTACTGCACCAAGGCACGCCCTTGATGCAGTGCAAACGCCTTGCAACGGCGACAAACAGGCTACAGCAGGAACAACGTAGCCAGGCCCAGGAAGATGAAGAAACCGCCGCTGTCAGTCACAGCGGTGATCATCACACTCGCCCCCATCGCCGGATCGCGCCCCAGACGGGCCAGGGTCATCGGGATAAGCACACCCATCAGCGCCGCCAGCAACAGGTTCAGGGTCATCGCGGCAGTCATCACCACCCCCAGTGACCAGCTGCCGTATAGCCAGAACGCCACCGCACCAATCACCCCACCCCATACCAGGCCATTGATCAGCGAAACCGCCAACTCCTTGCGCATCAGGCGGCTGGTGTTGCCCGGCGACACCTGGTCAAGCGCCATGGCACGGACGATCATGGTGATGGTCTGGTTACCCGAGTTACCACCAATACCGGCAACGATCGGCATCAATGCAGCCAAAGCCACCAGCTTTTCAATCGAGCCCTCGAACACACCGATCACCCGCGAAGCCAAAAAGGCGGTAATCAGGTTGATCGCAAGCCAAGCCCAACGGTTGCGGAACGAGCGCCAGACCGAAGCGAAGATGTCTTCTTCCTCGCGCAGACCGGCCATGTTGAGGACTTCGCTTTCGCTTTCCTCACGAATCAGGTCGACCATTTCGTCAATGGTCAAACGGCCAATCAGGCGCTCGCCCTTGTCGACTACAGGGGCAGAGACCAGGTCGTAACGTTCAAAGGCTTGGGCTGCATCGTAGGCATCTTCCTCGGGCTGGAAGGACACGGGGTCAGTTGCCATGACCTCCGCTACCTTCTTCTCCGGGTCGTTGACCAGCAGGCGCTTGATCGGCAACACCCCCTTGAGGATGCCGTCGTAATCAACCACGAACAGTTTGTCGGTGTGGTTGGGCAACTCTTTCAGGCGGCGCAGATAGCGCAATACCACTTCCAGGCTCACGTCTTCGCGGATGGTAACCATCTCGAAGTCCATCAGCGCACCGACCTGCTCCTCGTCGTAGCTCAGCGCCGAACGCACACGTTCGCGTTGCTGGGCATCGAGGGTTTCCATCAGCTCGTGAACAACATCACGCGGCAGCTCAGGGGCCAGGTCGGCCAGCTCGTCGGCGTCCATTTCCTTGGCGGCAGCCAACAGCTCGTGATCGTCCATGTCGGCGATCAGCGATTGGCGAACCGAGTCGGACACTTCGAGCAAGATGTCGCCATCGCGATCCGAGCGCACCAGCTGCCAGACCGTCAGGCGATCTTCCAGGGGCAAGGCTTCGAGGATATAGGCGATGTCGGCAGGGTGCAGGTCATCAAGCTTGCGCTGCAGCTCGACGAGGTTCTGGCGGTGGACCAGATTTTCCACCAGGTCGTTGTGCGCGCCTTCCTGACGATGGGTAAGGTCTTCGACCACGCGCTGGCGCTGCAGCAGTTCGATCACCTGGGCCAGGCGATCCTGCAGGCTGTCTTGCGCTTTCTTTACTTCTACTTCAGTCATAGGCGAACTCCACTCCCAGCAGCGGAGCACGCCGGGAGAATCAATCGGTCAGATCTTTCTGTACGAATCTTGTTAGCGAGTAACTACTGGGTAAGTCCATGGTGGTTTTCCACAAGCCCCGGCGGGGCTGACGGGCGCAATCATACACTGCTAAAGCTGTCAGATCGCTTAAATTTTTGGCCAGAACAATCGTTTGCGCGATAAAGCTGGGACAACGCGTGAAGCTATCAGTGCGACGGTTGTTCTGCTTTGGAAAGCACATTTAATTTCGGGATGTGTGGCGCCATGGCGAATTCAGGGCTGCTGCGCGCCCAAGCTACGCCACACTTATTACAGGAGAGCTTAGATCGATACGGCCAACAATTCTGTGGCGCAGAAAAACAAAAAGCCCGCTCAATCGAGCGGGCTTCTTGATGGGGTATGGCGGACTCAGCAGGATTCGAACCTGCGACCGCTCGGTTCGTAGCCGAGTACTCTATCCAGCTGAGCTATGAGTCCGTGATGGTAGTTTTAGACCAGGTTACCACTGGTTGACTGAAATGGCTTTGCAAGCAGAACCACTTCAAGAAAGTGGCGGACTCAGCAGGATTCGAACCTGCGACCGCTCGGTTCGTAGCCGAGTACTCTATCCAGCTGAGCTATGAGTCCGCGATTGGCAGTTTTAAACCAGATTACCGCTGGTTGACTGAAGAAGCCTTGCAAGCATGGCCACTTCAAGAAAGTGGCGGACTCAGCAGGATTCGAACCTGCGACCGCTCGGTTCGTAGCCGAGTACTCTATCCAGCTGAGCTATGAGTCCGCGATTGGCAGTTTTAGACCAGATACCGCTGGTTGATTGAAGCAGCCTTGCAAACAAAGCCACTTCAAAAGTGGCGGACTCAGCAGGATTCGAACCTGCGACCGCTCGGTTCGTAGCCGAGTACTCTATCCAGCTGAGCTATGAGTCCGTGTCTTGCCGCGCATTATAGGTCGCTGAAACATTTTTGCAAGAAGCTTTTCGTTGTAAAACAACTACTTAGCGCTCTTACCGTTTACAGCGCCCTACGCAAATAATGGCGGTGAAGGGGGGATTCGAACCCCCGATACCCTTATGAGGTATACTCCCTTAGCAGGGGAGCGCCTTCGGCCACTCGGCCACCTCACCGCAACACGAGGCGAATATTAAAGAACCTCTTTCACCTTTGCAACCCTTTTTTTGAAAAAAACTTCAAAAAAATTAAAGGCTTGGCTCTTCATCCTTCTCTTTCTTGATCCGCAGGTAGATTTCCTCGCGGTGAACAGCCACTTCTTTCGGGGCGCTGACGCCAATACGCACCTGGTTGCCCTTTACGCCGAGCACCGTCACGGTGATCTCGCCGTCTCCAATGATCAGGCTCTCGGCGCACCGACGAGTCAGAATCAACATAGCTTTCTCCTTACGCAAAACATTCAGGGGTAACAGTCTGGGGTATCAGGGCCGGTCGCGGACGACGACCTGGCCCGGTTACGCGCCGCACAGTGCAGGACAGGGCCTGTACGGCGCGCAGAAACACGAAGGGCGCGGCACCGGCCGCGCCCTTCAAGGGCAGCGCCTTACTCGCCCTGTCGGGCCGGGGCGTCGAGGTCGAACGCGGTGTGCAGCGCGCGAACGGCCAGCTCCAGGTACTTCTCTTCGAGCACCACCGAAACCTTGATTTCGGAAGTGGAGATCATCTGGATGTTGATGCTCTCCTTGGCCAGGGCTTCGAACATGCAGCTGGCAACACCAGCGTGCGAACGCATGCCGACACCGACGATCGAGACCTTGGCGATCTTGGTGTCGCCGATCACTTCACGGGCACCGATTTCGCGGGCGGTGTTTTCCAGCACGCTCTGCGCCTTCTCGTACTCATTGCGGTGTACGGTAAAGGTGAAGTCGGTGGTGTTATCGTGAGCAACGTTCTGCACGATCATGTCCACTTCGATGTTCGAAGCACTGATCGGGCCGAGGATCTTGAAGGCTACGCCCGGGGTGTCCGGCACGCCGCGAATGGTCAGCTTGGCTTCATCACGGTTGAAGGCGATACCGGAAATGATCGGCTGTTCCATGGATTCCTCTTCATCAATGGTAATGAGGGTACCTGGACCCTCTTTGAAGCTGTGCAGCACGCGCAGCGGAACGTTGTACTTGCCGGCAAACTCCACCGAACGGATCTGCAGCACCTTGGAGCCGAGGCTGGCCATTTCCAGCATCTCTTCAAAGGTGATCTTCTCCAGGCGACGGGCCTGTGGCACAACGCGCGGGTCAGTGGTGTAGACGCCATCGACATCGGTGTAGATCTGGCACTCGTCAGCCTTCAACGCCGCCGCCAGGGCCACGCCGGTGGTGTCGGAGCCACCACGACCCAAGGTGGTGATGCTGCCGTGCTCGTCCACACCCTGGAAGCCTGCAACCACGACCACGCGGCCTTCCTTGAGGTCGGCACGAATCTTCTGGTCGTCGATTTGCAGGATGCGCGCCTTGTTGTGCGCGCTGTCGGTGAGAATGCGCACCTGGTTGCCGGTGTAGGACACCGCTGGCACACCACGCTTGATCAAGGCCATGGTCAGCAGGGCGATGGTGACCTGCTCACCGGTCGACACGATCACGTCCAGCTCACGCGGAACCGGCTGATCGGTGATCTGCTTGGCCAGGTCGATCAGGCGATTGGTTTCACCGCTCATGGCCGACAGCACAACTACCAGATCGTCGCCCGCTTCACGGTGTTTCTTGACCTTTTCGGCTACCTGCTCGATCCGCTCGATGGAACCGACAGAGGTGCCGCCAAATTTCTGTACGATCAACGCCATTTCAATGGTGCCTCAGCCCATACAGGGCCCCAAAAAACAATCCAACATGAAGGGGTGGACGGGAGTGGCCTGTGTGGCGACTGGCCCCTCCACCCCTTCATCTCAAAGTCCCTGCTCTGCGAATGGCACGGCCAGCGCCAGGGCCTGGTCCAGTGCAGCGACGTCGACGCCACCACCCTGGGCCATGTCCGGACGGCCACCGCCCTTGCCACCCACCGCCGCAGCGGCTTGCTTCATCAGATCGCCAGCCTTGAGTTGGCTGGAGAGGTCCTTGGTCACGCCGGCCACCAGCACGACCTTGCCCTCATGCTCGCTGCCCAGCAGGATCACTGCGTGGCCGAGCTTGTTCTTCAGCTGATCGACCAGGGCCAGCAGGGCCTTGCCATCCTGCCCATCCAGGCGGGCGGCGAGGACCTTGGCACCCTTGACCTCAACGGCCGCGTTGGAGAGATCATCCCCGGCGGCGCTGGCGGCCTTGGCCTGCAGCTGTTCCAGCTGCTTCTCCAGCTGGCGGTTGCGCTCAAGCACAGCCGACAACTTGTCGATCAGGTTGTCGCGGTTACCCTTGACCAGTTGCGCCGCTTCCTTGACCTGCTCTTCGGCAGCGTTCAGGTAGGCCAGCGCAGCAGCACCGGTAACCGCTTCGATGCGGCGCACACCAGAGGCTACGCCGCCTTCGCTGATGATCTTGAACAGGCTGATGTCACCGGTGCGCTTGGCGTGGATACCGCCGCACAGCTCGACCGAGAAATCGCCGCCCATGCTCAGCACACGCACAGTGTCGCCGTACTTCTCGCCAAACAGCGCCATGGCGCCCTTGGCCTTGGCGGTTTCGATGTCGGTCAGCTCGGTTTCAACCGGGGTGTTCTTGCGAATCTCGCGGTTGACGATGTCTTCCAGCTGCTTGATCTGCTCCGGCTTCACCGCTTCGAAGTGGCTGAAGTCGAAACGCAGGCGCTGGCTGTCGACCAGAGAACCCTTCTGCTGTACGTGCTCGCCCAGCACCTGGCGCAATGCTTCGTGCAACAGGTGGGTGGCGGAGTGATTCAACGAGGTGGCGTGCTGAACGTCGGCATCGACCTTGGCCTCGACTGGCGAACCGATCAGCAGCGCACCGCTGGCCACCACGCCGTGGTGCAGGAAGGCGCCGCCGGTCTTGGTGGTATCACGCACGTCAAAGCGTGCAGCACCTGCCTGCAGGAAGCCGCTATCACCGACCTGGCCACCGGACTCGGCGTAGAACGGCGTGCGGTCGAGCACCACAACGCCCTGCTCGCCTTCCCCCAGCTGGTCAACGGACTGGCCGTCCTTGTACAGCGCGATGATCTTGCCCTGGCCCTCGGTGGCGTCGTAACCGAGGAACTCGGTAGCGCTGTCGACCTTGACCAGGCTGTTGTAGTCCATGCCGAAGGCGCTGGCGGAACGGGCACGCTCACGCTGGGCGTCCATTTCACGCTCGAAGCCGGCTTCGTCGATGGTCAGCTCGCGCTCACGGGCGATGTCGGCAGTCAGGTCCATCGGGAAGCCGTAGGTGTCGTACAGTTTGAACACCACGTCGCCCGGTACCACGTCGCCCTGCAGCTGGGCCAGGTCCTGCTCGAGGATGCGCAGGCCTTGCTCCAGGGTCTTGGCGAACTGTTCTTCTTCGGCCTTGAGCACGCGCTCGATGTGCGCCTGCTGGCTCTTCAGCTCCGGGAAGGCTTCGCCCATTTCGGCGACCAGGGCCGCAACGATCTGGTAGAAGAAGCTGCCCTTGGCGCCCAGCTTGTTGCCGTGGCGGCAAGCGCGGCGAATGATGCGGCGCAGTACGTACCCGCGGCCTTCGTTGGACGGCAGCACGCCGTCGGCAATCAGGAAGCCGCACGAACGGATGTGGTCGGCGACCACTTTCAGCGAGGCCTGGCCGTCATTGCTGCAACCGATGGCCTTGGCTGCGGCAGCCAGCAGGTTCTGGAACAGGTCGATCTCGTAGTTCGAGTGCACGTGCTGCAGCACGGCGCTGACGCGCTCCAGGCCCATGCCGGTGTCCACCGACGGGGCTGGCAGCGGGTGCAGCACGCCATCGGCGGTGCGGTTGAACTGCATGAAGACGTTGTTCCAGATCTCGATGTAGCGGTCACCGTCTTCTTCTGGCGAGCCGGGTGGGCCGCCCCAGATATCCGCGCCGTGGTCGTAGAAGATCTCGGTGCAAGGGCCGCACGGGCCGGTATCGCCCATGGTCCAGAAGTTATCGGAAGCGTACGGCGCACCCTTGTTGTCGCCAATGCGCACCATGCGCTCGGCCGGCACGCCAACTTCCTTGGTCCAGATGTCGTAGGCTTCGTCGTCAGTGGCGTAGACGGTGACCCAGAGCTTTTCCTTGGGCAGGTTCAGCCATTTGTCCGAGGTCAGGAACGTCCAGGCGAACGTGATGGCATCGCGCTTGAAATAGTCGCCGAAGCTGAAGTTGCCCAGCATTTCGAAGAAGGTATGGTGACGCGCGGTGTAACCGACGTTTTCCAGGTCGTTGTGCTTGCCGCCCGCCCGCACGCACTTCTGGCTGCTGACCGCACGGGTGTAGGCACGCTTCTCTGCGCCGAGGAAGCAGTCCTTGAACTGGTTCATGCCTGCGTTGGTGAACAGCAGGGTCGGGTCGTTGTTCGGGATCAGCGAACTGGAGGCGACTCGGGTATGGCCCTGCTCTTCGAAGAAGCGAAGGAAGGCTTCACGGATTTCTGCGCTTTTCATAGGTTCTTCCACGGAAACGGCGGCCCTGTTGGGCAAACGCGTCGACGAAACGACGGCAAAGGGCCGCATTATATCGGTCCTGCGGTCTCGATGCAGTGTGTTTATACGATTGAAACCATCGTTTGGACGGTTTTTCGGGCTATGCAAACGAAAACGACATGACCGGATGCTAAATCCTGTGTTTCGCCACTGGCAAGCCAATTACCGCTTATGGGGAGGGAAAATGGAACAGGCGGTGAATTAAAAGGTTTTCATCATGGATAGGATCCGAAACTGCATCACCCGCGAAGCGGGTGACCCCCGCCTCAGCCCAGCCGCTGCCCAGAGTCCGGCACGATCAGGATCCCGGCGCGCAGGCCGTTCCTGACCTTGGGGTTGGGGAAGATGATGCGCGCGCCCTCCTCCTCGACCACCCAACGCATCTCGGCCAGGTCTTCAGCCAGCAGGTAGCCCTTGCTCAGCTCGGAGAAGTTCTCGATGTCCGCTGGCAGGTGCAGGTGGAAACTGTCGCTGTGCTTGATGATCTCGCGGGCGACACTGAACAGCTGCAGACCATCCAGCGAGCCCTCACCCTCTGGCTCGGTATGTTCGATGATGCGGATGAGCCGCTCTTCGAGCTTGTCGAGGTTGACCTGCTCGTTCTGGCCGAACGGGCGTGCTTTGCCCAGCTCCAGTGTGAAAGCTTCTGCTTCCAGCTGCTCGTAGGTGAAGGCGCTGAAGGTAATGGACGACTTGCTCTGCAGCAACACGGCCTCCATGCCCGCTGCGGCCAGCCGCGCCAACTCGCGGCGGGAATGCTTGCGCCCTTCCTTATAAGGGTACAAGGCAAACTGCTCGATCTTTGAACCCCGGATGGCAGTGTGCAGGTCGTAATGGAGGCGACTGCGCCCCGGCTTGCTGAAAAATACCCGGGCGAATTGCTCCAGCTCGGCAGCACGCAATGCCTCAAACCCGCTGGACAGCTCATGCCGGCCATTGAACAGGCGGTTGATGTCCTGCTCGATGAAGCGCTCGCCCTTGCGGATTGCCGGTGGGTTGCCGAACAGGAACAACACCCGCGCCTTGGGCTTTATCTTGCCATTGGCCACGCCGTGCAGCAGCCGTTCGAGCAACTCGATCGGCGCCGTTTCGTTGCCATGGATGCCGGCCGACAACAGCAAGTCCAGCCCGCAATCATCGGTTTCGGCCGGGCGCACCTCGAGTGCGCCCTCTCCCAACCAGCGCAAACGCGCCCCCTTGGGTGTCACTTGGGTCTTCTCGGCCGGTTCGTGATCGGTGAGGGTCAGCTCAAGCAATTTGCCAAGGGCGAGCATAGGGACTTCCTTAGTGTGTATGGCCGCAGTCGGGGCCATGGACGTGATCGTCGTCTTCAGCGACTTCGGCCGGCTCCATTTCCAGCTGCAGGCTGACCAGGTTGGTGGCCATCGGGCGCAGCAGCAAGTTGGCGTACTCGGTGTCGTCTTCCTCGACATCCACGCCGATCAGCAACTGGCCACGGCCGTCCTGCTGAATCCACACTTCCTTGCCTTGCCACACTACGGCGAACCGGGTGCAGGAGGTTTCCAGCTGGGTGCCGTCTTCGTCTTCGAGGATCAGGCGCAGGGCGTCGGTCATTACAATTCTCTCTTCAAGGTTGGCGTTGGAACGGGTACACCGAGCCCAACTTCAGGATCTGGGTCAAGTCGTCCAGTGCCGTACGGCATTCCAGCAGCAGTTGCGGGTCGGCCAGGTCCGCCTCGACGAGGCGGTCGCGATAGTGCTTGTCGACCCACTGCAACAGGGTGTCGTACAGCGGGGCGGTCATGATAACGCCTTGGTTGACCGCCGCCAGTTCCGTTTCCTTCAATGCCACACGCAAACGCAGGCAAGCCGGCCCACCGCCGTTCTGCATGCTTTGCTTGAGGTCGAACACCTTGACCTCCTTCACCGGGCCGCCCTGGCTGGTCAGCTGGCCGAGGTAGGCCCAGACCCGCTCGTTGTTGCGGCATTCTTCCGGCACCACCAGCAGCATGGAGCCGTCATCACGGCTGAGCAGCTGGCTGTTGAACAGGTAGGAACGCACCGCGTCCTCTACCGTCACCGCCGCCCGGGGCACGCAGATGGCTTGAAAGTTGCCAGCCTTGCTGGCCAGTTTAGCTTGCAGCTGGCCGAGTACCGCGTCGGTCTCGAGGAACGCGTCCTCGTGGTAGAACAGCACCTCCCCGTTCCCCACTGCAATTACGTCATTGTGGAACACCCCCTGGTCAATCACCGCCGGATTCTGTTGAGCGTAGACCACACCGTCATCGCTCAACCCATGCAACCGGGCCACGGCTTGCGAGGCCTCCAGGGTTTGCCGGGCCGGGTATTTCTGCGGTGCCGGGTAACGGTTGTCGAAGGCACTGCGGCCATAGACGAAAAACTCCACGCCAGCTTCGCCATAGTCGCGGCAGAAGCGCGTGTGGTTGGCAGCGCCCTCGTCACCGAACTGTGCCACGGCAGGCAGCGCTGCATGGTGGGCAAAGTGTTGCTCATGGTTGAACATGGCGCCGAGCACGCGGCTGGTGGTCGGGTGCTCGATGCTGCGGTGGTACTTGCAGTTGAGGTTGGCGGCAGTGAAATGCACGCGCCCATCGGCCGTGTCGGCGCTGGGGCTGACCGTGGCGGCGTTCGCCACCCACATGCTTGATGCCGAGCAACTGGCCACCAGCAACGGCATGGCTTCCTTGGCAGCCCGCTGGATCACTTCGGCATCGCTGCCACTGAAGCCCAGGCGGCGCAGCGCGGCCACGTCCGGGCGCTCCTGCGGCGCCAGTACGCCCTGCTTGAAGCCCATGTCGGCCAGCGCCTTCATCTTCGCCAGCCCTTGGCGCGCGGCCTCTCGCGGGTTGGACCCCTGCTGGCTGTTGCTCTGCGAAGCCACGTTGCCATAGGACAGGCCGCCGTAGTTGTGGGTAGGCCCCACCAGGCCATCAAAATTCACTTCATAGGATTTCATCGGCTAGGCTCCGTGACCTGTTGTTATAGGGTGACGCCCGGCGTCAGGGTCGCCGGCAAGGCAAGGCTGGCGGCCTCCAGCGAAGCCACGGGGTAAGCGCAGTAGTCAGCCGCGTAATAGGCACTGGCACGGTGGTTGCCACTGGCACCGACGCCACCGAACGGCGCAGTGCTGGCGGCGCCGGTCAGCTGCTTGTTCCAGTTGACGATGCCGGCACGGCTGCGCAGCCAGAAGTACTGGTAGCGGGCGCGCGAGTCGGACAGCAGCCCGGCGGCCAGGCCATACTGGGTGTTGTTGGCCTCATCGATGGCGGCGTCGAAGTCGGCGTAGCGGATCACTTGCAGCAGCGGGCCAAAGAACTCTTCGTCCGGGCGCTCAACCACCGCGGAGACATCGACAATACCCGGGGTCAGCAGCGCAGCATCGGCGTGCGGCTGGGTCATTTCCAGCAGTTTCACCGCCCCCTTGGCAGCCAGTTCAGCCTGGGCCGCCATCAGTGCCCGGGCCGCCTGCAGCGAAATCACCGAGCCCATGAACGGCGCCGGCTGCTCATCGAATGCCCCCACGGTGATGGTTTTGCACACCTCGACCAGGCGGGTGATCAGCGCATCACCCCAGGTACCTTGCGGTACCAGCAGGCGCCGCGCGCAGGTGCAGCGCTGGCCAGCGGAAATGAACGCTGACTGGATAATGGTGTACACCGCCGCATCGACGTCCTTGACCTCATCGACCACCAACGGGTTGTTGCCGCCCATTTCCAGGGCGAGGATCTTGTCCGGGCGCCCGGCGAACTGCTGGTGCAGCAGGTTGCCGGTGCGGCTGGAGCCGGTGAAGAACAGGCCATCGATACCCGGGTTGGCAGCCAGCGCCACGCCGGTTTCACGCGCGCCTTGCAGCAGGTTGAGCACACCCGCCGGCAGGCCGGCGGCGATCCAGCAGTTGACGGTCAGTTCGGCAACCTTGGGGGTCAGCTCGCTGGGCTTGAACACCACGCAGTTGCCGGCCAGCAGCGCCGGCACGATGTGGCCGTTGGGCAAATGGCCGGGGAAGTTGTAGGGCCCGAACACCGCCACCACGCCGTGCGGCTTGTGCCGCAGCACCGCCGTGGCGTCAGCCAGGGGGCCACTTTTCTCGCCCGTGCGCTCACGGTAGCTTTGTACCGAGATGGCCACCTTGTTGATCATGCTGGTGACTTCGGTCGCCGACTCCCACAGCGGCTTGCCGGTTTCCTCGCCAATGCACTGGGCCATGGCTTCGGCATGCACCTTCAACTGCGCGGCAAATTTCTCCAGGACATCGATGCGTGCCTCAAGGCTCAATTGCGCCCACGCCGGGAAAGCCTGACGCGCAGCCTGCACGGCTGCGTCCACCTGACGGGCATCTGCGCCCTGCCCTTGCCAGATCACGGCCTGGGTCACCGGGTTCAGCGACTGCAGGGTTTCGCCCTGGCCGGCCTGCCAATTACCTGCGATGTAATGCGTGGTCATTTATTGGGCCTCCCGGCTAGCCGACAGCGGCACGGCGCGCACATTGTCGCCGGCGCCCATACGCAGGCGCTTGGCAGTCAGCGGGTCGACCACCAACGTGCCGGCGGCCAGCCGCGCGGGTGCAGCGGTAATGCGGCAGTCGTCGCGCTTGCGGTTGTGAATGATGTAGGGGGTAGCGTCGTCGCCCGGCGTACCGACCGCCAGTACCAGGGTCTGGCTCTCGCGCACCGCGCGGATCCTGGCGGTGTCGCATTCGATGGCGGGGCCGGCATCAAAGATGTCGACGTAGCCCTGGTAGTTGAAACCTTCCTGCTTGAGCATGGCCAGCGCCGGCTCGGTGTCCTTGTGCACACGACCTATCACGTTGCGCGCCGCCTCGGACAGGAAGCAGGTATACAGCGGGAATTTGGGCATCAGCTCGGCGATGAACGACTTGTTGCCTACGCCGGTAAGGTAGTCGGCCTGGCTGAACTCCATCTTGAAGAAGTGCCGGCCCAGGCTTTCCCAGAACGGCGAGCGGCCCTGCTCATCGGACATACCGCGCATTTCGGCGATGATCTTCTTGCCGAACAGCTCGGGGAACTCGGCGATGAACAGCATGCGCGCACGCGACAGCAGGCGCCCGTTGAGCCCGGAGCGGTAGTCGCTGCGCAGGAACAGCGAGCACAGCTCGGAGTTGCCGGTCAGGTCGTTGGCCAGGAACAGCGTGGGGATTTCGCGATAGATCTTCAGCTCCTGCGAAGCACTGACGGTAAGGCCGACGCGGTAGTTGTACCAAGGCTCGCGCAGGCCGACGGCACCGGCAATGGCACTGATACCCACCACCATGCCCTCGTCGTTTTCCAGCACGAACAGGTAGTCGGTGTCGCCACGCTCGGCTTCGCCGCGGAAGCTCTTTTCCGCCCAGCCAACGCGATGCCGCAGGCGCTCTTCGTTGGCCGGCAGCGTGGTCAGCCCGGTAGTACCGGTGCTGCGTGCCAATTCGATCAACGCAGGCAAATCGCTGCTGCGTACAGGACGAACGATCATGCTATCTCCTTGTGCGGCGGCATCGGCCGGCGCGAAACTCTGCTAACGCATCAATCCCGAAACGTCTGTTGCCAGACCTCAGACCGCCACCAGGCGCACACTGGCGCCCTCGCCCACGCCCAGCGCTTCGGCTGCAGCCACGCTCAGGCTGACCGGCTTGCCCGGCACCCAGTCGAGGTCCAGCAATACCGCGCGGTAGTCCTGCAACTGGCCGTTGCACACCAGATAAGGGCGCCCGCCCTTGGCCGGCGCCTCTTCGATCTTCACCGGCACCACCCGGCTCTGGGCGATCGAGCGAATGCCCGAGGTGCGCGCATGCAAGGTCGGGCCGCCGTCGAAGATGTCGATGTAGTGTTCGGTTTCGAAGCCTTCACGCATGAGGATGTCGAAGGTGATCTGCGCCCGCGGGTGCACCTGGCCCATGGCTTCCTGCGCCAGGTCAGGCAGCAGCGGCACATAGATCGGGTAATGCGGCATCAGTTCGGCGAGGAAGGTACGGCTCTTCAGGCCGCACAGGTGCTCGGCATGGGCATAGTTGAGGTCGAAGAAGTTGCGCCCGATGGCATCCCAGAACGGTGATTCGCCTTGCTCGTCGCTGTAGCCGACGATCTCGGTCACTACCGAGTCGGCGAAGCGCTCCGGGTGTGCCGCCATGAACAGCAGGCGACCGCGCGAGTTGAGCTCGGCCCAGCCGCTGTTCACCAGCTCCGGCAACACATAGAAGCTGGTCAGCAGGCTATTGCCGGTGAGGTCATGACACAGCGACAGCACGTGAATCTTGTTGTGGATTTTCAGCTCGCGCGAGGCATGCACGAAGGTCTCGTTACGAAAGCTGTAGAACGGCTCGGAGTAGCCGGCCGAAGCGACGATGGCCGAGCAGCCGGCAAGCTTGCCGGTCTCGCTGTCTTCGAGCACGAAGAAGTAGCTTTCTTCGCCGTTGAAGCTGACCTCTGCGGCGAAGGAAGTCTCGGAGGCGGCAATCTTGTCGCCCAGACGAGCGGTGTCGTCCGGCAGCGAGGTGACACCAATGGGGCTGTCTGCAGCCATGCGCTGCACTTCGTTCAGATCAGCCATTTGCGCGGGGCGCATCACCAGCATGGTGTCACTCCTTTGGAATACGGGCCGCTCATGGCGGCACGGAAAAACGGCAGGCACACGGGCACCTGCACTGGAATCGGGTATCGCCGGCCCGGCACAACCCTGGCCGGGGCCGGCGAAGGGACCGCAGGCGTATCAGCCTTGGGTCAGGGTAGCCACGGCACGCTCGAAGCGGTCCAGGCCTTCATCGATATCGGCGTCTTCCACTACCAGGCTTGGCGCGAAGCGAACCACGTCCGGGCCGGCCTGCAGCACCATCACGCCTTCCTTTTCGGCGGCATTGAGTACGTCCTTGGCCTTGCCCTGCCAGGCTTCGGTCAGCACGCAGCCCAGCAGCAGGCCAACGCCGCGCACTTGGCTGAACAGGCTGTACTTCTGGCCGATCTGCTCCAGGCGGGTCTTGAAACGCGCGTGCTTGGCCTTGATGCCAGCCAGGGTTTCAGGGGTGTTGACCACGTCCAGTACCGCGCAAGCAACGGCGCAGCCCAGTGGGTTGCCGCCGTAGGTGGTGCCGTGGGTACCGACAGCCAGGTGCTTGGCCAGCTCGCTGGTGGTCAGCATGGCGCCGATCGGGAAACCACCGCCCAGGCTCTTGGCGCTGGTCAGGATGTCTGGGGTCACGCCGAAGTGCTGGTAGGCATACAGCGAGCCGGTACGGCCTACGCCGGTCTGCACCTCGTCGAAGATCAGCAGGGCGTTGTGCTCGTCACACAGCTTGCGCGCGCCTTCCAGGTAGGCCTTGTCGGCCGGCACCACGCCGCTTTCGCCCTGGATCGGCTCGATCACCACGGCGCAGGTCTTGTCGGAAATCTGTGCCTTCAGCGCTTCCAGGTCGTTGTAGGGCACGTGGCTGATGCCAGTGATCTTCGGGCCGAAACCATCGGAGTACTTCGGCTGGCCGCCGACACTGACGGTAAACAGGGTACGGCCGTGGAAGCTGTTCACGGTGGCGATGATTTCGTGCTTTTCCGGGCCGAAGCGGTCATGGGCAACGCGACGGGCCAGCTTGAAGGCGGCCTCGTTGGACTCGGCACCGGAGTTGCAGAAGAACGCACGGTCGGCAAAGGTGGCGTCCACCAGCTTGTGCGCCAGGCGCAGGGCCGGCTCGTTGGTGAATACGTTGGAGACGTGCCAGAGGGTGTTGGCCTGTTCGGTCAGGGCCTTGACCAGTGCCGGGTGGCAGTGGCCCAAAGCATTTACCGCGATGCCGCCGGCAAAGTCGATCAGCTCGCGACCCGACTGGTCCCAGACACGGGAACCCTCGCCTCGCACAGGAATGAAGGCCGCCGGAGAATAATTGGGGACCATGACCTGGTCGAAATCGGCACGTTGCACCGGGGCTTGCTCAACGGACATCTGATGAGTCTCCTGAAGAGGAACGCTGGCCTGGAAGTGGCGAGCGATGGGGGGATTGTAAGGACTGATCCGCGCCTGTCCTTGCGGCCAAGCGACAACTTGTTACAGCGCAAAACCCAGTTTTGACAAGGCTTTCGGCAATGCGACAAACACTGTCGCAATCGCGCAGTGTACGGGAGAGCGGGGGCTGGGTGAACGGGTGTTCACAGGCAAAGTGGAGAGGGTCGCGGGTGTGAGGCGTTGTTTTTGTGTTGTGCCGGATATCGAGCGCCGCCCGCGCGGCGCTCGATATCCGCCCTCCCGAAAGCTCAGCCTTTTTCAGCCGGCGCCGAGCTCAACTCAAACGGGCTGCTGCTGCGACGCTGATTACGGTCTTCGCGCGGCGTCGCACCAAAGAAGTTGCGATACGCACTGGAGAAATGCGGCCCCGAGGAGAAACCACAGGACAAGCCAATCTGGATGATCGATTTGCTGGTCTGCATCAGCATCTGACGCGCCTTGTTCAGCCGCAGCTCCAGGTAGTACTGGCTCGGCACGCGGTTCAGGTACTGCTTGAAGATGCGCTCCAGCTGCCGGCGCGAAACGCACACGTGCTGGGCAATTTCGTCGGTGGTCAGCGGCTCTTCGATGTTGGCTTCCATCAGCAACACCGCCTGGGTCAGCTTGGGATGACTGGAGCCCAGGCGATTCTGCAGCGGAATGCGCTGGCGCTCGCCGCCTTCGCGGATACGCTCGACAACCAGCTCCTCCGACACCGCACCGGCCAGCTCCGCGCCATGGTCGCGCGCCAGCACTGCCAGCAGCAGGTCGGTCACGGCCATGCCGCCGCAAGCCGTCAGGCGGTCGCGGTCCCAGTCAAACAGGTGACTGGTGGCGATGACCTTGGGGAAGCGCTCGGCAAAGTCATCCTGCCAGCGCCAATGCACGGCCGCCCGATAACCGTCGAGCAGGCCCAGCATCGCCAGCGGATACACCCCGGCAGACAGCCCGCCGATCATGCAGCCACTGCGTGCCAGCTGCTTGAGCGCCGCCGACAATGCAGCACCCACCGCCACAGGCGGCTCGTCAGCCAGCAGGAACAATTTGTGGTAGCCCTCCAGGCGGCCGTTCCACGGTTCGCCCGGCAATCGCCAGGCACCCTCCTGGGCAGGCTCGGCCTGCAGGAAGGCCATTTCGTAGACGACATCCGGATGCACCCGCTGCGCCACCTGCAACACTTCCTCGGCCAGCGCCAGGGTCAAAGGCCTGGTGCTGGGCCAGATGAGAAAACCGATTCGCTGGGTGCTCATAGGGTACGGTCCGAAACCTGAGGTCGTTCGAGTCTGTGCGCCGGGTCAGGCTGCGCTCGCCGCGCAGCATGCCCTATTCTGGTGCAAAAATGCAGCTTTTACTTCAGGCTGCCCGAAAGGAACTGCTTCAAGCGCTCCGACTGCGGGTTGGCCAGCACTTCGCGCGGGCAGCCGGTTTCTTCCACCAGGCCCTTGTGCAGGAACACCAACTGGTTGGACACCTCGCGGGCAAAACCCATTTCGTGGGTGACCACGACCATGGTTCGGCCTTCCTGCGCCAACGCCTGCATCACCTTCAGCACATCGCCGACCAGCTCCGGGTCGAGCGCCGAGGTCGGCTCGTCGAACAGCATGACCTCAGGCTCCATGGCCAGCGCACGGGCAATTGCCACACGTTGTTGCTCACCACCGGACATGTGACCCGGGAAGGCATCCTTGCGATGGGCAACACCCACCTTGGCCAGGTAATGCTCGGCCTTTTCCAGGGCTTCCTTCTTGTTCACGCCCAGCACATGCACCGGCGCTTCGATGATGTTTTCAAGTGCAGTCATGTGCGACCACAGGTTGAAGTGCTGGAACACCATCGACAGACGCGAGCGCATACGCTGCAGCTGGCGCGGGTCGGCAGCCTTCAGCGCGCCGTCCTTGCCGGCGACCAGCTTCAGCTCTTCGTTGTTGAGCAGGATCTTGCCGGCGTGCGGCTGCTCCAGCAGGTTGATGCAGCGCAGGAAGGTCGACTTGCCCGAACCGCTGGAGCCGATGATGCTGATGACGTCGCCGGCCTTGGCCGCCAGCGACACGCCCTTGAGCACTTCGTGGCTGCCATAGCGCTTGTGCAGGTCTTGGACTTCGAGTTTGTACATGCTGTCGATTCTCACAAAGCGGTCAGTGCTTGCGCGGCGCCAGGTAGCCGAGCCAGCGGCGTTCGGCCATCTTGAACAGGCGCACCAGGATGAAGGTCAGGCACAGGTAGAACACGCCCGCCGTGATGTAGGCCTCGAAAGGCAGGTAGTACTGGGCATTGA
Organism: Pseudomonas sp. DCB_BI; assembly: GCF_026240995.1. NCBI lineage: Bacteria > Pseudomonadati > Pseudomonadota > Gammaproteobacteria > Pseudomonadales > Pseudomonadaceae > Pseudomonas > Pseudomonas sp. DCB_BI. The sequence continues at coordinate 229,394 of NZ_JAPFCG010000002.1, read as the reverse complement.
CCGTGCGCGCGGCACCGGTGATGTCGATCAGGGTGACGATCGACGCCAGGCTGGTGGTCTGCAGCATCATGATCACTTCGTTGCTGTACTGTGGCAGCGCCCGGCGCAGGGCCGATGGCAGCAGGATGCGGCGGTACATCTTCATGCGCGACATGCCCATGGCCTTGGCCGCCTCGATTTCGCCGTGCGGCGTGGCCTTCAGGCTGCCGGCAATGATCTCGGCGGTGTAGGCACTGGTGTTAATGCCGAACGCCAGGCAAGCGCAGAAGGTGGCGCTGGACAGCAGCGGCCAGAATACGCTTGCCCGCACAGCCTCGAACTGGGCCAGGCCATAGTAGATCAGGAACAGCTGCACCAGCATTGGCGTACCGCGAATCACGTAGGTGTACAGCCATGCGGTCATGTTGACCAGCGGCTGCTTGGACACCCGCATCAGGCCCAGCGGTATGGCCGCCAACAGGCCGAAAAACAGCGAAATCGCCAGCAGCTTGAGGGTGGTCAGCAGGCCGCCGAAGTACAGCGGCAGCGCCTCCCAGACGACGTTGTAGTCGAAAATCATAGTTCAGCCACCTTGACGCCCACCGAGTAGCGGCGCTCCAGATACTTCAGCGCCAGCAACGAGACACTGGTCAGCACCAGGTACAGCGCCGCCACAGCCAGGAAGAAGGTGAAAGGCTCGCGGGTGGCGTCGGCCGCCTGCTTGGCCTTGAACATCATGTCCTGCAGGCCGACGACCGAGATCAGCGCGGTGGCCTTGGTCAGTACCAGCCAGTTGTTGGTGAAGCCCGGAATGGCCAGGCGAATCATTTGCGGCACCTGGATGCGGAAGAACACCTGCCGCGGGCTCATGCCATAGGCCACGCCGGCCTCGGCCTGGCCCTTGGGGATGCCCAGGAACGCGCCACGGAAGGTTTCCGACAGGTAGGCGCCAAAGATGAAGCCCAGGGTACCGATGCCCGCGATCAGCGGGTTCAGGTCAATGTAGTCTTCGTAGCCGAGCAGCGGTGCCACCCGGTTGATGATGTCTTGCCCGCCGTAGAAGATCAGCAGGATCAGGACCAGGTCCGGAATGCCACGGATCACCGTGGAATACAGGTCGCCCAGCCAGGCCAGCCAGCGCACCGGCGACAAGCGCAGCGCCACACCGATCAGGCCGAGCACGATGGCCAGGGCCATCGACGACAGGGCGAGCTGCAGCGTCAGCCACGCCCCGTCGAGGATGACTGCCCCGTAGCCTTTCAACATGATGAGGTCCTCGACCTAGAGAATGAAAAATGGTGCAAACCTCAGAGCCTCTGCTGTTTGCACCATTGCACAGGTGAAACCCGACGCCTTAGTTCGAGTCTGGACCGTAGATGTCGAAGTTGAAGTACTTCTTCTCGATTTCTTTGTACTTGCCGTTGGCCCGGATGGCGTCGATGGCCGCGTTGATGCGGTCGACGTTGGCCTTGTCGCCTTTGCGCACGGCAATGCCGATGCCGTCACCGAAGTACTTGGCGTCGGTGAAGGCCGGGCCTACGAAGGCGAAGCCCTTGCCGGCGTCGGTCTTGAGGAAGCCGTCTTCCAGCAAGGTAGCGTCAGCCACGGTGCCATCGAGGCGGCCGGCTGCCACATCCAGGTAGATTTCGTTCTGAGTGCCGTAAGGAACAACGGTGGCACCCTTGGCGCCCAGCACTTCCTTGGCGAAGCGGTCGTGGATCGAGCCGCGCTGCACGCCGATCTTCTTGCCCTTGAGTTCATCCAGGCTGTCGCTGACGCTGGTGCCGTCCTTCATCACCAGGCGTGCCGGGGTCAGGTAGTAGCGCTTGGTGAAGTCGACCGATTTCTTGCGGTCTTCGGTGATCGACATGGACGACAGGATGGCGTCGATCTTGCGCACTTTCAGCGCCGGGATGAGGCCATCGAATTCCTGCTCGACCCAGGTGCACTTGGCTTTCATCTCTTCGCACAGGGCGTTGCCGATGTCGTAGTCGAAGCCGGCGATGCTGCCGTCAGGTTGCTTGAAGGCGAAGGGTGGGTAGGCAGCCTCGATGCCGATTTTCAGCGGCTTTTCATCGGCGTGCGATACCAGGGAAAACACGGACAGCGCCAGGGCGCCAAGCAGTGCAAGCTTCTTCATCAGGTAACTCCATCGGTACGGGGCAATACAAGGCAGGTAACGGCTGCCCGATATGCGAATGAGTACAACGCGAGCCGCGCAGGGTTCGACCAAGGCCGCATACCACGAGCGAGTGAGTGGCATTTTAACGACAGCCCGGTAGTCGATATTTCTTCAAAGCGACAACTACTTACAGAAGCGCCTGAAACCGCTGCGGGCGATGTTGACAGCCATTGCAAAATATGCAAAAGCGCAAGAAATAGAACCTATAGACCTAGCAATTCCTGGGCCTATTATTGGCAAAGCCTTGAACTACGGCAAGTGTAGCGTGCTGTGTTGCACAAAATGGCTAAAGGAATGCACCGAAACGGGCCGGAATTGTTTCCTGAAGCCCCGATAGTGTGCAGGGGCGGTGACAGAACGGTTACCGATGATTGTCGGGTAACAGTAAAGCAAAAACCCCGCCGGTTGCCCGGGCGGGGTTTGTGGACTGCCTCAAACTTTACGGGATCGTATGCGACGCGACGGTCAGGCCGAAGCCAGGTTCATGGCCTTGTGGGTATCGATCAGGTGCTGCACCACACCCGGGTCAGCCAGGGTCGAGATGTCGCCCAGCGCATCGTACTCACCCGTGGCGATCTTGCGCAGGATACGGCGCATGATCTTGCCCGAACGGGTCTTCGGCAACCCCGGCGCCCACTGGATCACGTCCGGCGAAGCGATGGGGCCGATCTCCTTGCGCACCCAGTTCTTCAGCTCCAGGCGCAGCTGCTCGTTGGCCTCTACACCGGCATTCAGGGTGACGTACACATAGATACCCTGCCCCTTGATGTCGTGCGGCACACCCACTACCGCAGCCTCGGCCACCTTCGCGTGGGCCACCATCGCGCTCTCTATCTCCGCAGTGCCCATGCGGTGGCCGGAGACGTTGAGCACGTCATCCACACGCCCAGTGATCCAGTAGTAGCCATCTTCATCGCGGCGCGCACCGTCGCCGGTGAAGTACATGCCACGGAAGGTCTTGAAGTAGGTATCGACGAAACGGTCGTGGTCGCCGTACAACGAACGCGACTGGCCCGGCCACGAGTCGAGGATCACCAAATTGCCCTCGGCAGCACCATCGATCAGGTTGCCCAGGTTGTCCACCAGCGCCGGCACCACACCGAAGAACGGGCGAGTCGCCGAGCCCGGCTTCAGCGCCGTGGCCCCCGGCAGCGGGCTGATCAGTACGCCGCCGGTCTCGGTCTGCCACCAGGTGTCGACGATCGGGCAACGCTCCTTGCCCACGGTCTTGTAGTACCAGTTCCACGCCTCAGGGTTGATCGGCTCACCCACCGACCCCAGCAGGCGCAAGCTGGAGCCATCAGCCCCCTCAACAGCAGCCTGCCCTTCGGCCATCATGGCGCGGATAGCGGTTGGCGCGGTGTAGAGGATGTTGACCTTGTGCTTGTCGACGATCTTCGACACGCGGGTGATGTCCGGGTAGTTCGGCACCCCCTCGAACAGCAGCGTAGTGGCGCCGTTGGCCAGCGGGCCGTAGACGATATAGCTGTGGCCGGTGACCCACCCCACGTCGGCGGTGCACCAGTACACCTCGCCCGGGCGGTAGTCGAATACGCGCTCATGGGTCAGCGCGGCATACACAAGGTAACCGCCAGTGGTGTGCAGCACACCCTTGGGCTTGCCGGTCGAGCCAGAGGTATACAGGATGAACAGTGCCTCCTCGGCACCCATTTCTTTCGGTGCGCAGTGACTGGAGGCCACTTTCATCAGGTCTTCGTACCAGATGTCGCGGTGCTGGTGCCAGGCGATGTCACCACCGGTGCGCTTGCACACGATGATCTTCTGCACACTGTTGGTTTCAGGGTTGGTCAGCGCCAGGTCGACATTGCCCTTGAGCGGGGTACGACGACCACCGCGCAGGCCTTCGTCGGCAGTGATCACCACCTTGGACTTGCAGTCGATGATACGGCCGGCCAGCGCCTCGGGCGAGAAGCCGCCGAACACCACCGAGTGGATCGCACCGATACGGGCACAGGCCAGCATGGCGACCACGGCTTCGGGGATCATCGGCATATAGATGGTGACCACGTCGCCGCGGTGTACGTCCTGGCCACGCAGGGCGTTGGCAAACTTGCAGACCTGCTCGTGCAGCTCGCGGTAGGTGATGTTGCGGTGTTCGGAAGGGTCATCGCCTTCCCAGATGATGGCCAGCTGGTCGCCGCGCTCTTCGAGATGACGGTCCAGGCAGTTGGAGGAGACGTTCAGAGTGCCGTCGGCGAACCATTTGATATCGACGTGGTGGTCGTCAAAGGAGGTCTGCTTGACCTTGGTGAACGGCTTGATCCAGTCGATACGCTGGGCCTGCTCGCGCCAGAAGCCGTCCGGGTTGATCACCGATTGCTGGTACATGGCCTTGTAGGTGGCCTCGTCGGTCAGGGTAGTGGCCGCAACCTCGGGACGAACGGGATACAGTGGAGCCGCACTCATCTGTGTTACCTCGGTGTAATAGTTGTTTTTGTATGGAACCGTTTGTAACTGTACCAGAGCGACAAAAGCCATTCGACGTTGGTAGTAATTTGGCACGACCGTCCCGGCAAAGCGCTCTGGCATGCGCATTACAGCCCGCACAGAAAGAAACCGACCGGCATTGACAGCGGATTGTTACAGATTCTGCCAAAACACTTTATCAAAACACCCACTGTTTCAGCCTTGTGCACAGCCCTAAAATTCACCTCGCCAGCAACGGCAAGGCGATTAACAACTGGTAACAGCCCCCACGAAGGCACACGTTAATCTCCCTCTCATTCCGATAGTTAAAACTTGCTGTACTCGCGGCGCCATAAGCGCCGCGTGCCCCCTCACGACCTTAGACAGGTAAATAGAAAATGAAAGCTTTACTGGTATTGGTACTTGGCAGTCTTTGCGGCGCGGCGATGGCCGGCGAAGCCAAAGATGCCGAGCAGATTCCGGTTGAACAGTACAGTTACTCGCAGCACCTGGACATTGCCCGCGTCATCTCGATGAGCGAAGTGCCCAATGTGTGCGAAGTCGTGCCAGCGCGCATGACCTACGAGGACTCCCAGGGCCAGAAGCACATTCTCGAATACCGCGTGATGGGGAACGGCTGCTCTAACGGCTGATACCTTGGAATCGGGGGCCCTGCGGGCCCCTATCGCGACACAAGGCCGCTCCCACAGGTAATGCGCTCAGCCAGAGTACAGCGTATTACCTGTGGGAGCGGCCTTGTGTCGCGAAAGGACTGCAACGCAGTCCCAGGTTCTTTGCCCAACAACTAATCCGCCGACTTGTTAAGCGAGTAATCCCTCAACTTGTTGGCAATTGTCGTGTGCGAAACACCCAGTCTTTTGCCCAAGGCCCGACTACTGGGAAACTCACCTATCAAACTTTCCAGCACCGCCTTTTCAAAGCGCCCTACTATCTGCGAAAGATCCCCTTCCAGCGAAAACTCACCCAACGGTTGCCGCACGCCATAATCCGGCAAGCGGATATGCTCGCTTTTAACCACGCCGCCGTCACATAACGAAACCGCCTGGAACAAAACGTTTTCCAACTGCCTTACATTACCTGGCCAGTGGTACTGCCCAAGTTTATCCATTGCCGCCGGTGCCAGGCGCGGCATGGCGCAGCCAATCTGTCGACTGGCCTGATCGAGAAAATGCTGCACCAACCCCTCCAGGCCATCCATGCATTCCCGCAAAGGCGGAATGTGCAGCGACAACACGTTGAGGCGGTGATACAGGTCCTGGCGGAACTCGCCACGGGCACACAGTTCGGACAGGTCCACCTGGGTCGCGCAAATCACCCGCACGTCCAGGTACACCTCTTCGTCGCTGCCCACCCGGCGGAAGCAACCGTCCTGCAGAAAACGCAGCAGCTTGACCTGCAGGCGCGGGCTCATTTCCCCTACCCCGTCGAGGAACAGCGTGCCACCGGCAGTCAGCTCCAGCAGCCCGAGCTTGCCCTCCGCCCGCGCCCCTTCGAATGCCCCAGGGCCATACCCGAACAACTCGGTCTCGGCCATCGACTCGGGCAAGCCGGCGCAGTTCAGCGCCATCAACGGCGACTGCCCACGCGGGCTGGCCAGATGGCAGGCGCGCGCCAGCAATTCCTTGCCGGTGCCGGTCTCACCCTCGATCAGCAACGGTGCATCCAGCGGTGCCATGCGCCGCGCTTCGCGCACCACGGCGGCCATGACGCGCGAACTCTGGAAGATACTGTCAAAGCCCCGCAGCTCCTGCTTGCGCACGTTGTAGATGCGCTCGCCGATACGGTCGGCACGGTGCAGGGTAAGCACGGCACCGGCCAGCGCCTCGCTTTCGTCATGCTCGGACTGCAAGGGCGCGATATCGGCCAGAAATACATCGCCCTTCACCTTGATACGCAGGCCATTGATGCGCGACTTGTTGGCCCGCACCAGTTCTGGCAGGTCGAAGTCCTCGACATAGCGTGCAAGCGGCATACCTGGCACCTCGTCCACCCGCACCCCCAGCAGCTGCGCAGCGGCGCGGTTGGCCGCGACGATGCTGCCACCCATGTCGATCGACAGCACCGGGAAGTCCAGCGCCCCTAACAGTGCATTCAGCTCCATGTGACGGCGCTCACTGGGCATCAGGCCCACACGCTTGACGCCGAACACGCCGGCTATGGCCTCGAACTTCGGCCGCAGGGCCTGGAATTGCAGGTTGATCAGGTTGGGGCAGTGTAAATAGATCGCATTGCCATGGTCACCGCCCACCTCGCCACGCAGCACATTGATGCCGTACTCCACCAGCAAATTGAGGATGTCGCGCAGGATGCCAATGCGGTTCTGGCAGTGCACTTTGATACGCATGAGGGGCTCTCGCAGCGCCAATGTTTTTCAACACCGCGCAGAAAAGTCGTAAAGATAAGCTGACAAAAACAACGAAAACGCCAGCCAGATGACCAGGATTTTCCGACACTTGGGCAATTTTGTAAAATTATCGTTACAAAAATGAGCCTGTCGCGCTCTGCCGACCGTTGCCGGCCTCGTGCAAAACAGCCAGCGGAGGGATATTCCTTAGGTATGTCCTGCACATAACAAGAAAAGCCCTCACCAGGAGAGCCTTATGAAACAGACGCAATACGTGGCTCGCGAGCCCGATGCGCATGGTTTTATCGACTACCCGCAGCAAGAGCATGCGGTATGGAACACCCTGATCACCCGCCAGCTGAAAGTGATCGAAGGCCGCGCGTGCCAGGAATACCTGGACGGCATCGACCAGCTGAAACTGCCGCATGACCGCATTCCGCAGCTAGGCGAAGTCAACAAGGTACTGGGCGCCACGACCGGCTGGCAGGTTGCCCGGGTACCGGCGCTGATCCCCTTCCAGACCTTCTTCGAACTGCTGGCCAGCAAGCGCTTCCCGGTCGCCACCTTCATCCGCACCCCGGAGGAGCTGGACTACCTGCAAGAGCCGGACATCTTCCATGAAATCTTTGGTCACTGCCCGCTGCTGACCAACCCATGGTTTGCCGAATTTACCCACACCTACGGCAAGCTTGGCCTGGCCGCGACCAAGGAACAGCGCGTATATCTGGCGCGCCTGTACTGGATGACCATCGAGTTCGGCCTGATGGAAACCACCCAAGGCCGGAAGATCTACGGTGGCGGCATCCTCTCGTCGCCGAAGGAGACCGTCTACAGTCTGTCTGGCGAACCCGAGCACCAGGCCTTCGACCCGGTCGAAGCCATGCGTACGCCGTACCGCATCGACATCCTGCAGCCACTGTACTTCGTACTGCCGAACATGAAACGCCTGTTCGACCTCGCCCACGAAGACATCATGGGCATGGTCCACAAAGCCATGCAGCTGGGGCTGCACGCACCGAAATTTCCACCCAAGGTCGCCGCCTGAGCGACCTTGCCGATAACAACTCGAACCGGAAAAGATCTCATGAATGCCTTGAACCAAGCCCATTGCGAAGCCTGCCGCGCCGACGCCCCGAAAGTCACTGACGAAGAGCTGGCTGTACTGATTCGCGAAATTCCGGATTGGAACATCGAAGTACGTGACGGCCACATGGAGCTGGAGCGCGTGTTCCTGTTCAAGAACTTCAAGCACGCCCTGGCCTTCACCAATGCCGTGGGCGAAATCGCCGAGGCCGAAGGCCACCACCCAGGGCTGCTGACCGAGTGGGGCAAGGTCACCGTGACCTGGTGGAGCCACTCGATCAAAGGCCTGCACCGCAATGACTTCATCATGTGCGCCCGCACTGACAAGCTCGCGGAAGCCGCTGAAGGCCGTAAGTAAGCACCGAGACAAAGGGGCCAGATGGCCCCTTTTTTCATGGGGAAAATGTGCGCTGTTCGCCCGTAAAACCGACAAGCGAACGGGAAAAAATCCAAACTGTCATCCAGACTTGTGTATCCTGCCCCAGCTTTGCGAAGCTTCAAACGCGCCTGGCGCAGACTTTTCAATCACACTTGCGAGGAACGACGAGATGCATGAGATCCCGAATCTTCCCTTCCCAAGCCTGAACCCAGAAGAGCCAACCGTGACCGTTCACGCCGAACCGGCAGCTGCCGTCGAGCAGGATGGTGACGATCAACCCAGCGCTGACCAGGAATAACTGCGCATCCCCCGACTGTGTGAAAACGGCTGACCTGCGGGCCACCCCCGTCATCACGTTTTCACACCGTCCAGAACTTACGTAGGCCCCCATGCCCGACTCACCGCGCCCCCTTGCGGTCACCCTGCAAGTCGTTTCCATCGTCCTTTTCACCTTCATTGGCTACTTGAACATCGGCATCCCGCTGGCCGTGCTGCCTGGCTATGTGCACAACGACCTGGGCTTCAGCGCCGTGGTCGCCGGGCTGGTGATCAGCGTGCAATACCTGGCCACCCTGCTCAGCCGCCCTACCGCCAGCCGCATCATCGACAACCACGGCAGCAAGAAAGCCGTGATGTACGGCCTCGCCGGCTGTGGCCTCAGCGGGGTGTTCATGCTGGCCTGCGCTTTTCTCACGCACATGCCGTGGCTGAGCCTGACCTGCCTGCTGGCCGGCCGTTTGGTGCTGGGTAGCGCCGAAAGCCTGGTAGGCTCGGGCTCGATCGGCTGGGGCATTGGCCGGGTGGGCGCCGCCAACACGGCCAAGGTCATCTCCTGGAACGGCATTGCCAGCTACGGCGCACTGGCCATCGGCGCCCCCCTGGGTGTGCTGATGGTCAAGGCCCTGGGGCTCTGGAGCATGGGCGTGAGCATCATCCTGCTGTGCACGCTCGGCCTACTACTGGCCTGGCCCAAGCAGGCCGCGCCCATTGTCAGCGGCGTGCGCCTGCCGTTCCTGCGGGTGCTGGGCAAGGTGTTTCCGCACGGTTCGGGCCTCGCACTGGGCTCGATCGGCTTTGGCACCATCGCCACATTCATTACCTTGTACTACGCCAGCCGAGGCTGGGCCAATGCCGCACTAACTCTCAGCCTGTTTGGTGCCAGCTTCATCAGCGCACGGCTGCTGTTCGGCAACCTGATCAACCGGATTGGCGGTTTCAGGGTGGCGATCGCTTGCCTGTCGGTTGAAACATTAGGCTTGTTGATACTGTGGCTGGCGCCCAGCGCTGAGTTGGCGTTGGCGGGGGCCGCGCTTAGTGGGTTTGGTTTCTCGCTGGTGTTCCCGGCATTGGGCGTGGAAGCGGTTAACCAGGTGACAGCGGCCAACCGCGGGGCGGCAGTGGGGGCGTATTCGCTGTTCATCGACTTGTCGCTAGGGGTGACCGGGCCGCTGGTGGGCGCAGTGGCGGCAGGGTTCGGGTTTGCTTCGATGTTTCTGTTCGCGGCTGCGGCGGCGGCTTGCGGGCTGGTGTTGAGCTTGTATCTGTACAGGCAGGCGCGGCGGCACAGAGATCGGGTACAAGCACCCTGACGCTCGTGTTGCCTGCACTTGCCCTATTGCCGCAGCAGGGACCGCATCAATCATGACTGACGCGGCCCGCGTGGAAGCAACTGCATTGCTCAATCCTAGAATCTAGCGCGGTCGCTGTGGGCTTGGGGCTGATGCAGTACCTGTGGAAACAACTGGCTTGCTCAATTTCCAGAATCTAGCGCAATCACTGTGGGAGTGGGCTTGTCCCGCGAACACGGGCGAAGCCCGTGCCATCCACCCTGTTGGATGCTTCGCGGGACAAGCCCGCTCCCACAGGTACCCCCGCAGGCTTGAGGCTGATGCAGTACCAGAGGAAACAACTGGCTTGCTCAATTTCCAGAATCTAGCGCAATCCCTGTGGGAATGGGCTTGTACCGTGTTGGATTCTTCGCGGGACAAGCCCGCTCCCACTGGTTACCCCGCAGGCTTGAGGTTGATGCAATACCAGGGGGAAACAACTGGCTTGCTCAACTTCTGGAATCTAGCGCGATCCCCTGTGGGCTTGTCCCGCGAACACCGGCGGAGCCGGTGCCATGCACCGTGTTGGATGCTTCGCGGGACAAGCCCGCTCCCACAGGTACCCCGCAGGCTTGAGGCTGATGCAGTACCTGGGGAATCAACTGGCTTGCTCAATTTCCAGAACATAGCGCAATCCCCTGTGGGAGCGGGCTTGTCCCGCGAACACGGGCGAAGCCCGTGCCATGTACCGTGTTGGATGCTTCGCGGGACAAGCCCGCTCCCACAGGCACACCGCAGGCTTGAGGCTGATGCAGTACCTGGGGGAACAACTGGCTTGCTCAATTTCCAGAATCTAGCGCGATCCCCTGTGGGAGCGGGTTTACCCGCGAACACCGGCGGAGCCGGTGCCATGCACCGTGTTGGATTCTTCGCGGGACAAGCCCGCTCCCACAGGTACCCCCCGCAGGCTTGAGGCTGATGCAGTACCTGGGGAATCAACTGGCTTGCTCAATTTCCAGAATCTAGCGCGAGCCCTGTGGAAACGGGTTTACCCGTGAATGGGCTGCCAAGCAGCCCGCCAAGGGCCTAGCGCCGGGCGTACTGCAAGACCACCTCAAGCGGGTGGCGCATTTTCCGCTCGGTCATGCGCTTGACCTGGCTACGGCATGAATAGCCCGTGGCCAGCGGCTCGCCTTCCTTGTCCAGCTTGGTCGCCCAGCTCTGCTCGAAGATGGTCCGCGAGGTTTCCTGGTTGCGCGCCTCATGCCCGTACGTACCGGACATGCCGCAGCAGCCGGTGGCTTCGGTAACCAGTTTCAGCCCCAAGCGGGCAAATACCTGCTCCCACTGCCGTGTGCTGGCCGGCACGTTGGTCTTCTCGGTGCAGTGCGCCATCAGGCGGAAGTTGCCCGGCGCGGTAGGCGCCTGTTCGGGCAGCACATCCATCAGCCACTCCTGCGGCAACAGCACCTGCGGGCAACCTTCCAGGCCTGGCACCTTCTGGTACTCCTGGCGGTAAACCAGGGTCATGGCAGGGTCCAGGCCCACCAGCGGCACGCCGCAATCCGCCAGGGCCTTGAGCTGGGTGGCATTGCGGATCGCGGCCTTGGCGAACGCACCGAGGAAGCCCTGCACGTGCAGCGGCTTGCCGTTGGCGCTGTACGGTGCCAGGAATACGCGGTGGCCCAGGCGGTGGGCCAGGTCGATGAAGGCCGACAGCAGCGGCGTTTCGAAGTAACGGGTGAAGGCGTCCTGCACCAGCACGATACTGCGCTCGCGCTGGGCAGGGGTCAGCTCACGCAGCGCCGGCACCGTGGCCACGCCAACGCGGCAGCGGGTCAGGGTGGCCTGGAAGTTGAAACGGCTGATCAGCGGGCTATCGACCATGCCGACCTTGTCAGCCAGCAGCTTGCTCACCCACTTCGACCCCATCACTGCGTTATACAGGCCTGGCGCGTGCGCCAGGTAGGGGATGGTGAACTCCAACGAGCCGATCAGGTAGTCGCGCAGCGGGCGCTGGTAGCGGCCGTGGTACAGCTCGAGGAAGCGCGAGCGGAAGTCTGGCACGTTGACCTTGATGGGGCACTGCCCGGCGCACGACTTGCACGCCAGGCAGCCGGCCATGGCGTCGTACACCTCATGGGAGAAATCAGCCTGGCCCTGGTTGCGTGCGCGATTGTTGCGCAGGCGTGCCGGCAGCCCCTTGAGCCACGACACCTTGTTGCGCGCCGCAGCCAGAACGTCGATGTTCGCTTCGCCCTGCAGGCGCAGCCACTCGCGCATCAACGAGGCACGACCCTTGGGCGAATGCTGGCGTTCGCGGGTGGCCTTCCACGACGGGCACATGGCATCGTTGGGGTCGTAGTTGTAGCAGGCACCGTTGCCGTTGCAGTGCACGGCGCTAGGGAAGTCCTGCCACACACGCTCGTCGATGGTGCGGTCGAGGTCGCCACGCAGGGTTACACCATCGACCTTGGTCAGGCCCTCGGAGCTGTCCGGTGGGGTGCAGATCTTGCCCGGGTTGAGCTGGTTGTACGGGTCGAAGGCGCCTTTCAGGCGCTGCAACGCCGGGTACAGTTCACCGAAATACTCCGGCACATATTCCGAACGCAAACCCTTGCCGTGCTCGCCCCACAGCAGGCCGCCGTAACTTTTGGTAAGCGCCGCCACGGCGTCGGAAATCGGCTTGACCAGTGCGGCCTGGGCCGGGTCTTTCATGTCAAGCGCCGGGCGCACGTGGAGCACGCCGGCATCGACGTGGCCAAACATGCCGTAGGCCAGGCCATAACCATCGAGCAGCGCGCGGAAGTCGGCAATGTAGTCGGCCAGTTGCTCCGGTGGTACAGCCGTGTCCTCGACGAAAGGCTGCGGGCGCACTTCGCCTTCGACGTTGCCCAGCAGGCCCACCGAACGCTTGCGCATGGTGTAGACGCGGGTGACCGCCTCAGCGCCCTCGGCCAGGGTGTGGCCCAGGCGCTCGACACTGGTGTCGTTCTGCAGGTGCTGGATGAACGCTTGTACCTTGGCATTGACCTCGGCTGGCTCGTCACCACAGAACTCCACCAGGTTGATCCCCAGGGTCGGGCGCTCAGGGTCGGCCGGGAAATACTCGGCAACGCTGTGCCAGACGATGTCTTTCATCGCCAGCATCAGCACCTTGGAGTCGACCGTCTCGATCGACAGCGGCTTGTGCGCCATCAGCGCATTGGCGTCACGCAGGGCATCCATGAAACTGGAGTAGCGCACGTTGACCAGCACCGCATACTTGGGGATCGGCAGCACGTTGAGCTTGGCTTCGACCACGTAACCCAGCGAGCCCTCGGCGCCACACAGCACACTGTTGAGGTTGAAGCGGCCCTGCTCATCACGCAGGTGCGCCAGGTCGTAGCCGGTCAGGCAACGATTGAGCTTGGGGAAAGTGGTCTCGATCAGCTCGGCCTGGGTTTCCTGGATGTCCCGCGCCATGCGGTACACCTCGCCAACCCGACCAGGCGCGGCGCAGGCCTGCTCCAGTGCGGCATCGTCGATCGGCAGGCTGTGCAGGCGCTCGCCGCCGAGCAGCACGCTGTGCAGCTCCAGCACGTGGTCGCGGGTCTTGCCGTAGGTGCAACTGCCCTGGCCGCTGGCGTCGGTGTTGATCATGCCGCCGACGGTGGCACGGTTGGAGGTGGAGAGCTCAGGCGCGAAGAACAACCCGTGTGGCTTGAGCGCAGCGTTGAGCTGGTCCTTGACGGTACCTGCCTGCACCCGCACCCAACGTTCCTCGACGTTGATTTCGAGAATGTTGTTCATGTGGCGCGACAGGTCGACGACGATGCCGTCGGTCAGCGACTGGCCATTGGTACCGGTACCGCCGCCGCGCGGGGTCAACTTGACCTCCCTGAAGCGTGGCTCGCCCATCAGCGTGGCGACCCGCGCCACATCGTCGGCATCCAGCGGGAACACCGCTGCCTGTGGCAGGCGCTGATAGATCGAGTTATCGGTGGCCAGCACCGTACGGGTGGCATAGTCGGCACTGATCTGGCCACGGAAGCCGCTATGGCGCAGGGCTTCAAGGAATTCGGGGTAGTTGGCGCTCGGTGCAACGGTCGACAGCTGGGCGATCATCGAAGGATGGCCTCTTGATATTGGCTAATTCACGGGATTCCTGACGCCCCGGCATGGGTTCAGGCATGCGGGGATGACGTATAGGCCAATGTTCCTGTAGTTTGGCTTCAGGGGCAAACGGATAATCCTGCCGCTATCAATGACCTTTATGAATGAATTACCGCCACCTGACACCTTCCATGTCGCTGCTGCTGGCATTCGAGGCCGCCGCCCGGCATGAAAGCTACACCCGCGCCGCTGCCGAATTGTCGCTGACCCAAAGCGCGGTCAGCCGGCAAGTGCAGGCACTGGAACAACAACTGGGCCTGACCCTGTTCCGCCGCGAAGGCCGCCAGGTGCAGCTTACCGATGTTGGCCGCCTGTACCAGCGCGAGCTCAGCGAGGCGCTGGGGCGCATCCGCAGCGCCACATTGCAGGCGCTGGCCTACCAGTCCGGGGTCGGCACTTTGCGCCTGGCCACCCTGCCGACATTCGGCTCGAAATGGCTGTTGCCGCGACTGCACGCGTTCTACAGCGCTCACCCGGGTATGCTGGTGCACATCCATTCACGCATCGAAGCCATCAACTTCGACACCAGCGAGATCGATGCCGCCATCGGCGTGGCCAGCCACGACCTGCCAGGGCTGATCTGCCATCGCCTGCATGCCGAGGAACTGGTGGTGATTCTGCCGCCGCAGGCCGCTGCCGACAGTAAAAACTGGAGCCCGGCCAGGATCAGCGAGGAGGTGCTGCTCAACGTGGCCAACAACCCGCATGCCTGGGGCGAGTGGTTCTCGCACCACGGCCTGCCCCACCGAGCGATGCGCCTGGGGCCCAGTTTCGAGCTGACATCGCACCTGATCCAGGCCGTGCGAGCCGGGATCGGAATCGGGCTGGTGCCGCGCATACTGGTGGAGGAAGAACTGGCCAAGGGTGAGCTGCACAGCCCGGGGGTGGCGTTTGCCAGCCAGCGCAGCTATTACCTGATCTACCCGCCGAGGAATGAGGCGCTGCCGTCGCTGCGAGCATTCAGGGGATGGTTGCTGGAACAGATCTGATTGTCGCCTGTACCCGCGCACCGGCCCGCACCGGCAACAAAAAACCCGAAGCCACTCACGTGACTCCGGGTTTTGGCATACCGCCTAGGGTGCCTTACTTGGCCACAGTCTCAACGGTACCGCCCGCATTCAGCTGGCGACGCTGTTTGAGCATGTACACCACGAACATCGCAATCAGCCACACCGGGATCGCGTACACCGACACCTGGATACCCGGAATCATCAGCATGATGCCGAGGATCAGCACCACGAAGGCCAGTACCACATAGTTACCGTACGGGTACCACAACGCCTTGAACAGCGGCTTCTGGCCGGTACGGTCGAGGTGCTGGCGGAACTTCAAGTGCGAGTAGCTGATCATCGCCCAGTTGATCACCAGGGTGGCTACTACCAGCGACATCAGCAGTTCCAGGGCGTTTTGCGGCATCAGGTAGTTGAGCAGCACGGCAACGAAAGTCACGGCAGCCGACACCAGGATCGAACGCACAGGCACGCCGCGCTTGTCGACTTTGGCCAGCGATGCCGGTGCATCGCCCTGCTCGGCCATGCCCAGCAGCATACGCGCGTTGCAGTAGGTACCACTGTTGTACACCGACAGCGCCGCAGTCAGTACCACGAAGTTCAGCAGGTTGGCTGCCACATCACTGCCCAGCAACGAGAACACCTGCACGAACGGGCTGCTGCCATAGCTGCCACCCGAAGCGTCGATGCTGGCGACCAGGTTGTCCCAAGGGGTCAGCGACAACAGCACCACCAGGGCACCGACATAGAAAATCAGGATGCGGTAGATGACCTGGTTGATCGCCTTGGGGATCACGGTCTTCGGCTTGTCGGCCTCGGCAGCGGTAAAGCCGAGCATTTCCAGGCCACCGAAGGAAAACATGATGAAGGCCAGGGCCATTACCAGCCCGCTGACGCCATTCGGGAAGAAGCCGCCGTGCGACCACAGGTTGGCCACGGTGGCGTCAGGGCCGCCGCTGCCGCTGGTCAGCAGGTAGGCACCCAGGCCGATCATGCTGACGATGGCCACCACCTTGATGATGGCAAACCAGAACTCGGCCTCTCCGAAGAACTTCACGTTCATCAGGTTGATGGCGTTGATCAGCACGAAAAACGCTGCGGCGGTCACCCAGGTCGGGATCTCCGGCCACCAGTAGTGAACATACTTGCCGACCGCCGAGAGCTCCGACATGCCCACCAGAATGTACAGCACCCAGCAGTTCCAGCCCGACAGGAAGCCGGCGAAACCGCCCCAATAGGTGTGGGCGAAATGGCTGAACGAGCCGGCCACCGGCTCTTCGACGATCATCTCGCCAAGCTGGCGCATGATCATGAAGGCGATGAAGCCGCAGATAGCGTAGCCAAGGATCATCGACGGGCCGGCGGATTTCATCACGCCTGCCGAGCCGAGGAACAGGCCGGTACCAATCGCGCCGCCGAGGGCGATCAACTGGATGTGGCGGTTCTTCAGGCCCCGTTTGAGCTCGCCTGAATGCATGTTTTGTCCACTCATGAACGAAGTCACCTGCATTGTTTTTATCTGTGACGGAATCGGACCCACCGCGCTCGTGGCGCAGCGGAATGGGCAAGGTGGTTACCTTGGGTTTCTTGACCTCAGGTGCCGCCGGGGCGGGTCAACCAGGCGTGATCAAGAGTGCGCGGTACGCAAGAGGGTCACAGGTAAAACGCGGCGCACTGTATACCCCTGCAAGCGCGCAGGCGTCAACGCGTTGCATCGTTTCCTTGGGAAAAAACGCAGCGATCCTGTGGTATGGGCCTTGATAGGCAACGTGATCGGCGTACATGGCGCCTCCATTTGTTGTTTTGTCAGCCGGCCTCTTCGGGCAGGCTCTTGCACACGGCAATGGCGGCTATAACACCGTGGGGCGGGGGTTTGGGCAAGGGTGGGCAGGACATGGGCGGGGCATTGCCAGCGTCAAGAGCGGCAAGGTTTGTTTACAAGATCGGGCATATTCTGAAATGCAGGCTGAAATAAGCCAGGCTTGTATAGTTTTATTTACAAGGCGGTTCAAGAACTTGCCAGTCATCCGAAAAATTCTTTTTCTTCAATATCTTGAGGTGGTTTTGCCGCCCCCACTTCTCACAGGCATAAAAAAACCAGCCCGAAGGCTGGTTCTCTCTACCGCAAAGGCCTGTCAGCCACGCGGCTTGCCGCGACCACGGCCTGCCGGCTTGTCACCATCAGGCTTGCCCGGGCGCTTGCGCATCTCGCTTGGGCGCTCGGCCACGGCGCTGCCGCGGCTGCCCTTGCGCGGGGCTTCTTCACGCGGTTGACGCGCAGGGCGTTCGCCAGCGGCTGCGCCCTCCTGCGCCGGGCGCAAGTTGCGCACGCGCTCGCCACGGCCCAGTGGGCGAGACGATTTGCGCTGCATACGCTCCATCTTGTCCTTGGCCTTGAGGTTCAGGGTTGGCAGCGCAACTGGCTGCAATCCTACTTCAGCGGCCAGGATGTCGATCTCGCCCTGGGACATTTCCCGCCAGCGGCCCATCGGCAGGTCGGAATTGAGGAACACCGGGCCGAAACGCACGCGCTTCAGGCGGCTGACCACCATGCCCTGGGATTCCCACAGGCGACGCACTTCACGGTTACGACCTTCCATCACCACGCAGTGGTACCAGTGGTTGAAGCCTTCGCCACCGGGTGCCTTCTGGATGTCGGTGAACTTGGCCGGGCCGTCTTCCAGCATCACGCCAGCCTTAAGGCGCTCGATCATCTCGTCATCCACTTCACCACGCACACGTACCGCGTACTCACGGTCCATTTCGTACGACGGGTGCATCAGGCGGTTGGCCAGTTCACCGTCGGTGGTGAACAGCAGCAGCCCGGTGGTGTTGATGTCGAGGCGGCCGATGTTGATCCAGCGGCCTTCTTTCGGCCGTGGCAGGCGGTCGAACACGGTCGGGCGGCCTTCCGGGTCGTCACGGGTGCAGATTTCGCCATCGGGCTTGTTGTACATGATCACCCGGCGAGTGGCCTCGGCGGCTTCCTCGCGCTTGATCAGCTTGCCGTCAACGGCAATGGCGTCGTGCAGGTCGACGCGCTGGCCGAGGGTGGCCTCGACGCCATTGACCTTGATACGGCCCTGGCTGATCCAGGCCTCGACATCACGGCGCGAGCCCACGCCAATGCGTGCCAGCACTTTCTGCAGCTTTTCGCCGGATGGCGGGGTGATCTCGGTATCTTGCAGGTCTTGCTCACTCATCTGGGCACCTCCCGGTGTAGGAATGAAAAAGGGGTTTCTGGCGACGGAAGCGCCAAAAGGTCGCGCATCATACGCGTTTCGCCGTGGGAACGCACTGGAGATTAGAGGGTTTTGTGCGGGCCGGGAGGGGTTTCTGCCTAATGGTGATGGGTTGGCTGTGCCTTGCCCTCTTCTTCCGCAGAAGCCTCGGGCTCTTCTGAACGCAGGTCATCGAAGTCGGTTTTCAACCCCTCTTCCATGGCATCCAGTTCCACCAGCAAGCTGCGGAAGCTGGTTTCCTCCTTCGGCTCGCCCACCGCTTCCTCCTCACCGAGGCTGGCATCGGCCAACGCCTGCAAATGCGCCGGTACCGGCGCATCATCCGGGTCAAGCACAGGCTCGGGCTCCATCTCGCGCAGCTCGGCCAAGGCCGGCAGCTCGTCCAGGCTTTTCAGGTTGAAGTGGTCGAGAAACGCCTTGGTGGTGGCAAACATCGCCGGGCGCCCGGGCACTTCGCGGTAGCCGACCACGCGTATCCACTCGCGCTCCATCATGGTCTTGATGATGTTGCTGTTCACCGCCACGCCACGCACGTCTTCGATCTCACCACGGGTGATCGGTTGGCGGTAGGCGATCAACGCCAGGGTTTCCAGCAAAGCCCGCGAATAGCGCTGCGGGCGCTCCTCCCACAGGCGCCCGACCCAGGGCGCAAAGTCTTCGCGAATTTGCAGGCGGTAGCCGCTGGCCACCTCCTTCAGCTCAAAGGCGCGGCCGTTGCACGACTTGCCCAGCACCTCCAGGGCCTGCTTGAACACCTTGGGCTCGGGGCGCTCGGCCTCCTCGAACAACTCGTAGAGGCGGTCCAGGGATTGCGGTTTGCCCGACGCCAGCAAAAAGGCTTCGATCAGCGACGCCAGGTCGCGGGGTTCATTAAGGTTCATCGGGTTCTTCAACAAGCGCCGGGCGAAGCCGCACATGGATGGCGGCGAAAGGTTCATTCTGCACCAGTTCGATCAGCGATTCCTTCACCAGCTCAAGCACCGCCATGAAGGTCACCACCACGCCCAGCTTGCCTTCGTCTGCGCCGAACAACTCGACGAACGGCACGAAAGCGCCGCCCTTCAGGCGTTCCAGCACCTGGCTCATGCGCTCGCGGGTGGACAGGGTTTCACGGGTGATCTGGTGGCTTTCGAACAGGTCATTGCGGCGCATTACCTCGGCCATGGACACCAGCAGCTCCTCCAGGCTGACCTGCGGCAACAGCTTGCGCACCTTGGCCTGCGGGGCCTCCAGGCGGGGCACTACCACGTCACGGCCAACCCGCGGCAATTCGTCGATGCCCTCGGCGGCGGCCTTGAAGCGCTCGTACTCCTGCAGGCGGCGGATCAGCTCGGCGCGCGGGTCGCCCTCCTCTTCCTCGATGTCGGCGGAGCGCGGCAGCAGCATGCGCGACTTGATCTCGGCGAGCATGGCCGCCATCACCAGGTACTCGGCAGCCAGCTCCAGGCGTACGCTCTTCATCAATTCGACGTAGCCCATGTACTGGCGGGTGATCTCTGCCACCGGGATGTCGAGGATGTCGATGTTCTGCTTGCGGATCAGGTACAGCAACAGGTCCAGCGGGCCTTCGAAGGCTTCAAGGATGACCTCCAGGGCGTCTGGCGGGATGTACAGGTCCAACGGCAGCTCGGTGAGGGCTTCGCCGTAGACCAGCGCCAGTTGTAACTGCCGAGGCTCCTCGGCCTGTTCGGCCGGCGCCTCGGGCGCTTCCACCTGGCTCACGCGTTGACCAGGAACGGTGTCGGATCGCCGCAGCCTTCGCGGATCAGCTCCGGCTCGTCACCGGACAGGTCGATGATGGTCGATGCCTTGAGGTCGCCGAAACCACCGTCGATCACCAGGTCGACATGGTGCTCCAGGCGCTCACGAATTTCGTAGGGGTCGGTCATCGGCTCGTCGTCCCCCGGCAGGATCAGGCTCACGCTCATCAGCGGCTCGCCCAGCTCGGCCAACAGCGCCAGGGTAATGGCGTGGTCCGGCACGCGCAGGCCGATGGTGCGGCGCTTTTCGTGCAACAGCAGGCGCGGCACCTCCCGGGTACCGTTGAGAATGAACGTGTAAGGCCCTGGCACATGGGCCTTGAGCAGGCGGAAGGTGCCTGTGTCGACCTTGGCATACAGCCCCAACTGCGACATATCGCAGCACATCAGGGTGAAGTTGTGGGTCTTGTCCAGGCCGCGCAGGCGCCGCACGCGTTCGATCGCCGCCTTGTCGCCAATCTGGCAACCCAAGGCATAGGCCGAATCGGTGGGATACACCACCACTCCGCCCTTGCGGATGATCTCCACCGCCTGGCGGATCAGCCGCTGCTGCGGGTTCTCCGGATGAATCTGGAAAAATTGGCTCACGTAATCGTCCTGTTCATACCGCCATAGGCTGTTCATGGCTGAATCGGCGCCACAGAGGTGGCAGGTCCTCGGGCAAAGGCCGGTAGGCACCGATCTCGCCCCAGGTGCCGGGGCCGTGGAAATCACTGCCAGCGCTTGCCAGCAGGCCGAACTCACGGGTAAGGATGGACATGGTGCCCACTTGCTCGGCAGGCATCATCCCGTTGACCACTTCGAGCGCCTGCCCACCTGCCTGAATATAGTCGGCAATCAGCCGTCTGCGCTTGCTGCGGGTCAGGTCGTAGTGCATGGGATGCGCCAGGCTCACCCAGGCGTTGGACTGCCGTAGCGTAGCAACGGTTTCGTCAAGGGTCGGCCAATGCTGTTTCACGTCACCCAACTTGCCGGCGCCCAGCCATTTGCGAAACGCCTCGCCCCGGTCCTTGACGTGCCCGGCACGTACCAGGTACTCGGCAAAGTGCGGGCGCGCCGGGGCATTGCCGCTATCGCCCAGCTCGTGCTGCACGGCGCGGGCGCCTTCAAGGGTGCCGGGCATGCCCTTGGCGGCCAACCGTTTGTCAATTTCTTCGGCGCGCAGCCAGCGGCCACGGTGCAACGCTTCGATCGCCGCCAGCAGCGGCGGCGCATCAAGCGGGAAGTCATAGCCGAGCACGTGGATAGTGGCGCCACCCCAGGTACATGACAGCTCTACCCCGCTGACCCAGTGCATGCCCCGCTCAATGCACGCCTGGTGCGCCTCGGGCAGGCCTTCGATGGTGTCATGGTCGGTCAGTGCCAGCGTTTGCACCCCATGCTCATGGGCCCGGGCAACCAGGATCGCGGGCGACAGGGCGCCGTCGGAGGCCGTGCTGTGACAGTGCAGATCAACATTCATGGAGGAGCGCTTTCGCTGGAATCGATGTTTGTTATTATGCCGTCACATCCCGATTCTGGCTGCCATTGTGAAACAATTCATCGATTTCATCCCGCTGCTGCTGTTCTTCATCGTCTACAAGCTCGACCCGCGCCCCATGGAAGTCGCCGGCCACAGCTTCGAATTCGGCGGCATCTACAGCGCCACAGCCATGCTGATCATCAGCTCGCTGGTGGTGTACGGTGCGCTGTTCCTGCGCCAGCGCAAGCTGGAAAAAGGCCAGTGGCTGACCTTGGTCGCCTGCCTGGTCTTCGGCGGCCTGACCCTGACCTTCCACAGTGAAACCTTCCTCAAGTGGAAGGCACCGGTGGTCAACTGGTTGTTCGCCCTGGGCTTTGCCGGCAGCCACTTCATCGGCGACCGGGTACTGATCAAGCGCATCATGGGCCACGCCCTGACCCTGCCGGATGCCATCTGGGCCCGCCTGAACCTGGCCTGGATCGCCTTCTTCCTGTTCTGCGGCGCGGCCAACCTGTTCGTCGCCTTCACCTTCCAGGACTTCTGGGTGGACTTCAAGGTGTTCGGCAGCCTGGGCATGACCGTGATTTTCCTGGTGGCGCAAGGCGTGTACCTGTCGCGCCACCTGCACGACGACCCTTCTACCTCCAAACCCAAGGATTGACATGCTCTACGCCATTATCGCCAGCGACGTCGCAAACTCCCTGGAAAAGCGCCTGGCTGCCCGCCCGGCGCACATCGAGCGCCTGCAGCAGCTCAAGGCCGAAGGCCGCGTGGTGCTGGCCGGCCCGCACCCGGCCATCGACAGCAACGACCCTGGCGAAGCAGGCTTCAGCGGCAGCCTGATCGTTGCCGAGTTCGATTCCCTGGCCGCAGCGCAGGCTTGGGCTGATGCTGATCCGTATATTGCGGCAGGTGTCTACGACAAGGTTGTGGTCAAGCCCTTCAAGCAAGTGCTGCCTTGATCCGAGTCCGCACCGCGTCAGCAGCTTCGCGGTGCGGCAGTTATGCGGTTGCCATCAGTCTGCGGTATCTTTGCCACTGGCGGCCGATATAACCGCCGTCAATGGTTGAATTGAGTGAGTCATGAGCGAGCTGTTACTGATTGATGATGACCAGGAGCTGTGCGAGCTGCTCGGCAGCTGGCTGACCCAGGAAGGGTTCACTGTACGTGCCTGCCACGACGGCCACAGCGCACGCCAGGCCCTGGCCGAGCACGCCCCCGCTGCCGTGGTGCTGGATGTGATGCTGCCCGATGGCAGTGGCCTGGAGTTGCTCAAGCAGCTGCGCAGCGAGCATGCGGAACTGCCGGTGCTCATGCTTTCGGCGCGTGGTGAGCCACTGGACCGCATCCTCGGCCTGGAACTGGGCGCCGACGACTACCTGGCCAAACCCTGCGACCCGCGTGAGCTCACTGCCCGCCTGCGCGCGGTGCTGCGTCGTAGCCACCCCACCGCTACCACCAGCCAGGTAGAGCTGGGCGACCTGGTCTACAGCCCTGCACGTGGCGTGGCCAGTATCGATGGCCGCGAAATGACCCTGACCCTGTCCGAAAGCCGCATTCTCGAAGCCCTGCTGCGCCAGCCCGGCGAACCGCTGGACAAGCAGGAACTCGCGCAGATCGGGCTGGGCCGCAAGCTGACCCTGTACGACCGCAGCCTGGACATGCACGTCAGCAACCTGCGCAAGAAGATCGGCCCCCACGCCGATGGCCGGCCACGCATCGTCGCGCTGCGCAGCCGTGGCTATTACTACTGCCTCTGACCATCTTTACCGAGCCTTTACCATCCGCTGACTGCGCTTGACGGTGATCTCCCTAGACTGTGCTCATCCGGTAACCACCGGCCTATGAAAGGAGAGACACCATGCGCAAGACCCTTATCGCCCTGATGTTCGCCGCCGCCCTGCCGACCGTAGCCATGGCCATGCCTGATGGCGGCCCGCGTCACGACGGCCCGCATCATCGCGGTGACGCGCCTTTCCAGCAACTGGACCTGAGCCGCGACCAGCGCCAGCAGATCGGCAAGCTGATGGGCGAGCAGATGCAACAGCGCCGCGACATCACCGAGCGTTACCTGTCCAAACTGCCGGCCGCCGACCAGAAGGCCATGAAGGACGAACTGCAAGCCAGCCGCACCAAAACCGACACCGCCGTGCGCAACCTGCTCAAGCCTGACCAGCAGAAGAAGTTCGACGAACTGCAAAAGGAACGCGCCGCCAAGAAAGCCGAGTGGCAAGAGTTCCAGGCCTGGAAAGCTGAAAAAGGCAACAAGGCCCAGTAAGCTGTCCGCCCAATGCCCGGCCCGCCCAAGCGCGAGCCGGGCTTTTTCTGTTTTAGGAGGTGCACTTGCGTTCACTGTTCTGGCGCATCCTGGCCAGCTTCTGGCTGGCCATCACCCTGGTCGCAGGCCTGTCGATCCTGCTGGGCCACATGCTCAACCAGGACGCCTGGATCCTCAGCCGCCACCCGGGCCTGAACACGCTGGCCAGCCAGTGGGCGAGGCATTATGAGCAGGAAGGCCTGGAGGCGGCGCAGCAGTTCCTGGAGCAGCGCAAGGGCCGTTACAAGATAGACGTGCAGGTGCTCGACGACAGTGGCGAGGCGGTGGTGCCCGGTACCTTCCCACGCCGCGCGGCAGCCTTCGAGGCGCGCCAGCACAATGACCAGCGGCGCTTGCCGTGGCGCCGGCTGACCGAGGAATACACCAGCCCAGACACCGGCGAAACCTACCTGCTGATCTACCGCATCCCCCACCCGGCACTGGACGCCTGGCATCGTGAAAGCCTGATGTGGCCACTCAGCGCGCTGGGTATTGCCTTGGTGGTACTGACCCTGTTCAGCCTGCTGGTGACCTTGTCCATCACCCGCCCGCTAAGCCGCCTGCGCAGTGCCGTGCACGACCTGGGCCAGAGCACCTACCAGCAGAACAGCCTGGCCCGGCTTGCCGCACGGCGTGACGAGTTCGGGGTACTGGCCAAGGACTTCAACAAGATGGGCGCGCGCCT
This sequence comes from Pseudomonas sp. DCB_BI, assembly GCF_026240995.1. Classification (NCBI taxonomy): domain Bacteria; kingdom Pseudomonadati; phylum Pseudomonadota; class Gammaproteobacteria; order Pseudomonadales; family Pseudomonadaceae; genus Pseudomonas; species Pseudomonas sp. DCB_BI. The sequence goes on along the minus strand of NZ_JAPFCG010000002.1, from coordinate 204,800 downwards.
GCAAAGCACCATTGGCAGCCAGCGCCAGCTGCTGCGCGATGTGTCCCACGAACTGCGCTCGCCGCTGGCCAGGCTGCGTATCGCCCTGGCCCTGGCCGAGCGCGCCGAGCCTGAGCAGCGGCAAGCGCTGTGGCCACGCCTGACCCGCGAGTGCGACCGCCTGGAAGACCTGATCAGCGAAATCCTCACCTTGGCCCGGGTCGACGCCGAACAAGCTCATGCCGAACCGGTCGACATCAACGCCTTGCTCGGCAGCGTGCGCAAGGACGCCCTGCTGAGCGCGCCGGATCAGGACGTGCGCCTGGAGGCGCAGCCGGGGTTGAGTTTGCAGGGTTGGCCAACGTTGATCGAGCGTGCCGTGGACAACCTGCTGCGCAATGCCCTGCGCTTCAATCCGGTGGGCCAACCGGTCGAGGTCAGCGCCGCGCGCGAGCAGGACCGGATCGTGATCAGCGTGCGTGACCACGGGCCTGGGGCGGCAGCAGAGCACCTGGCACAACTGGGCGAGCCGTTCTTCCGCGCGCCGGGGCAAGAAGCGCCGGGGCATGGCCTGGGGTTGGCGATTGCGCGCAAGGCTGCGGAGCGCCATGGCGGTAGTTTGGTGCTGGGCAATCATCCACAGGGTGGGTTTGTGGCCAGGCTGGAGTTGCCCTTGGCGGAAGCGGCAGGCAGTTGATGTGATGTAAAGGCGCCTGGCCTCTTCGCGGGTTCACCCGCGAAGAGGCCGGAAGCCTTGGTACATGAATCAGCCCAAGGCCAGGTTACTCACCCCAGGCACTGACAAAATCAGCCGTTTCCAGGACCGGCGCGGTACGCGGCTCGGTCAGCGGCGTGCCGACATACAGGTAGCCAATCAGCTCCTCGTTCTCAGCCAGCCCCAGGCCCTTGTGCACATGGGCATCAAAGGCCATGTCACCGGTACGCCACACCGCACCGATGCCCTGCGCATGCGCAGCAATCAGAATGCCGTGCGCCGCACAGCCCGCCGCCAGGCGCTGTTCGGACTTGGGCACCTTGAAGTGGTCTTGCAGCGTGGCCACCACCACGATCAGCAACGGCGCGCGCAGCGGCATGGCGCGAGCCTTGTCCAGCGCAGCCTGGCTGGCATCACCCTTTTGCTGCACCGCTTCGGCGAACAGCTCGCCCAATTTCTCGCGGCCCTGGCCTTCGATGGTCAGGAACCGCCACGGCCGCAGCTGGCCATGGTCCGGGGCACGCAAGGCGGCCTGGAACAGCGCCTCGCGCTGGGCGGCATTGGGCGCTGGTTCGGTCAGGCGTGGCACGGAAACACGGTTGAGCAATGCGTCGAGAGCCTCCATCGGCTACCCTCCTGGCAGTTGAATGTGCAGCCATTCTAGCGTTTACATCATCAGACCCATAGGTAGAATGGCGCCCTTCCAAATCGAGTCAGAGCAGATCACATGGCGTTGCCGACCTTAAGGATCATTGGTTTCATCATCGGCATCTTCCTGATTACCCTGGCCGTAGGCATGGCCGTGCCCATGGCGACCCTGGTGATCTTCGAGCGCACCGGCGACATGCCGTCGTTCCTCTGGTCCAGCCTGATCACCTTCATCGCCGGCCTGGCCCTGGTGGTGCCGGGGCGACCCGAACACGTGCACCTGCGCCCGCGCGACATGTACCTGCTCACGGTCAGCAGCTGGCTGGTGGTGTGCATATTCGCCGCCCTGCCGTTCCTGCTGACCCAGCACATCAGCTACACCGACGCCTTCTTCGAGAGCATGTCGGGTATCACCGCCACCGGCGCCACTGTGCTCAGCGGGCTGGATACCATGTCGCCGGGCATTCTCATGTGGCGCTCGATGCTGCACTGGCTTGGCGGCATCGGCTTCATCGCCATGGCGGTAGCGATCCTGCCGCTGCTGCGCATCGGTGGCATGCGTCTGTTCCAGACCGAATCTTCCGACCGCTCCGAGAAGGTCATGCCGCGCTCGCACATGGTCGCCAAGTCGATCGTGGGGGTTTACGTCGGCTTCTCGATCCTCGGCGCACTGGCCTTCTGGTGGGCCGGCATGAGCCCGTTCGATGCCATCAACCATGCGATGTCGGCAATCTCTACAGGCGGCTTTTCCACCTCGGACCAGTCCCTGGCAAAATGGGATATCCCGGCAGTGCACTGGGTGGCAGTGGTGGTGATGATCATGGGCAGCCTGCCGTTCACCCTGTACGTGGCCACCCTGCGTGGCAACCGCAAGGCGCTGATCCGCGACCAGCAGGTACAGGGCTTGCTGGGCATGCTACTGGTCACCTGGCTGGTGCTGGGCACCTGGTACTGGTACAGCACCAACCTGCACTGGCTGGATGCCCTGCGACACGTGGCACTGAACGTGACCTCGGTGGTCACCACCACCGGCTTCGCCCTGGGCGATTACAGCCTCTGGGGCAATTTCTCGCTGATGTTGTTCTTCTACCTGGGCTTCGTTGGTGGCTGCTCCGGTTCGACTGCAGGCGGCATCAAGATCTTCCGCTTCCAGGTCGCCTACATCCTGCTCAAGGCCAGCCTCAACCAGCTGATCCACCCGCGCGCGGTGATCAAGCAGAAATACAACGGCCACCGTCTCGACGAAGACATCGTGCGCTCGATCCTGACATTCTCGTTCTTCTTCGCCATCACCATCTGCGTCATGGCGCTGCTGCTGTCACTGCTGGGCGTGGACTGGATGACCGCATTGACCGGCGCCGCCGGCACGGTTTCGGGTGTGGGCCCGGGCCTCGGCGAAGTGATCGGCCCTTCGGGCAACTACGCTACGCTGCCGGACGCAGCCAAGTGGATCCTCGCCGCCGGCATGCTGCTCGGCCGGCTCGAAATCATCACGGTGCTGGTATTGTGTATGCCGGCGTTCTGGCGTCACTGAGCCCTTCGGCCTCAGTGCCCAGGCGGGCGCGGTACTCGCTGGGCGTGGCATCGAACCAGCGGCGGAACGCCCGGTAGAAATTGCTGGGGTCGGCAAAGCCCAGCAGGTAGGCGGTTTCCAGCAGGGTCATGCCCGGTTGGGCAAGGTACTGTTCGGCCAGTTCGCGGCGGGTGTCGTCGAGCAAGGTCTGGAAGCTGGTGCCCTCCTCCTGCAAGCGCCTTTGCAAGGTGCGCTGCGACAGATGCAGGGCCTGGGCCAGGGTTTCACGCTTGGGCTCACCCTGCGGCAGAATACGGCACAGCACCTGGCGCACGCGGTGGGTAACCCGGCTTTCGGAAAAGCGCGCCAGGTACTCCCCGGCAAAGCGGTCATGCAGCACCGCCATGGCTTCGTTGGCGGTGGGCAGTGGCGCCTCCATGTCGGCCCGCTCGAACACCAACGCATCGTGCGGTGCACCGAACACCAGTGGCGAATGGAACGCCGTCTTGTACGGCTCGACATCCTTGGGCTGCGGCCCCTGCACCAGTACCCGCCGCGGCTGCACCGGCCGGCCGCTCAGCCACTTGCACAGCGCCAGCGCGCAGGCCAGCGAGGCTTCGGCACTGTGCCGGGTCGGCGGCAGGTGGTCGCCATGCACGGTGAGAATCAGCGAATAGCCCTCGGCACCGAGGACGAAGCTGAGGTCGGAGCTTTCGGCGATGATGCGCTGGTACCGCACCAACCGTTCGAAGCCCTCGGCCAGGGTGCGGCTGGACATCAACGCATAGCCCACCACATGGAATGACGCTGGCCGCACCACACGCGCCATGTTCAGGCCGATGGCCTCGTTGCCCGACAACTCCACCGCCAGTTGCCAAAGCCGGGTCATGGAGTCTTGAGGGAAGCGCGCATCAGGGTCGTCGAGGGCGGCGAAGTCCAGCCCCAGCTGCTTGAACATGGCCCGGCAGTCCAGCCCTTCCAGTTCAAGTGCTTTCACGATCCCTGATGCCCAGCTGGCTGACGTGGTTCTTTCACTCATGACAGGCTCTTCCCTGACCGCTCCTGCGGTGAACCCCAAGGATATTCAATTGGCGCCTATTGTCACTGGTAGGCACTGCCAATCACTCTAGACTCGAATCAGGCTCCACGCCGTGCATCTTGTCCAGAAGTATTAATCCCGGAGTACTGCCATGAACAGCACAGCGCAGTTTCGCAGTTTTGCCGAATTCTACCCGTACTACCTGGGGGAGCACAGCAACCCTACTTGTCGCCGCCTGCACTTTGTCGGCACCAGCCTGGTGATCGCCCTGGTGGCCTACACCATCGGCAGTGGCAAATGGTTGCTGCTGCTGGCCGTGCCGGTGTTCGGCTACGGTTTTGCCTGGGTCGGGCATTTCTTTTTCGAGAAGAATCGGCCGGCGACCTTCACCTATCCGCTTTATAGCCTGGCCGGGGATTTCGTGATGTTTCGCGATATTCTGCTCGGCAAGCTCAAGCTGTAGGATTTCCAGGGCCGCGTCGCGGCCCCATGGCCCTCGAGCCTTACACCAACGCCCGCACCGCCGCTTGCGCCTGCGCCAGACGATACAGCTCGATACTGCCATCCCAGTGCTCGATCAACGCCGTGCACGACTCCACCCAATCCCCGCAATTGAGGTACTCCACCTCGCCCACCTTGCGGATCTCGGCGTGGTGGATATGCCCGCACACCACGCCATGAAAACCACGCCGGGTGCACTCGTGGGCAATCGCAGCCTCGAAATCGCTGATGAAGTTCACCGCCCCTTTGACCTTGTGCTTGAGGTACGCGGACAGCGACCAGTACCCGTAGCCGTAACGCGCGCGCCAATGGTTCAGCCAGCGGTTGAGCACCAACGTGAGCTCGTATGCACGGTCACCGAGAAACGCCAGCCAGCGGTGGTAGCGGGTAATCACGTCGAACTGGTCGCCATGGATCACCAACAACCGGCGGCCATCAGCGGTCAGGTGCTCGGCTTCGTCGACCAGCTGGATATTGCCCAGGATCAGCCTGGAATACCGGCGCAGGAACTCGTCATGGTTACCGGTGACGTAGATCACCTCGGTGCCGCGCTTGCTCATGGTCAGCAGCCGGCGAATCACGTTGGTGTGGGCCTGCGGCCAGTAAATCCCGCCACGCAGCTTCCAGCCATCGATGATGTCGCCCACCAGGTATACACGGTCGGCCTGGTAGCCCTTGAGAAACTGCGACAGGTGTTCGGCCTGGCAGTCGCGGGTGCCAAGGTGCACGTCGGATATCCACAAGGTGCGCACGCGTTGCTTGCGCGAGGGGCGGGACAGTTCGGCATGGGTCATGGGCAAGCTCCGGCGCAGTTTGCTGGAGACTGGCAGGCGCGCATGACAGCGCCGTGGCAAATCGGTGACGAGTGATGGTGAGCAGCGAATCGGGCACAATGGGCCTTTGCCTTGCGAGGACGCCCCATGATCGTCGGCCCGATCCTCTCCCTGCGCCACTACCGCGACAGCCTGATCGCCCATAGCCACGAACACCCGCAACTGGTGTTCGGCCTGCGCGGCCGCCTGGCGTTCGAGGTGCAGGGGCAAGGTGCGGGGGTCGCCCGCCAAGGGTTGGTCGTGGTGCCGGCCGGCGCTCACCACACCTGTGCCAGCGATAAGGGCAGCGAATGCCTGGTGCTGGATGTGCCCGGAGACCACTGGCTGCGCGAGCAGCTGGGCGAGCATGCCGACGCCAGCCGGCGCCTGCTCGACCGCCCCGCCACCCTCGCCCTGGATGCACGCCAGCAGCAACTGGTGGACTGGTTGGCGGCCAGCCCCATGGACGACCCGCTGATTGCCCGGCAAGGCGCAGCGCTGTTGCTGGCCAGCCTGAACGCCACGACAGCAGCCAACGTGCGCCCCAGCCAGCGACTGCCCTATGCAGCCTTCGATGCGCACATCGAGCAGCATGCAGCCTACCCGCTGCAGGTCGCCGACCTGGCGCGCATCGCCGGCCTGTCCAGCGCTCGGCTGCACGCGCGCTTTACTGCCGAGTGTGCGATGACGCCAATGGACTACATTCGCCAGCGGCGCTTGCTCAAGGCACGGCGGTTGGTAGTACAGACCGCGCTGCCCATGGGTGAAATTGCGGCGCAGGTGGGGTATGGCTCGCAGAGTGCGTTTTCGGCGGCGATGTTGCGGGCGTTCGGGTGTACGCCATTAGCTTTGCGGCGAGAGCCTGGCGACAACTGACAGCAGTCTTGCGACAGAACGCGTTTGCCTGAGCCTATACACTGAGCCTGTACCGCACCTTTCGTGGGCGCGCCCCACGGCGTGAAGATCTTGAGCAAGGACCCATCATGAACCACCGTACCGCCCTCGGCGCGCTGCACATTGGCGCGCTGTTCTTCGGCCTCACCGGCGTCTTCGGCAAGTTGGCCGCCAGCGCAAGCCCGGCAATCATCGTGTTCGGCCGCGCCGCCTTCGCTGTGCTTGCCCTGGCCCTGTTCGCCAGTGTTGCCGGCCCGGGCTGGCAACGTCTAGGCAGCCAGGACGTGCGCCGACTGTTGCTCGGCGGCGTGCTGCTGGCCGGCCACTGGGTCAGTTTCTTCATCGCCGTCAAAGTCGGCGGCGTGGCCATCGCCACCCTCGGTTTCGCCAGCTTCCCGGCCTTTACCGTGATCCTTGAAGGCCTGCTGTTCCGCGAACGCATTCGCCGCAACGAGGCAGTGCTGGTGCTGCTGGTGAGCATTGGCCTGGTACTGGTCACACCGGCCTTCGACCTGGCCAGCGAGGCCACTGGCGGCCTGCTCTGGGCACTGCTGTCCGGGCTGCTGTTCTCGCTGCTGTCGCTCACCAACCGCGTCGGCTCCGGGCGCTTGCCTGCGGTACAGGCAGCGCTGTGGCAAAACCTGGTGGTAGGCCTTTGCCTGCTGCCGTTCGCAGCACCAGGCCTGCCAGGCGTGGCGCCCATGGACTGGCTGTGGATCGCGCTGCTCGGCATCTTCTGCACCGGCGTGGCACACAGCCTGTTCGTTGCCAGCCTGGCGGTGATCAAAGCACGTACCGCTGCCGTGGTGTTCGGCATGGAGCCGGTCTACGGCATTGCCGTGGCCTGGGTGGTGTTTGCCGAAACCCCCACCGTGCGCATGCTGCTGGGCGGCGCGCTGATCATCTTCGCCATCGTACTGTCCAGCCGCCTGGCGGCCGAGCAGCCCCCCAGGCAGCGGCCAGTGGCCGAGGGCGCCTGATCAGCGATCGTTGTGACCCAGGTCGCGCTGCGGGTCGATCTGGTCGCGGACCCGCTGCTTCAGCACCTTGGCTTCGGGGAAACCACCGTCGGCCTTGCGTTCCCAGATCTGCACTCCATCGCAGGCAATGCGGAAGATGCCGCCGGTACCAGGTTCCAGCGCCACTCGGCCAAGGTCGTCGGCAAAGGTGCTGAGCAGTTCCTGCGCCAGCCAGGCAGCGCGCAGCAGCCACTGGCACTGGGTGCAATACGTGATGACGATTTCCGGCTTGCTGTCGGCCATGGTGAAACATCTCCAGGTGGGGGGCCGCTTATACTAGCGGTCTTTAGCCCACGGTTTGAGACTCACGATGCGCCGTTTGCTGTTCTGTTTCCTGTTCACCCTCACCTCGCTCGCAGCAAGCGCCGCCGAACCGGCCAGGCCCAAGGTCGGCCTGGTTCTATCCGGTGGCGCCGCCCGTGGCCTGGCCCACATCGGCGTGCTCAAGGCCCTCGAAGAACAAGGCGTACGCATCGATGCGATTGCCGGCACCAGCATGGGCGCGGTGGTCGGCGGGCTCTATGCCTCGGGCTACAGTGTCGAGGAACTGGAAAAGCTCGCCACCACACTCGACTGGCAACAGGCACTGTCCGATGCCCCGCCGCGCAAGGACGTACCGTTCCGACGCAAGCAGGATGACCGCGATTTCCTGGTCAAGCAGAAGCTCAGCTTTCGCGATGATGGCAGCCTGGGCCTGCCGCTGGGCGTGATCCAGGGCCAGAACCTGTCACTGCTGCTGGAAAGCAAGCTGGCGCACACCGCCGACACCCGGGATTTCGACAAACTGCCCATCCCTTTCCGCGCGGTGGCCACCGACATCGCCAGTGGCGAAAAGGTGGTGTTCCGCCGTGGTCACCTGCCCCAGGTCATCCGCGCCAGCATGTCGATTCCGGCGGTATTCGCCCCGGTCGAACTGGATGGCCGCCTGCTGGTGGACGGCGGCATGGTCGACAACATACCGGTCGATGTCGCCCGTGAAATGGGTGTGGACCTGGCCATCGTGGTCGATATCGGCACCCCATTGCGGGACCGCAAGCAATTGCTGACCGTAGTCGATGTGCTCAACCAGTCGATCACCCTGATGACCCGACGCAATTCGGAAGAACAACTGGCCAGCCTGCACCGCGACGACATCCTCATCCAGCCGCCACTGGCCGCCTTTGGCGTAACCGACTTCGGCCGCGCGCGGGACATGATCGACGCCGGCTACCGCGCCACCCGCCTGCTCGAGCCTCGCCTCGCCGCCCTGCGCCACCCTGAGGGCGACAGCAGCCTGGCCGTGGCCCGTTCGCCACGCCAGCGCACGCCAACGATCACCGCGATCAGGATCGAGAACGACTCCAAGGTCAGCGACGACGTGATCCGCTCATACATCCGTCAGCCGATCGACGCACCGCTGGAGCTGGACCGCCTGCAAACCGACATGGGCACGCTGTACGGCCTGGACTACTTCGACCGGGTGCAGTACCGCGTGGTGCACAAAGGCGACGACAACACCTTGGTCATCAACGCCCGCGGTCGACGCGGCGGCACCGACTACCTGCGTCTAGGCCTGAACCTGTCGGACGACCTGCGCGGCGACAGCGCCTTCAACCTGGGCGCCAGCTACCGGGTCAACGGCATCAACAGCCTGGGTGCCGAGTGGCTGACCCGTGGCCAGATCGGCGACCAGCAAGAGCTGTACAGCGAGTTTTACCAGCCGCTGGACGTGGGCTCGCGGTACTTCATCGCGCCGTACCTGGACTTCAGCTCACAGAACATCGAGGCCACCCTGGACAACGACCCCGTCGCCGAGTACCGCCTCGAGCGCTATGGCTTTGGCCTTAACCTCGGGCGGCAGATTGGCACCAACGGTGAAGTGCGCCTGGGCGTGGGCAAGGCATGGGGCGAGGCCGAGGTACGCATTGGCGACCAGGACCTGCCCAAGGTCAGCTTCAACGAAGGTTTCTATGAACTCAAGTATTCGTTCGACACGCTCGACAACGTGTATTTTCCGCACAGCGGTGAGGACATTGGCCTGACTTTGCGCAAGTACGACAAGTCACTGGACTCCGACCAGGATTACCGGCAGTGGCTGTTCAACCTGGACAAGGCCATCAGCAGCGGGCCCAACACCTTCGTGCTGGGCGGGCGGTATGGGCGCACGCTGGACGATACCGAAGTGGTGACGTCGAGCTTCGTGATGGGCGGCGCGCGCGAGCTGTCAGGCTTCCGCCAGGACTCGGTGTCGGGCCAGAACGTGAGCCTGATGCGCATGGTCTACTACCGCCGGCTGACGCCGCGGGCCTACGTGCCGCTGGACTTCCCGCTGTACATTGGCGGGTCGCTGGAACGTGGGCGCGCGTGGAACAACGACAACGAGTTCGACAGCGGCTACATCAATGCAGCGAGCATCTTCCTGGGGCTGGAGACACCGTTGGGGCCACTGAACTTCAGCTATGGCACCAACAGTGCGCATGAGCAGGCGGTATACCTGAACCTGGGGCATACCTTCTGAAACGTGCACTGCTCCGGTAACGTTCGGGCTATTTCAGGATTTTTCGAGGTTGGCGAGGATCTTGGCATGCACCCGCATGCACACCTGCAGGTCAGCCTCATCCACGCCGTTGAACAGCTCCACCCGTAGCTGGTTGGCGATGGTTTCGATCTGCTCGATCAGCGGCTTGGCCGGCGGGCACAGCAAGATCTTCTTGGCCCGCCGGTCTTCCACCACCGCCTGCCGGCGCACCAGGCCTTGTGCTTCGAGGCTGTCCAGCAGCCGCGCCAGGGTCGGGCCTTCGACGCCCACGCTCTGGGCCAGCTCACGCTGGGTGGGGGCTTCTTCGAAGCGGGCCAGGTGCAGCAACACCAGCCAGCGCGCCTGGGACAGGTTGAGCCCGGCCAGGCGGCGGTCCAGCTCGGCACGCCAGCCCCGGGACATCTGGGCCAGCTGCATGCCGAAGCGGTGTTGGTTGTCGGTCAGGGGCATAAGCAACTCATTGAGTAGATCTAATTATTAGGCAGCTAACCATGCCCGGCCCCACGAGGCAAGGCTCGGGCACGCTTGCGTGTTCGATAATCGTCAAAAAGCATGACAAAGGTCAGCAGATGGCGCTTTTGCCTTCGATCCTGCCGATGCCTACAGCTCGAACTCCGCCGCCAGCGCCGCGCGGACGCAATACAGCACGCCTTCAGGCACCCGTGCGCCAAACAGCGGGGCAATCGTCGACACCGGGGGCAACTCGCCTTCGCCATCGAGGAAGGCATCCTGCACTTCCATCAGCAGGTCTTCCGGCAGGTCGAGGGCCTGGTCCAGGCTCAACTCCTGTCGCCCCAGCGCCTCGGCCAGCAGGCTGTACACGTTCTTCTCGCTGCAGTTGAGCTGCCCGGCGATCTGTGCCGGGGTCATGCCGGCCCGGGCCAGGCTGACCAGCTCGTGGCGCAGGTCCAGGACCACTTTCGGCGCCTCTTCGGTGCCACCGCTGTTGTTCAGCACCTCGAGGAACGCCTGGCCATAACGCTCCAGCTTGCGCGCGCCCACGCCGCTGACCTGGGCCATGTCGCTGAGGCTGACCGGCTGGCTGCGCAGCATCTCCAGCAGCGTCGAGTCGGGGAAGATGACGTAGGGCGGCACACTGTGCTCTTCGGCCAGCTTGCGCCGCAGGGTACGCAGGGCTTCCCAGAGCTCGCGCTCTTCGGCGCGCACCAGCTGGCTGGCGGGGCTGCCGCCGCCGGAGGACGAGGCCTTGGCGGTTGTCTGCGGCTTGAGGTCACGGCGCAGTTGCAAGGTCACCTCGCCGCGCAACAGTGGCCGGCAGCTGTCGGACAGGCGCAGGCCGCCGTAGCCCTCCAGGTCGATATCGACCAGCCCGCGCGCCACCAACTGGCGGAACAGCGAACGCCACTCGGCTTCGGCCATGCCCTTGCCCACGCCAAACACCGAAAGCTTCTCATGCCCAAAATTGCGCACTTTCTCGGTGTCCTTACCCAACAGCACATCGACCAGGTGGCCGACGCCGTAGCGCTGGCCGGTGCGGAATACCGCCGACAGCGCTTGGCGCGCCGGCTCGGTAGCGTCCCAGGTCTGGATGTTGTCGACGCAGTTGTCACAGTGCCCGCAAGGTTGTTCGAGGGTTTCGTCGAAGTAGGCCAGCAGCGACTGGCGACGGCAGCGGGTTTCTTCGCACAGCGCCAGCATGGCGTCGAGCTTGTGCTGTTCGATGCGCTTGTGGCGCTCGTCGCCTTCCGAGTTCTGCAGCATCTGCTTGAGCATCACCATGTCCTGCAGGCCGTAGGCCATCCAGGCATCGGATGGCAGGCCATCACGGCCGGCACGGCCGGTTTCCTGGTAATAGGCCTCCAGCGACTTTGGCAGGTCGAGGTGGGCAACGAAGCGCACGTTGGGCTTGTCGATGCCCATGCCGAAGGCAATGGTGGCGACCATGATCAGCCCTTCCTCGTTGAGGAAGCGGTGCTGGTTGGCCGCTCGTGTCTCGGCAGCCAGGCCGGCGTGATACGGCAGTGCCGGGAAACCCTGGTCACAAAGGAACGCAGCGGTTTCATCGACCTTCTTGCGCGACAGGCAATAGACAATGCCGGCGTTGCCACGGCGCTCGCCGAGGAATGCCATCAGCTGCTTGCGCGGCGCTTCCTTGGGCACGATGCGGTAGAAGATGTTCGGCCGGTCGAAGCTCGACAGGAAGCGCTCGGCCCCTTGCAGATGCAGGCGCTGGACGATCTCTTCGCGGGTACGCATGTCGGCGGTGGCGGTCAGGGCGATGCGCGGCACATGCGGGAACAGCTCGGCCAGCTGGCCCAATTGCAGGTACTCGGGGCGGAAATCGTGGCCCCATTGCGACACGCAGTGCGCCTCGTCGATGGCGAACAGCGAGATGTCGAGGTCGCGCAGGAAGTCGAGCATGCGCGGCTGCACCAGGCGCTCCGGCGCCAGGTACAGCATTTTCACCTCGCCCCGGCGCAGGCGCCCGGCCAGGTCGCGCTGCTGCTCTGCGGTCAGCGTGGAGTTCAGTGCGGCTGCCGCCACGCCCAGCTCGTCCAGGGTGGCGACCTGGTCGTCCATCAGCGCGATCAGTGGCGAGACCACCACAGTCAGGCCCGGGCGCAGCAGCCCCGGCACCTGAAAACACAACGACTTGCCGCCACCGGTGGGCATCAGTACCAGGGCATCGCCGCCATTGGCCACGCATTCGATGATCGCTGCCTGGCGCCCTCGGAAACTGTCGTAGCCGAAGATATCCTTGAGAACGCGCTGAGCCTGTTCGAGCATGTGCAACTCCAAATCGCCGTACCATCCTGGGGACAGGCTGGACGAAAAACCCGCCCCGCACACGCCAAATGCGTAAGCGGTTTTTGCCAGGCAGCCGGCAAAACCTGCCCCTGGATTGAAAATCGCGGAGTATACCGCAGCACCGCGCTGCGCAGGACACCACGGTGACAGACGTTCCCTTTGCCCCGCTGCCGCTGCAAGGTGCTAGAATTCGTTATCGTTTATTCCCCAAGGTAGCCCTGTAATGTCCTTCGCCGAGCAACTGACCCGCCTGCAAGCCTTCCTCGACGCCGACGAGCTGCACGAAGAAGCGCTGGACTATGTCGCCGCCCACGGCTACCTCACTGCCTTGTCGATCAACGCCGAGGACGTGCCCGAGCGGGAGTGGATCGACGCCCTGTTCGCCGAAGAGCCGCACTACGCCAGCGAAGCCCAGCGCACCGAAATCGAGGCCACCCTGGTGGCGCTGAAAGCGCACATCGCCCGCCAACTGGCCAGCGACGACGAATTCGAACTGCCGTGCGACCTCGACTTGGGCGACGAGCCGGACGATTCCGACCTGCGCGGCTGGTGCATCGGCTTCATGGAAGGCGTATTCCTGCGTGAAGAGGCGTGGTTCGAAAACGCCGAGGAAGAAGTCAGCGAGATGCTGCTGCCGATCATGGTCGGCTCGGGCCTGTTCGACGAGCAGCCAGAGTTCGCCGACATCGCCAGCAACGCCAACCTGCAGGACGACATGATCGTACAGATTCCCGAAGCGCTGACTGCGCTGTTCCTGCTGCTGCACGCTCCTGACGAAAAGCCGGCGTTGCTCAAGCCACGCCACCACTAAGCCGCCTGTGCGCTACCTGCTGCTGGCCACCGGCTGGCTCAGCGTTGCGTTGGGGGTGTTGGGGATATTCCTGCCGGTATTGCCCACCACCCCGTTCCTGCTACTGGCGGCAGCCTGCTTTGCCCGCAGCTCGCCGCGCTTTCACCACTGGCTGGTCCATCACCCCAAGCTCGGGCCATGGATTCGCGACTACCTCAGTGGTGAAGGCATACCCCTCAGGGGCAAGGTCTACGCCATCGGCCTGATGTGGGCCAGCATCGGCCTGTCGTGCTACCTGGTACCGCTGTTCTGGGCGCGTGCCTTCATGTTGACCAGTGCCGTGCTGGTCAGCCTGTACATCCTCCGCCAAAAAACCCTGCACAAACCAAAGTGACAATATTTTGTCGCCAAATATCAAATTTGCCTAACAACCCTTTTATTTATCTGAAATGGTTCTGGAACCGCACGAAACCCTTGCAATCACTGGATCGAATGGATTTCTGCGGGGTCGACAGATGATTATTTGGACAAACGCGTTAGACAATTAAAATATTACATGGCACATTGATATGAATAAATCTTCTTATCTATCGCGGTGAATGTACTTAGCTGTGTGGTTAAAAACCTGCAACACTATATGCGATAAATTATCGTCATTTTTTTGGCGATCAGCAGGATCAATTCCAGGATCAGGGAGATGTACCATGCGCGTTTTGAACCCCATCACCAGTGCATTACTGTTGGCCCTGGCGAGTGCCAACGTACAGGCGATGTCGATCACCGAGGCTGTCCAAAGCGCCGTGGACTACCACCCACAAGTCAGCTCCAACCGTAACAGCAAGCTGTCGGCCGACGAAGACGTGAAGTTCGCGCGTGGTGGCTACTACCCGTCCGTGGACCTGGTCGCCGGCTACGGCCGCCAGCGTTCTGACAACACCACTACCCGTGCTGAAGGTAACCACAACAAGGAAACCCTCAACTACACGCAGTCCGAGCTGCGCCTGCGGCAGATGATCTTCGACGGCTTCAATACCTCGAATGAAGTGGGCCGTACGGAGGCTGTCTCCACCTCTCGCGCCTACTACACCCAAGCAGTGGCCCAGGATGTGGCCCTGCGAGCGGTCGAGGTGTACCTGGAAGTGCTCAAGCGTCGTGAGCTGGTGACCCTGGCCAAGAACAACCTGCAAGCCCACTTGCGGGTCAATGACCAGATCGGCCTGCGTAACGAGCGTGGTGTCGGCAGCACTGCCGACCTTGACCAGTCCCGCGCCCGTCGCGCTCTGGCTGAGAACAACCTGGACACCGCAGAAGTCGACCTGGCCGATGCCGAGGCCAACTTCTTCAGCGTGATCGGCCGCGCGCCGGACGAACTGGAAAGCCCGCAGACCATCAAGGGTGAAGTGCCTGTCACCCTCGACGAAGCACGCGACGGCATGCGCCAGAACAACCCGTACATCAAGTCGGCCCAAGCTGACGTGAACGCCGCCGAGCAGCAGTACGAAGTGGGCAAGTCGACCTTCTACCCGCGCTTCGATGCCATTCTGGCGACCGGTGCCAACAACAACACCGGCGGCGAGAAGGGCCACAACAACAACGACTGGCAAGCCGGCGTCGAGATGAACTACAACCTGTTCCGCGGCGGCAGTGACAAGGCTCGCCTGCAGTCCGACGCGCACAAGATCAACCAGGCCCTGGATATTCGCAACAACGCCCTGCGCGAACTGACCGAGAACCTGAGCCTGGCGTGGAACGCCATGAACAACGCCAGCAAGCAGCTGCCGACTGCGCGTGAATACGCCGAAACAACCAAGCGCGTGCGCGCGGCCTACCAAGACCAGTTCGGCCTGGGCCAGCGTACCCTGCTGGACGTGCTGGACAGTGAGAACGAACTGTACAACGCCGACCGCCGCTACACCGAAGTGCGTTACACCGAGGAGTTCTCGCGCTACCGCGTGCTGGCGACCATGGGTGAATTGCTGACCAAGCAGCGTATTTCACTGCCGCCAGAGGCGCTGGCAACGACCGAAGTACGTACCGAGGCGCGCTTGCCAGAGATGCGTTGATCGGGCTGAGAGTACCGGGGCCGCTTTGCGGCCCTTTTGCGTCTCACGGCCGCGCATTGTAGCCACTTGCCTGCTTCGCGCAGTGAGCCTGCCCCACAGGCCCTCCCTGCCCCCTCATCCGTCACCATGGTTACGTTGATACGTCTCCTCGCCCATGGCCCTGATCTGCCCCTCGATCAAGGCCTCGAACGGTGCCAGCAGCGTATCGAAACAGGCCGGCGGCTCCAGCGCGTTCAACGCCCCCACCACCGCCTCGATGGTCGACAACGCTCCCGCTTCCGGCGCCTTGCGCAAGCGATAGCGTGAAGCTGCCACCTGCCCCAGCGTGACCCGCGGCAAGGTCTCCAGCAACGGGTTCAGGTACAGCAGCTTGCGCGCCTTGCGCCAGGTGCCGTCGGGCACGATCAGCAGCAACGGCTTGTCGCACCCATCGTCATACGCGGTCAGCACCTGGGCGTCGTCGCCAGGGAACAGCAGCGCAGGCCGGTAGCCAGGGGTAGCCAGTAACTGTGCGAGGTCATCGAATACCTCACCTACCCGCAGCTCGGCATTACGCAGGCCAAGGGCGGCCAGCCGGGCAGTATTCAGCGCATGAGCGGTTTCACTGGGGTGCTGCAACAGGATCACTCGGGTACGGCTGTCGAGCGCTGGAATCAGCGGGCATAGGCAATGGTCGAGCGGGCGCTGGCAGCGCTCGCAACGGGGTCTGGGCATGGGGGTCTCCTTGGCGGGGACATTTTGCCACAGAACCTGCGCCCGCTCTGCCAGCGGATGGGCCGCAAGGCGGCCCCAGCGCTTTCAGCGGTTGAACCGTTCCGCCAGGCTATGCAGATACTCTGCCATGCGCTCCAGGTCCTGGCTGATCTCCGCCCCTTGCCTGGCCTGCCCGGCACTCTGATCGCACAGCTGGGCAATCCGCACGATCTGCTGGTTGATGTCCTCGGCCACATGGCTTTGCTGTTCCGACGCCGTGGCCATCTGCTGACTCATGCCAGTGATGCGGCTGACCGCCTGGGCAATCCCGCCCAAGGCGGCCTGCACCGCCTCGACACTGTGCACGCTGTCGCGCGATATCTGCTCACCACGGCTGGCAGTACTCACCGCCCGTTCCGCCCCGGCACGCAACGACGCGATGATCTGGTGAATTTCCTCGGTCGAAGCGCGCGTGCGCTGGGCCAGCGAGCGTACCTCATCGGCCACCACGGCAAACCCTCGCCCCTGCTCGCCGGCGCGCGCCGCTTCAATGGCGGCGTTGAGCGCCAGCAGGTTGGTCTGTTCGGCAATCGAGGTAATCACGTCGACCACGCTGCCAATTGACTGGGTCTGCTCAGCCAAGGCATTCACCGCCTGACCAATGTCGTTGACCGCATCGCTCATGCTGCCCATGGCTTTAAGGCTCTGCAGCGCCAGCTCGCTGCCCTGCTGCGCCAACTGGTCGGCATCTCCTGCGGCATGCGCCGTGCTCTGCACGTTGTGAGTGACCTGCTGGATGGTTGCCGCCATCTGTGCGATGGCCGTGGCCGACTGGTCGGTCTCGCTGCGCTGGCGGTCGAGCATCTGCGCCTGTGCATCGGACAGGTCGGAGGATTGCGCGGCCCGCGACTTCACCCCAACCCCGGCATCCACCAGGCGCGTCAGGGCCGTTTGCAAGCGGGCCTCCTCACTGATGATGGCCAGATCCAGCTGGCCCTGCAGGCCCGGGTTGTCGCTGTAGGTCAGCGCCACCAGCGGGCTGGTGAAGGCCTTGGGGTGCTCGGCCAGCGTGCGGCGGATGGCCTGGTTCTGCCGATGCTCCACCAGGTACCAGGCCAGCAGCAGGCTGGCCATCAGCACCCCGAGCGCCGCGTAAGGCGGTAGCCACAAGTAGCCCGCTGCCGCCACCAGGCCCGCACCCATCAGTGGCCAGCCGTGGCCCAGGCCATGCCCCATGCGGGCTACCCACGATACCGGCGCGCGACCATCGCGCAAGCGCGCGTACAACGCCTCGGCGCGGCGGATCTGCTCACGCGTTGGCACCGAGCGCACCGACTCGTAGCCGCTGATGCGGCCTTGTTCGTAGACCGCCGTGACATAGGCGCTGACCCAGTAATAATCACCGTTCTTCGCCCGGTTCTTGACCACGCCCATCCACGGCTTGCCCTGCTTGATGGTTTCCCACATGTGGCCGAACACCGCCGGCGGCATGTCGGGGTGGCGTACCAGGTTATGCGGTTGACCGACCAGCTCGTCATAGGTGAACCCGCTGATCGCCACGAAGGCGTCGTTGCAATAGGTGATGCGGCTGTTGAGGTCGGTGGTGGATATCAGCCGTTGTTCGCTGGGGAAGGTTCTTTCGTGCTCAGTGACGGGCAAGTTCATGCGCATCTTGGGCGATCCTTGCAGGATGAAATTAAGGGAAATCATCAGCGCAAGTTGATATGTAGCAGAGCGCTATCAGGTTAGCGGTCCGCTTCTGCCGAAATTTAACGCCGCCCGACGGAATACATGAACACGGGGCCACTCAACCCACGTTAAGCTGGCTTTTCAACAGGTCACGGAAGGTCTGGATCAGCGGTTCTCGGCTACGCCCGCGGCGGATGATCAGCGAGAACGGCGCCTGGTAGCCAAAGGTGGACGGCGACAGCACGCGCAGGTCGCCCTTGTCGACCCAGGCCTGGGCATAGTGCTCGGGCAAGTAACCGATATAGGCGCCGGACAGGATCAGGATCAACTGCGCCTCCATACTCTCCACGGTCGCCGCACTGTGCTTGAACCCATGCCGGGCCAGTTCTGCCTGGCTCCAGTAACCACGCCCGACCATGCGCTGCTGGGTCACCACCTGCTCGGGGATACGCCGTTCGGCATACAACGGGTGGCGGCTGCTGCAGTACAGCCAGTGCTGTTCGCGGTACAACGGCTGGTACAGCAGGCCGCTCATGCGCGAGGAAAACGCGCCGATCGCCAGGTCCAGTCGGTTGTCCTGCACACCCAGTTGCAGTTCGTACGGGCTGGACACCGACAAGTGCAAGTGCACCGCCGGGTGCTCCTGACTATAGGCACCGATGGCCTCGGCCAGCGGCAAGGCTCGATCGCCGACCGTGGAGTCGATCACACCCAGGTTGAGGGTGCCGCGCAACTCGCCCTTGAGTGCGGCGGCGTATTGCTCGAAACCATCCAGTTCGGCTAGCAGGCGCAGAGTTTCCTGGTGGAACAGCTCGCCCTTGCTGGTCAGGCTGAAACCACCCCGGCCGCGGTGGCACAGCACGATACCCAGCGCGCCTTCCAGCTGGCTCATGTAGGTACTGATGGCCGACGTCGACAGGTTCAGCTCGCGCTGGGCGTTGGCGAAGCCCTGGTGGCGCACAACGCTGATGAAGATGCGCAGCAGTTTCAGGTCGGGCAAGGTCGAGGCCATGGTGCAACGTTTCCACAAGGGTAGTGCCGCGCAGTCTAACCGCTCTGCCGGGCTTTAGTTCAGAAATTCCTGAACTAAGTATTTGTCGGTAGCGATTCTTCCCCGGCACTACCTTGCGCAGACTTGGCCGAAATGTCCCTGCCCGCCGGCAAAAGCACAGTTGAAAGGCGCGCGGCGGCACAGGTTCGAACAAACAGAACAATCGACCGACTGATGAGGCCCACCGTGGACAAGACTCTCCACCAACCACTGGGCGGCAACGAAATGCCGCGTTTCGGCGGCATCGCCACCATGCTCCGTCTGCCCCACCTGCAAAGCGCCGAAGGCCTGGATGCCGCGTTCATCGGCGTGCCGCTGGACATCGGCACCTCCCTGCGCTCCGGCACCCGCTTCGGCCCACGGCAGATCCGCGCCGAATCGGTGATGATCCGTCCGTATAACATGGCTACCGGGGCTGCGCCGTTCGACTCGCTGTCGGTGGCCGACATCGGCGACGTGGCGATCAACACCTTCAACCTGCTGGATGCCGTACGCATCATCGAAGAAGCGTACGACCAGATCGTCGAGCACAACGTGATCCCGATGACCCTGGGCGGCGACCACACCATTACCCTGCCGATCCTGCGTGCGCTGCACAAGAAGCACGGCAAGATCGGCCTGGTGCACATCGATGCCCACGCCGACGTCAACGACCACATGTTCGGCGAGAAAATCGCCCACGGCACCACCTTCCGCCGCGCCGTCGAAGAAGGCCTGCTCGACTGCGACCGCGTGGTGCAGATCGGCCTGCGCGCCCAAGGCTACACCGCCGACGATTTCAACTGGAGCCGCCGCCAGGGCTTCCGCGTGGTCCAGGCCGAGGAATGCTGGCACAAGTCGCTGGAGCCGTTGATGGCCGAAGTGCGGGAAAAAGTGGGTGGCGGGCCGGTCTACCTGTCGTTCGACATCGACGGCATCGACCCGGCCTGGGCCCCGGGTACCGGTACCCCGGAAATCGGCGGCTTGACCACTATCCAGGCAATGGAGATCATTCGCGGCTGCCACGGCCTGGACCTGATCGGCTGTGACCTTGTCGAGGTCTCCCCACCTTACGACACCACCGGCAACACCTCGCTGCTGGGTGCCAACCTGCTGTTCGAAATGCTCTGCGTGCTGCCTGGCGTGGTGCGTCGCTAATACCGCTCTACCCCGGCAGGAGCCATGAGGGAGGGCCACTGAGGCCCGCCAACACAAGAAAAGACCGCCGGGCGCCGTGCAGACGCCCGCGTGGTCGATCTCGCCATAATAAAGATAATCGGGAGACCCCCAATGGCCTTGGACATCATTGTTGTAATGATCTACACCGCCGGCATGCTAGGGCTTGGCTGGTATGGCATGCGGCGCGCAAAAACCCATGAAGACTACCTGGTAGCCGGGCGCAACCTTGGCCCGGTGCTGTACATGGGTACCATGGCCACGACCGTGCTCGGTGGCGCTTCCACCGTCGGCACCGTGCGCCTGGGCTACGTCCACGGCATCTCCGGGTTCTGGCTGTGCGCAGCCTTGGGCCTGGGCATCATCGCCATCAACCTGTTCCTCGCCAAACCCTTGCTGCGCCTGCGTATCTTCACCGTGACCCAGGTGCTCGAGCAGCGCTATAACCCTACCGCCCGCCAGGCCAGCGCCGTGATCATGCTGGCCTACGCGCTGATGATCGGTGTGACCTCGACCCTGGCCATGGCCACCGTATTGCAGGTACTGCTGGACCTGCCGTTCTGGGCGTCGCTGATGCTCGGTGGCGGCGTGGTGGTGCTGTACTCGACCATCGGCGGGATGTGGTCGCTGACCCTGACCGACATCGTCCAGTTCGTGATCAAGACCGTCGGCCTGATGTTCATCCTGCTGCCGGTGTGCCTGTACAAGGCCGGTGGCTGGGATACCCTGGTGGCCAAACTGCCGGCGGCCAGCTTCCAGCTGACCACCATTGGCTGGGACACCATCATCACCTACTTCCTGATCTACTTCTTTGGCATCCTGATTGGCCAGGACATCTGGCAGCGGGTGTTCACTGCCCGCGATGAAAAGGTCTGCCAGCGTGCCGGTACTACTGCCGGTGTGTACTGCGTACTGTACGGCCTGGCCTGTGCGGCGATCGGCATGGCAGCACACGTGCTGATGCCCGACCTGGCCAACCCGAACAATGCCTTCGCCGAGATGATCAAGACCACCCTGCCAGATGGCATTCGTGGTTTGCTGATGGCGGCAGCCCTGGCGGCCATGATGTCCACCGCAAGCGCCGGCCTGCTGGCGGCCTCGACCACCGTGACCGAAGACCTGCTGCCCAAGCTGCGAGGCGGCAAGCAGTCGAGCCTGGGCATGAGCCGCCTGTTCACCTTGCTCACCGGCCTGGTGGTGCTGGGCATCGCGCTGATGGTGAATGATGTGATCAACGCCCTGACCCTGGCCTACAACCTGCTGGTCGGCGGCATGCTGATCCCGCTGATTGGCGCCATCTTCTGGAAACGTGCAACCACTTCCGGTGCAATTGCCAGCATGTCGCTGGGCTTTGCCACCGCGCTGCTGTTCATGTTCAAGGATGGGCTGGAGGCCAACACGCCGATCTACTACAGCCTGGTCATTGGCCTGGTGAGCTTTGTGGTGGTGAGCCTGCTGTCGCGCAAGCCGGCGGCCGCGGCGACACTGGCCTGATCTACAACCTGTAGGGGCACACACAAAAAGGCCGCTGCACCCACCCAGGTGCAGCGGCCTTTGGTCTTTCTCAGCGACGGCGCGATTGGCGCTTGCGCTGCTCTTCATCAGTCGGGATCGGCACCGGCTGCAAGGGTGGTGGAATCAGCCCCAAGGCGACGGCCAGGTCGTGGAGCCAGTTTGACAGTGGTTTATTCATAATGCCCCCTTGACGGGTCAGCCTCACGGCAAATCAATCCTGCGATGTTTCATACAGATCATAGCCCGATGTCCTGTATTACGCATGCCTCTGCTCTTACAGATATGGGCCATTTTGACTCGGATCAAGCCGTGGCGGCGCATTCCGACGACTGGTCAATCGTTTCGCTTTGTTGCAGGTCGATCCAGGCCTGCAAGTTTGCCCCGCGCATACCTTGGCGCCACATCAGCCAAGTGACCGCCTGATCGAACGGCGCTTGCAATGGATGCACCCTTACCCGATCGCGCCCGGGCAGGCTGTCGAGCATCGACCGGGCCATCATAGCCACCCCCGCGCCAGCGATCACGCACGCCAGCATGCTCTGGTACGACTCGATTTCCATTACCCGGCCCATCGGCGTGTGCGCATGGGCATACCAGGCCTCCAGGCGCATGCGGTACGAACAGCCTTGGCGGAAGGTGAACACCGCCTTGCCCGCCACATCCTTGGCGCCGTGCACTGGCGGGTGTTCAGGGCTGGTGATCAGCACCAGTTGTTCATCGCACAACGGTACACCGTCAAGACCGGCCAGGTTGAGCGGGCCGTCCACCAGAGCAGCATCCAGGCTGTGGTTGAGCAGGCCTTCGAGCAATTCACCGCTGGGCGCGGCGCGCACCTGCAGGTTCACTGCCGGGTAAGCCTGGTGGTAACGCGCCAGCAACGCCGGCAGGTGGGTGGCGGCCGTGCTGTACATGGTCCCCAGCACGAAATCCCCGGCAGGCTGGCCGCCACGCACTGCGGCCAACGCCTCGTCGCGCAGCGCTGACATACGGTTGGCGTAGTCCAGCAGCACCTTGCCTGCCGGTGACAATTGCAAACGCTGGCGCTCACGCAGGAACAGCTCGACGCCCAGCTGTTCTTCAAGCTGGCGCAGGCGCGTCGACAGGTTTGACGGTACCCGATGCAGGCGCTCGGCGGCACGGGTGATGGAACCCTCCTCGGCGACCGCCTGGAAGATACGCAGCTGGCTGAACTCCACGATATTCTCCAAAACAGAACAACTTGATCATCATTATTCAATTTTATTGAAAAAGAAACCGTTCTAACCTGCCGGCCATCGCTTACATACGTGCAGGAGACCTGTCATGTCGCCACTCTCTCAATTGCTGGCCAGCGCTGTGGCGCTGATGATGGCCATGGGTATCGGCCGCTTCGCCCTCACACCACAACTGCCGCAACTGATCGCCGAGGGCCAGTTCGACCTGACGGTCGCTGGACTGGTGGCAGCGGCCAACTACCTGGGTTACTTCATTGGTGCGGTAGACGCCATGTTCGCCCGCTCCCCCGGCCAGGTGCGCCTGCGCCTGCATGGGGGGCTGTGGCTGTGCGTGGTGCTGACCTTGGCCTCGTGGCGCGCCGACGGTTTCTGGCCGCACCTGCTGCTGCGTTTTGGCACTGGCCTGGCCAGCGCCTGGGTGTTGGTGATGATCACCAGCCTCAGCCAGCAGGTGGCCAATGCCCATAACCACCAGCGCCTGGGGGCTCTGGTATTCGCCGGGCCCGGCCTGGGGATTGCCGTCACCGGCCTGCTGGCCCTGGTGGCACATGTGCTGGGACTGGGTTCGGCAGCGCTGTGGCTGATCTACGGCATGGCCGCGCTGGCGATGCTGGTGGCCATGCGGCGATGGCTGCCATGTACGCTGCAAGCGGCGCCAAGCCCAACGCCTGCGCGCCATGGCCCGACCCGCAGTGTCGGCATCGGCCGCCTGGGGTTGGTGTATGCCTTGTATGGCATCGGTTACATCCTGCCGGCCACCTTCCTGTCCCAGATGGCCAACCAGCAGTTCCGCGGGCAGTGGCTGGCCGACCTGTTCTGGCCGGCGTTTGGCCTGGCGGCTGCGCTGGGGGTGCTGCTGGTGAGCCTGCGCCGCGGCGGGCACACTTCGGCTTGGCTCACCGCCACCCTCTGGCTGCAGGGAATCGGTGTGCTGGCTTGCCTGATGGGCGGGGGTATCGGGTTGGCGTTGGGCGTGGTGCTGTGCGGCGGGCCGTTCCTGGCCTGCATGCAATTGGTGATGCAACGCTCGCGGGAGCTGGCGCCGCATGCCACACAGCGCAATGCCGGGCTGCTGACCGCGTGCTTCGCCCTGGGGCAGTTGAGCGGGCCGTTACTGGCGGCGCTCAGCAGCCACTACAGCGGCGGGCTGCAACCGGCGCTGATGCTGGCGGCGGGTGGCTTGGGAGTGGCTGGCGGGCTGGTGCTGATGGCCGGCAGAACACGGCAGGCTGGTGGCTTCCAGGCCAGGGTCACACCCTGAATAATGATTGATTGATCCGGCCTCTTCGCGGGCTCACCCGCGAAGAGCCGGCACACTTCACCCGACAAGCCGTCGCAACTGCTGCTTCACCCAAGGTTCGGCACTCACCAGGACCACACCCAGCAACACCATCAACGCCCCCACCACAAAATTCGCGCTCAGCGGTTCATCCAGCAGCACGACACCAAAGGTCACCCCGAACAATGGGGTAATGAAGGAAAACACCGCCAGGTTCGACGCCAGGTACTTGCGCAGCAGCCAGAACCAGGTGAGGTAGCTGACGAACGACACCACAATCCCCTGGAACAATACGCTGCCCATCGCCAGCGGCGTCAGCGACACCGCGCCGATCTGTCCGCTGAGCAGTGCGATCAGCAACAGCCCAGCAAAACCGACCGCCAGCTGATAGAACAGGGTCAAGGTCGCCGGCGCCTCCGACAATCGCGAGCAGCGCACCACCACCGTGGTCGCGCCCCAGGCCAGCCCGGCGATCACGCCAAACGCGTCACCCAGCAAGGTACGACCGTCCATGTGCTCGAATGACATGCCACCGGCAAACGCCATGGCAATGCCGCCGAATGCCAGCAGAATCCCCAGCCATTGCAGCAGCCGCAAGCGTTCACTGGCCAACCGAAAATGCAGCCCCAACGCGGTGAACACGGGCGCGGTGTAGAGAAACACCGACATGTGTGCCGCCGATGTCAGTTTCAGCCC
This sequence comes from Pseudomonas sp. DCB_BI, assembly GCF_026240995.1. Lineage (NCBI taxonomy): Bacteria > Pseudomonadati > Pseudomonadota > Gammaproteobacteria > Pseudomonadales > Pseudomonadaceae > Pseudomonas > Pseudomonas sp. DCB_BI. The sequence continues at coordinate 180,248 of NZ_JAPFCG010000002.1, read as the reverse complement.
TTCGGCAATGAACAGAAACTCCACCCCGAACAGCCCGCCCGCCACCAACCCGGCGCGCCAGGTACTGCCGACCTGCTCCCAGCCACCCCGCCAGCACAGCATCAGGCCTACCAGCACAGCGGCAATGCCATTGCGCAGTGCCGCCTGCATCACCGGGGCGATGTCGACGGCGGCGGTCTTGATCAGCACCTGCTGGCAGCCCCATATCAGGCAAAGGCCCAGCATTACCTGGAAGGCAAAGGCGTCAGGGTTCTTGCGGACCGCGCTCATAAGCGGGCCTCTGGGGTGATCGTTGGCATGGGCAAGACTCGGCAGCTTTCAGAAGCGACCGATTATCGGGTTTTGAACGCTGCACATGCCAGCCTTAAAACGACATCAAGCAATCTGTGCCTTCGCAGATACCTGGTCGAATGTCGTTTCGTCCAGCGCATCTTCCTGCTCATCCAGCACCTGGCGCGGGTGCTCGAAGCCGGGGATGCTGCTGTCGATCAGGCTCATCAAGCGCGAGCCGCGTTCGGTCAGGACAAAGTTTTCGCCATTGCCGCCGTCCTCTTCAGGCCGGCATTCAATGAATCCGCGCTCGAATAGCAGCTTTTCATATTCGCATGCACGGGTTTTCAGATGATCCACGTCACCCACCGGCTCACCCTTGGCGGCCAGTGCGGCGGCGTGCTGCTCGGCATAGGGGCGTGGCGTGAAGCTGTGACCGCCGCCGTTCTGCACCTCGTGCAGCAAGCGTTCGATCAGGTCCCAGTCGTAGACGATGCTCATGGCTACGGGCTCCTGCTGTGGACGGAAGGGGTACACAGGTTGGGACCAGCCAGGGTTGCCAAGCGTTCAGAAGCGTTTAGCGCTGACGTTGTTGTGCTTGCATGTACTGGCGCAGCAACTGATTGATCCGGGTCTGGTAGCCGCTGCCCTGCTCCATGAACCAGGCAAGGACATCTGAGTCCAGTCGAATGGTCACCGTCTGCTTGGCGGGAACGCGCAGCTCGGCCTGGCGGAAAAAGTCGTGGTCCAGTTCAGGGATATCTGATGTGTCGATATCCTTGTCGTCCTGTCGAGCCAGGCGGCTCCAGTCAGTTTTCGATGATTTGGTCATAGTACCTGGCCTCCCGTTTGGTGGCTTTTCTTGCAGAAATGATGCGAATCACCTCACCCCGGCTCTCCGTGTACACGACGACACCTATCAGCGCCTTTCCTTTGAGACTAGAGCGATGTAGCGCGCTGCTCAACGGCTCTGGAGGGAGATGGCTGCGTTTCAGAAATGGGCTACGACCATCAAGGAAATCATCCATCGGTCGCAAGCCCTGAACTTCCCTGCACCCACAGCCCTCCACCGGGCACCACCACCGCCGGAGGTTGAAAGGATGAAACCGCTATTGCCCATAGCCTGTGCCACTGCCCTGCTCTGCGCCCTGCCCGCTTGGGCCTGCACACCTGAAGAAGCAACGCAGAAACGTGAGGAACTGGCCGGGCTGGTCACTCAGTTGACCGAGCAGAACCCGCAAAAGGCCAAGGAGATCAATGATGAGCTTCAGGGAATGGAGCTGGGGACGGCGAGCAAAGACTTGCCCGACAAGTGTCAGCTGATCGACAAGCGGATCAAGGAATTGAAGGAAGCGGAAAAGAAGGCTGATTAGTTGTTGGGCCGACGGGCCTTGTAGCGGGTGAACCCGTTCCCACAAGACCGCTCGGCACTCAAGGTCAGTGCGGCACCTGTGGGAGCGGGTTCACCCGCGAAGAAGCCGACAGGGCTACCGGATGTTACTCGGCAGCAGGCTTGCGCTTCTTCAGCGGCGCCAGGCCGTCAGCACTGGCCAGAGGCGCGTTGGCCTTCGGCTTGGCAGTAGGCTTGCGCTTGGCGGCAGCTTTCTTCTCGCCAGTCTTCTTGTCGACTTTCTTCTTCTTGGCGCCTGCCGCCTTACCCGAAGCCTTGACCTTCTTCGGCCCGCTGTAAGTCCCCTTCACTTCCTTGATCACGCGGCGCTCGAACTGTTGCTTGAGGTAGCGCTCGATGCTCGACATCAAGTTCCAGTCGTTATGGGTGATCAGCGAAATCGCCAGGCCTTCACCACCCGCACGGCCGGTACGGCCTACGCGGTGCACGTACTCATCACCGCTGCGGGGCATGTCGAAGTTGATCACCAGGTCGAGGCCGTCGATATCCAGGCCACGGGCTGCCACGTCGGTCGCCACCAGCACCTTGGAGCTGCCCTGCTTGAAGCGCTCGATGGCCAGCTTGCGGTCCTTCTGGTCTTTCTCGCCGTGCAGCACGAAGGCCTTCACATCCTTGGCCACCAGGTGACCGTAGATGCGGTCGGCCATGGCGCGGGTATTGGTGAAGATGATCGCCTTGTCGAAGGTTTCGTTAGCCAGCAACCACTGCGCGATCTGCTCTTTATGCTGGTCGTGGTCAGCGGTGATGATCTGCTGACGGGTGCCTTCAGCCAGCTGCGAGACGCTGTTGAGCATCAGGTGCTCAGGGTCTTTCAGCACCTTGCCAATGATGTCACGCAGCGCTGCGCCACCGGTGGTGGCGGAGAACAGCAGGGTCTGTTCGCGGTTCTCGCACTCCTTGCACAGGCGCTCCATGTCTTCGGCAAAGCCCATGTCGAGCATGCGGTCGGCTTCGTCCAGGATCAGCACCTGCACGTGGGACAGGTCGAGGTTGCCGGCATTGAGCTGCTCGAGCAGACGACCCGGGGTGCCGATCAGCACGTCGGGCACCTTGCGCAGCATGGCGGCCTGTTCCTTGAAGTCTTCACCGCCAGTGACCAGGCCCGACTTGATGTAGGTGAACTGCGAGAACAGCTGTACCTGCTTGAGGGTCTGCTGGGCCAGTTCGCGGGTTGGCAGCAGGATCAGTGCGCGAATCTCCACGCGGCGCTCGCGCAGGTCGACCAGGCGGTTGAGCAACGGCAGCACGAAGGCGGCCGTCTTGCCGCTGCCGGTCTGCGCGGTCACGCGCAGGTCACGCCCTTGCAGGGCCAAGGGGATGGCCGCTGCCTGCACCGGGGTTGGCTCGACAAATTTAAGCTCGGCCACGGCTTTAAGCAGGCGTTCATGCAGGGCGAATTGGGAGAACACGGAGGTAACCTCAGGCTAGTGCGGGAAATTCAGTTGCATAGGGTAACGTTTTCTGCCGCCTTAGCCGAATTTCTTTTGGCAACTTTGTCGCCATCCGCGCTCTAATGGCGCTTCGTTTCGCAAATAGACTGTACGCAAGCCCATGGATATTCAACGAATCTGGCGTGACTCCCTCGACCTGTGGGGCACCCTCGACCAACATCCCATGCTCCATGCAGCCATAGGCCTGGCGGTGCTCCTGCTGATCTCCCTGATCGTCGGGCGTCTGGCACGCTTCCTGATGCTGCACGGTGCCCGCCTGCTGGCCCGCCAGCCTGCGCTGAAATGGCTGGACGACCTGCGCCACAACAAGGTTTTCCACCGCCTGGCGCAAACCACCCCGTCACTGGTGCTGCAGTTCGGCCTGAAGCTGGTGCCTGAGCTGTCCGACACCGCCCAGCACTTCCTCGGCAATGTCGCCCTGGCCTTTACCCTGCTGTTCATGACCATGGCGCTGTCATGCCTGCTGGATGCCTTGCTCGACATCTATGCCCGCACCGAACACGCCCGCACCCGCTCGATCAAGGGCTACGTGCAGTTGGCCAAGATGATGCTGTGGATCTTCGCCTCGATCGTCATCGTCGCTACCCTGATCGACCGCTCGCCGCTGTTACTGCTGTCCGGCCTGGGTGCCATGTCGGCGGTGCTGCTGCTGGTGTACAAGGACACCCTGCTGTCGTTCGTCGCCAGCGTGCAGCTGACCAGCAACGACATGCTGCATGTCGGGGACTGGATCGAGATGCCGCAGGTAGGCGCCGATGGTGACGTGGTGGACATCACCTTGCACACAGTGAAAGTACAGAACTTCGACAAGACCATCGTCTCGATCCCCACCTGGCGCCTGATGAGCGAGTCGTTCCGCAACTACCGCGGCATGCAGCAGTCCGGTGGCCGGCGCATCAAGCGCAGCCTGTTCATCGATGCGGCCGGGGTGCGTTTCCTCACCCGCGAAGAGGAGCAGCGACTGAGCCAGGTGCAGTTGCTGGGCGACTACCTGGCCGGCAAGCGCCAGGAACTGCAAATCTGGAACGACGCCCTGGGGCCTGTCGCCGAGCTGTCGGCCAACCGCCGCAAGCTGACCAACATCGGCACCTTCCGTGCGTTTGCCCTGGCCTATCTGAAGAACCACCCCAATATTCACCCGAACATGACCTGCATGGTGCGGCAAATGCAGACCACCGCCGAGGGCGTGCCGCTGGAAATCTACTGCTTCACCACCACCACGGTGTGGGCGGATTACGAGCGCATCCAGGGGGACATCTTCGACTACCTGCTGGCGGTGTTGCCGGAGTTTGGCTTGAGCTTGTATCAGCAGCCGAGTGGCAATGACATGCGGGTGGGTTTGGCCGGGCGTTCAGCCCAAGAGCCATTGCCTCGTCGCCTGGAAGAAATGAGCGAGGCTTGAGATTGCCGGGCTGCCTTGCCGCCCATTCGCGGGTGAACCCGTCCCCACAGGGACCTCACAGCCTTCAGCCGTGGTGCCATCCTGTGGGAGCGGGTTCACCCGCGAATGGGCCGGCAGCTACCCCCCATACCCCAGCAAGTACAACAGCCCGGTCAAGGTCACCAGCGAGGCCACGGTGGACAACAGGATCGTCCGCGAAATCAACCCCGCCTCACGGTTGTAATACTCCGCCAGCATGAACGGCCCAGTGCCGGTCGGCAGCGCTGCCAGCAGCACTGCCGAAGCCGCCCACATGCTCGGCAGGCTGAACACCTTGTACGCCAGCACCCAGGTCAGCACCGGCTGCCCTACCAGCTTCAAGCCCACCAAAGGCCATGGGCTGGCCTGCGCGCCCGGGCGTTTTTCTGCCAGGAACGCACCCAGCGATATCAAGGCGCAGGGCGTGGTGGCCAGCGCCAGCATATCGAGAAAGTGCAGCACCGGTTCGGCCAGCCCCAATCCGCTCATGGCCCAACCCGCCCCCGCCAGGGGCGAAATGACCAGCGGGTTCTTCGCCAGCGCCTTGCTCACCACCAGGATCGCCCGGCCCACCTGCCGTTCTTCCTGCAACCCGACCTCGATGAAGGTCAGCGAAATGGCAAACACCAGGCACACCACGATCAACGACGAGATCAGCGCCGGCTGCAGGCCCGCCTGGCCGAACAACAGCAGGCACAGCGGAATGCCGATATAGCCGGTGTTGGCGTAACCGGCACTGAGCCCGTCGATGCTCGATGCCACCAGGCCGTGGCCGCTGTACAGGCGCCACAGCAGCGTGACCACGAACATGGCCAGGGCGCCTGCGCCGAAGGCAACGATGAACCCTGGGTGCCAGATCTCGCTCCACGTGGCAGTGGCAGTGACCTTGAACAGCAAGGCCGGCAGGCACAGCCAGACCACCATTTTGTTGATTTCGGCGGCCGCCTTATCACCCAGCTTGTTGGTCTTGCGGCACAGGTAGCCGACCAGGATCAGGGCGAAGATCGGCGCAACGATGACCAAGAGGTTGTGCATGTCAGGCCTTGCCGGCCAGCGGCGCCTGTGCGCGCCCACCCAGGCGGCTCAGCCATACCGAGGCGAGGATGATCGCACCGCCGATGAAGAGCCGCCCCAGTGGTTCATGCTGGTTCCAGATAAGCAGGTTCAGCAGCAGCCCCACCGGCACATGCAGGTTGTTCATCACCGCCAGCGTACCGCCAGAAACCAGGCATGCACCTTTGTTCCACCAGTACAGCCCAAGCGCCGTCGGACAAAGCCCCAGGAACAACAGCACCAGCCATTGCACATCGGTACTCGGCAGATGCTGGGCGTTGCCGAAAAGCAGGAAGGCCGGCAGCACCACCAGCAAGGCGCCGAGGTAGAAGTAACCGAAGCGGGCGTAGTGCGGCAGGTCGCTGGGGTTGCGCGCGACCAGGTGGCGGTACAGCACCTGGCCGGCGGCGTAGGTGAAGTTGGCCAGTTGCAGCAGCAGGAAGCCGATGAAGAACTCACCGCTGATGCTGTCGAAACGGATCACCGCAGCGCCGGCCACGGCGACCAGCGCGGCCACTAGCGCCCAAGCGTTGAAGCGCCGGTTCAGGGCATCTTCGATCAAGGTCACGTGTAGCGGCGTCAGGATCGTGAACAGCAGCACCTCCGGTACGGTGAGCACACGGAAGCTCAGGTACAGGCAGACATAGGTGATGCCGTACTGCAGCGCGCCAATCAGCAGCATGGAACGCATGAAGCGTGGCTCGACCTGGCGCCAGCGGGTCAGCGGCAGGAACACCAGGCCGGCCAGGAGCACCCTGGCGAGCACTGCGAAATAGCTGTCGACGTGCCCGGCCAGGTACTCGCCGATCAGGCTGAAGGAAAACGCCTGGATCAGCGCGACGATTATCAGGTAGCCCATGGTTGCCTCTCGTGGATCAAGGCCGCGACCTTAGCGGGTTGCGGCGAAGAAGTTCAACCATGAGGAATGTAGGGGCTGTACCGGCCTCTTCGCGGGCACGCCCGCTCCCACAGGGACCTGCATATCTTCCGGCGAGCGAATAGGCCGGCACTGACCACCAAAAAACCCCAGGCATAAAAAAGCCCGGCCATACAACCGGGCAGGTACACCCAAAGGAGCAAAAACAGGTGTCAGGTTTGGGAATTCGTGAAGCCTCAGGCCACCGCTGCCAGCTTGGCCTTGGCCTGGTTGACGCCCTTCTCGTGGAACTCGCCACTCATGTTCAGGCCTTCGGCATGGATGAAGTCGACATCGTGGATGCCGATGAAAGCCATGACCTGGCGTAGGTACGGTTCCTGATGGTCACTGCTGGCACCCGCATGGATGCCGCCGCGGGCAGTAAGGACGATGGCACGCTTGCCAGTCAGCAAGCCCTGCGGGCCGGTCGGGGTGTACTTGAACGTGATGCCGGCACGCAGCACATGGTCCAGCCAGGCCTTCAGGGTGCTGGGAATGGTGAAGTTGTACATCGGCGCAGCCATTACCAGCACGTCGGCAGCAAGCAATTCATCAGTCAGTTCGTTGGAACGGGCCAGGGCCTCCAGCTCGGCGGCGCTGCGCTGTTCTTCGGGTTTCATCCAGCCGCCCAGCAGGTTCGCGTCCAGGTGGGGTACCGGGCTTACTGCCAGGTCGCGCACAGTGATCTGATCGGCCGGGTGGGCAGCCTGCCATTGCTGGATGAAATCCTTGGTCAGCTGACGGGAAACGGAATCTTGCTGACGGGCGCTGCTTTCGATGATCAGTACACGGGACATGGGATGCCTCCATCGGCAAAAAGGTTGCGATTCGATGGAGGTGAGATTAAGGCTTGACCTATCGATAAAAAAGCGTAAAAAGTGGGTTCAATCAATCGATTAATCAGTTTATTCCGCGCTGCAGCTCAAGGCGATCCGCAGTTTGATGATCTGCCGGTTGAATTTGGCGGTGACATCGACGCTTTTCCCGGCCGGCACGTTCACCCGGCGCACCCTTGGCGCCTCCGGGCCATTGCGGAAGGTGACCTTGCATGCCGCCGGGACCTGCCCATAGTTGTTGAGGGTGATGGCGCCAATGTCGTAGGCCGTGTCATAGGCGGTGTAGTCGAGCTTGACCCCGGTCAGCTCCTTTTCCACATCGATGGGATAGGCCATTGCCCCCAGGGGCAGGCACATCAGTATTGCCGCACAACATTTCTTCATGGGCCGCTCTCCTTGCAAAGAGCGCAGCTTAGGACAACAGGAGCGAAAGATGAAAGCGCCGCGCGTTACCCTTGACCAGTGGCGAACCCTGCAAGCAGTAGTCGATCACGGCGGGTTTGCCCAGGCCGCCGAGGCATTGCACCGCTCGCAGTCGTCGGTCAGCTACACCGTGGCGCGCATGCAGGAGCAACTGGGCGTACCCCTGCTGCGCATCGACGGGCGCAAGGCGGTGCTGACCGAAGCCGGCAATGTGCTGCTGCGCCGCTCACGCCACCTGGTCAAACAGGCCAGCCAGCTTGAAGACCTCGCCCACCACATGGAGCAGGGCTGGGAAGCCGAAGTACGCCTGGTGGTGGATGCCGCCTACCCCAGTGCCCGCCTGGTGCGTGCACTGGCCGCGTTCATGCCGCAAAGCCGTGGTTGCCGGGTGCGCCTGCGTGAAGAAGTGCTGTCCGGCGTCGAGGAAGTGATGCATGAAGGCATCGCCGACCTGGCCATCAGCAGCTACAGCATCGGCGGCTACCTGGGCGCCGAACTGAGCGCCGTGGAGTTCGTCGCCGTCGCCCACCCCGAGCACAGCCTGCACCGCCTGGGCCGTGAACTGACCTTCCAGGACCTTGAAAGCCAGTTACAGGTCGTGATCCGCGACTCCGGCCGCGCCCAGCCGCGTGACGTCGGCTGGCTGGGCGCCGAGCAGCGCTGGACCGTCGGCAGCCTGGGCACTGCCGCTACCTTCGTCAGCAGCGGCCTGGGCTTCGCCTGGCTCCCTCGGCACATGATCGAGCGCGAACTGCGCGAAGGCGTGCTCAAGCCCTTGCCGCTGGATCAGGGTGGCAGCCGCCACCCACTGTTCTACCTTTATTCGAGCAAAGAAAAGACCTTGGGCCCTGCCACGCAGATTCTCATCGACCTGCTGCGCAACTTCGACACCGCGCCACTGGACGTGCCCTTCGCAGCCCCCCCACAAGCCTGAGAGGACCGCGCCCATGGCCTGTTTCGAACATGAAGGATGCGCACTGCATTACGAGGAATACGGCCAGGGCGAACCACTGGTATTGCTGCATGGGCTGGGCTCCAGTTGCCAGGATTGGGAATTGCAGGTACCCGTGCTGAGCCAGCACTACCGGGTGATCCTCATGGATATCCGCGGCCACGGCCGCTCCGACAAGCCGCGTGACGGCTACCAGATCGCTACCTTCAGTGCCGACCTGCTGGCCCTGCTCGAACACCTGCACACCGGCCCGGTGCACTTCGTTGGCCTGTCCATGGGCGGTATGGTCGGCTTCCAGTTTGCCGTCGACCACCCGCAATGGTTGCGCAGCCTGTGCATCGTCAACAGCGCCCCTGAAGTCAAGCGTCGCACCCGCAGTGACTGGCTGTGGTGGCTCAAGCGCTGGGGCATGGCGCGCATTCTCAGTGTCGAAACCGTCGGCAAGGGCCTGGCCGAACGACTGTTCCCTAAACCTCACCAGGCTGACCTGCGCCAGAAGATGGCCCAGCGCTGGGCGCGCAACGACAAGCGCGCCTACCTGAAAAGCTTCGACGCCATCGTCGACTGGGGCGTACAGGAACGCATCGGCCGCATCAACTGTCCTACGCTGGTCATCGCGGCCGACCACGATTACACCCCGATACAACTGAAACAGCGCTACGTCGCCCTGATGCCCAACGCCAGGCTGGTGGTCGTCGACGATTCCCGGCACGCTACACCCCTCGATCAACCCGAGGTCTTCAACCAGACCCTGCTGCAGTTCCTCGCAGCCGCTTCCACCTCTCAAGGATCTTTGAGCCCATGCTGAAAAAACTCCTGCTCACCGCCTGCTCGGTCGCCTTCGCCACCAGCGTGATGGCCTCCGACAAGACCCCGCACGTTCTGCTGGACACCAGCTTCGGCCAGGTCGAAATCGAACTCAACGCCGAGAAGGCGCCTGTCAGCACCAAGAATTTCCTGCAATACGTCGACAGCGGTTTCTACAACAACACCATTTTCCACCGAGTGATCCCGGGCTTCATGGTTCAGGGCGGGGGGTTCACTGACCAAATGGTGCAAAAAGATACCCAGGCCCCGATCAAGAACGAGGCCAGCAACGGGCTGCAGAACACCCGCGGCACCCTGTCGATGGCACGCACGTCCAACCCGAACTCGGCCACCAGCCAGTTCTTCATCAACGTCGCCGACAACGACTTCCTCAACCCGGGCCGCGACGCCGGTTATGCCGTGTTCGGCAAAGTGACCAAGGGCATGGAAGTGGTCGACCAGATCGTCAACTCGCCGACCACCGTCAAGAAAGGCATGCGTGATGTGCCGAGCGACCCGGTGTACATCAAGTCGGCCAAACGCATCGACTGACCGCAGGCTTTCACAAGGATGTGAAACCGCCTGAGGGCCGGATGGAACAGGAGTGTCATCACCCATGCTGTACCGCCGTTTCGAACAACTGATCGACATCTTTCGCGAAGCCCCCAGCGAATCGCCACCGACGACCGTGTGGCCGTTCTACCTGTACTACCTGCGCCAGGTATGGCCCAGTTTTCTTGCACTGCTGGTGGTCGGCCTGTTCGCCTCGCTGATCGAGGTGGCGATGTTCAGCTACCTCAGCCGCATCATCGACCTTGCACAGGGCGAGCCCAACGCCAACTTTTTCAGCCAGCACAGCGGCGAACTGCTGTGGATGCTGGTGGTGATCCTGCTGCTGCGGCCAGTGTTCTTCGGCCTGCATGACCTGCTGGTGCACCAGACCATAAACCCGGGGATGACCAGCCTGATCCGCTGGCAAAACCACACCTACGTGCTCAAGCAGAGCCTGAACTTCTTCCAGAGCGACTTTGCCGGGCGCATTGCCCAGCGCATCATGCAGACCGGCAACTCGCTGCGCGACTCCGCTGTGCAGGCCGTGGACGCGCTATGGCACGTGCTGATCTACGCCATCACCTCGCTGGTGCTGTTTGCCGAGGCCGACTGGCGCCTGATGCTGCCGCTGCTGCTGTGGATCATTGGCTACATCGCCGCGCTCTGCTACTTCGTGCCGAGGGTGAAGGAGCGCTCGGTGATTTCTTCCGACGCCCGCTCCAAGCTCATGGGGCGAATCGTCGATGGCTACACCAACATCGCCACCCTCAAACTGTTCGCCCACACCGACTACGAGCAGCAATACGCCCGCGAAGCCATCCGCGAGCAGACCGAGAAAACCCAACTGGCTTCACGGGTGGTCACCAGCATGGACGTGGTCATCACCACCCTCAACGGCCTGCTGGTGGTCACCACCACGGGCCTGGCGCTGTGGCTGTGGAGCCAGTCGCTGATCACGGTCGGCGCCATCGCCCTGGCCACTGGTCTGGTGATCCGCATCGTCAACATGTCAGGCTGGATCATGTGGGTGGTGAACGGCATTTTCGAGAACATCGGCATGGTCCAGGACGGCCTGCAGACCATCGCCCAGCCGGTCACCGTCACCGACCGGCCCAATGCCCCGGCACTCAAGGTCAGCCGCGGCGCAGTGCGTTTCGATGATGTCGACTTCCATTACGGCAAGGCTGCCAATGTGATCGAAGGGCTCAACCTGGACATCCGCCCTGGCGAGAAAATCGGCTTGATCGGCCCTTCCGGCGCCGGCAAGTCGACCCTGGTCAACCTGCTGCTGCGTCTGTACGACGTGCAGGGCGGGCGCATCCTGATCGACGGCCAGGACATTGCCGAGGTCAGCCAGGCCAGCTTGCGGGCGCAGATCGGCATGATCACCCAGGATACCTCGCTGCTGCACCGTTCGATTCGCGACAACCTGCTGTACGGCCGCCCCGGTGCCAGCGATGCAGAACTGCAGGAAGCCGTGCGCCGCGCACGGGCTGACGAGTTCATCCCGCAGCTTTCGGATGCCCAGGGCCGCACCGGTTTCGATGCCCATGTAGGCGAACGTGGGGTCAAGCTGTCGGGTGGCCAGCGTCAGCGTATCGCCATTGCCCGGGTGCTGCTGAAGAACGCACCGATCCTGATCATGGACGAGGCCACCTCGGCGCTGGATTCGGAAGTGGAAGCGGCGATCCAGGAAAGCCTGGAGACGCTGATGCAGGGCAAGACGGTAATCGCCATTGCCCACCGGCTTTCCACCATTGCCCGTATGGACCGGCTGGTGGTGCTGGACAAGGGGCGAATTGTGGAGAGTGGCAGCCACAGTGAGTTGCTGGAGCAGCAAGGGCTGTATGCCCGGTTGTGGCACCACCAGACCGGAGGCTTTGTCGGGGTCGATTGACACCTGCGCGGCCTTTTCGCGGGTAAACCCGCTCCTACACAGGTTCGCTATCGTTGTAGGAGCGGGTTTACCCGCGAAAAGGCCGGCACAGGCAACACAGATCTCTCAGTCCCGGCGGTAGGGCAACATCCCCCGCGCCTCCTCGGCATACCCCTTGACCCCTTCCCGTTCCTGCAGCAGAAAATCCTCCACCGCCCGCCGCAACCCCGGGTGCAGCAGGTAATGCCACGACCGCGTCAACACCGGCTCGAACCCGCGGATCAACTTGTGCTCGCCCTGCGCCCCGGCATCGAAACGCTGGTAACCCTCGGCAATGGCAAAGTCCATACCCTGGTAGAAACACGTCTCGAAATGCAGCCGGTCGAACTCATCCAGGCAACCCCAGTAGCGGCCAAACAGGCTGTCGCCACCCACCAGGCTCAAGGCCATGGCCACATCTCGCCCACCCTGGCGGGCCATCACCACGCGCACCGCCTGGGGCATGCGCTCGGCCAGCAGGCTGAAAAATTCGCGCGTCAGGTAGGGGGCACGACGGCGCACCGCATAGGTGTTGGCATAGCACAGAAAGACAAAATCCCACTGTGCCTCGTCCAGTTCATCACCGCGGTACCAGCGGAAGTCGATACCCTGCCCCGCCACCTGCTCGCGCTCCTTGCGCATCTGCTTGCGCTTGCGCGAGCTAAGGCTGTCGAGAAAGTCCTGGAAATCGCGATACCCCCGGTTTTGCCAGTGAAACTGGCAACCCAGGCGCTCCATCCACCCAGGCAGGCCCGCCAACTGCGCGTCCAACGCCGGGTCGGTGAAATTGATGTGCGCGCCGGAAAGCCCACCCTTGCCCAGGTACTCCGGCAGAGCCTGCAGCATCAACAAACCGTCAGCCGGATCAGCCGCCAGCAGCCGTGGGCCGCTGACCGGGCTGAACGGTACAGCGCCAAGCAGTTTTGGGTAGTAGGCGATGCCGGCCCGCTCACAGGCATCGGCCCAGCCATGATCGAACACATACTCGCCATATGAGTGCCACTTACGGTACGCCGGCAACAGTGCCCGTACCTGCCCGTCACGCTCCAGCACCAAGTGCTCGGCGGCCCAGCCGGTGTTGCGCTGCACGCTACCGCTGTCTTCCATCGCGCTGAGGAAGGCATGGCACAGGAACGGTTGGCCCGCCGGCACCAGGGCATCCCAGGTGGCCGCCGGAAGATCACGCAAATGGGCAAGGCTGTACAGGCTGGTCACGGTTTTGGCTCGCGGTCGGAAGGCCTTCAGTATCACCAAGTAATGCCCGCCACTCAAATGACGAACGCCAGGCTGATCCTTTTATTCTCAATTACTTAACAACAGTGCCACTAATTAGACATTAATCTGTCATTGGCCCCCGCAATACTTGCGCCTGTTTTCCGGAACCCAAGAACCTGTCTATTCAGGCCCTTTCCGAAGACATGCCAACGCAGGGGCAGGCGCTTGAGCCTCCCCCATTTTTTTCAGTAGGGAGATCTTTATGCGTCTTGTTTCTACACTTACCGGAGTGAGCCTCACCGGCATGATGCTGGCTCTGAGTGCCCCGGCCAGTGCTGCTGTCGACGCCAAACTGCTCGAAATGCTCCGCGCCAATGGCTCGATCAACCAGGCGCAGTACAACGAACTGCAGGGCGACCTGGCAAAAGAAACCAAGGAAAAGGCCGACCAGAAAGCTCAGTCCGAACGTATGAGCTCCTTTGAACAAAAAGTGGCATGGGCCGCCAAGACCCAGATCAAGGGTGATGTGCGCCTGCGTTACGAAGACGTCAACGTCGACGACCCGAACAGCAGCAGCGGCAACCAGGACCGCCAGCGAGTGCGTGCCCGTGTCGGCTTCTACAGCGAGATCAACCCGCAGGTCGACGCTGGGGTCCGTATAGCCACTGGCAGCAGCGCTGACCGACGTTCGACCAACCAGAGCTTCGACAACTACTTCGACAAGAAGTCGCTGTGGGTCGACCTGGCCTATCTCGACTGGCACCCGACTGCAGTCCCTAACCTGCACCTGATTGGCGGCAAGATGCAACAGCCTTGGGTGAGCATGGGCGACATCATCTGGGATAGCGACATCAACCCGGAAGGTGTGGCTGCCACTTACAAGGCTGACCTGGGCGGGGCCGAAGTCTTTGCCAGCGCCGGTCAGTACACCCTGAAGGACAACGTCGATGGTGATGGTGTCCAGTACAAGCACGATGCGCAGGTTTACCACGGCCAGCTGGGCGCCAAGTTCGCCCCAGCTGATGTGCTCAAGCTCACCGTGGGCGCCAGCATTTATGGTTATGACAACGACAAGGAAGCGACCATCCTGCAGTCGTTCGGCAACACCACCAACGAGTTCAATCTGGTGGAAGGCTTTGGCCAGATCGACTTCACCGGCTTTGCCATTCCATTGTCGGCGTATGGTCAGTATGTAAAGAATACCGAGAGCACCGATGGCGAAGATCAGGCCTGGCTGGCCGGCTTGAAAACCAAAGTGGGCGCCTGGAGCCTGGATTACAACTACCGCGATGTGCAGCGTAATGCGGTGGTCAGCCTGTTCACCGATTCGGACTTTGGCAACGGCTTCACCGGCTCGCGTGGTCACAAGTTCAAGGTCGGTTACGAAATCGACAAGAACTTCTCCCTGGGTGCTGCCTACCTGATGGCCAAGACCGACCTGTCGCAGCTGCCGAACAGCAATGCTGACGTAGACACCCTGCAGGTAGACCTGGAAGCCAAGTTCTAAGCACCACCCTCCTCAGCTTCACGGTGAAGCGGGAAATGCCGACCCCATCCGGCGTTTCCCGCTTTTTTTTGCCTGTGTGAAATGCGCCGGCCCCTTCGCGGGCTTGCCCGCTCCCACAGAATCACCACAGACCTTGAGAACTGTGCTGTACCTGTGGGAGCGGGCAAGCCCGCGAAGAGGCCGTAACAGGCGCCTGATGAATCAGCGCTTGCGCAGAATCACGCTACCAATCGAATACCCCGCACCAAACGAGCTCAACACGCCCAACGAGCCTTTGCCCAGGTCATCCTGGTACAGGTGGAAGGCAATCACCGACCCCGCCGAGCTGGTATTGGCGTAACGGTCCAGAATCACCGGTGCCTCTTCCTCGGACACTTCACGCCCCACCAGTTTCTTGACGATCAACTGGTTCATGCTGAGGTTGGCCTGGTGCAGCCAGAAGCGCTTCACATCGCTCGGCTGCAGGTTGTTTTCCTGCAGGTGCTCGCCGATCAGCTCGGCCACTTTAGGGCACACTTCG
This sequence comes from Pseudomonas sp. DCB_BI, assembly GCF_026240995.1. NCBI lineage: Bacteria > Pseudomonadati > Pseudomonadota > Gammaproteobacteria > Pseudomonadales > Pseudomonadaceae > Pseudomonas > Pseudomonas sp. DCB_BI. The sequence goes on along the minus strand of NZ_JAPFCG010000002.1, from coordinate 165,000 downwards.
CGGAACACCTTGCGGCCTTCCTGGATGAACAGCTTGTCTGCTGCGCCTTCGCCCTCTTCCGCCGCACGGTTGAGAAAGCCGAAATTGTTGCGGATGTTGTTGGAGAACTCGGTCCACAGTTTACTGCTGACGATGTCGAACTGGTGCGCCGAGGTGGCCTTGTCCGCGCGCTCGAGCAATACCGCAGTGGCAGCATCACCAAAGATGAAGTGGCTGTCGCGGTCACGGAAGTTCAGGTGGCCGGTGCACACCTCCGGGTTGACCATCAGCACTGCGCGCGCCTGGCCCAGGGCCACGCTGTTGGCAGCAGTCTGAATACCGAAGGTGGCCGAAGAGCACGCCACGTTCATGTCGAAGGCAAAGCCCTGGATACCCAGCGCCTGTTGCACTTCGATGGCAATCGCGGGGTACGGGCGCTGCAGGTTGGAGCAGGCGACGATCACCCCGTCGACATCGGCAGCGCTGCGGCCTGCGCGCTCCAGCGCCTGGCGGGCAGCTGCCACAGCCATTTCGCAGAGCACCGACGGTTCGTCGTTGCTGCGCTCAGGCAAGCGCGGCTTCATGCGCTGGGGGTCGAGGATGCCAGCCTTGTCCATGACGAAACGGCTCTTGATGCCCGAGGCCTTTTCGATGAACGCCGCGTCGGACACGGGGGCTGCTTCGATTTCGCCACGCTCGATGGCGGCGGCATTCTCCTGGTTGTACTGCTCGGACCAGGCATTGAAAGAGGCCACCAGTTCTTCGTTGGAAATGCTCTGGGCCGGGGTATACAGGCCGGTGCCGCTGATCACGACATTATGCACGGTCGTTCCTCTGGTCAAAGGCCATCGCCACGGGGCGCTGGCTGGAAATATGACAGGATAATGGCACTTCAGTACCAATAAAGGGGCGTACCCCGAACCCTGTGGAGCGGGCTTCCCCGCGAAGGGCCGCACAGCGGCCCCAAACTCACTGAAGTGTGCCACAAATCAAGGAAGTTAGCCTTCCACCTGACTCCACTGCTTGCTCAGTCTCTTGTCGGAAATCGGCACCTTCGTCCCCAACTGCTGGGCAAACAGCGACACCCGGTATTCCTCCAGCCACCAGCGGTACAAGGTCAGCTGTTCATCACGCTTGCCTTCCTGGGCATGCTTGTCGACCCGGGCCTTGTACTGCGCCCACAGGTTGGCCAGCTCGCCGCTCCACACCCGGTCTTTCTGCACTTGCGAACCCAGCTTCTCCAGGCGCAGCTCCACCGCCTTGAGATAGCGCGGCAGCTCCTTGAACCAGGCGGCCGGGGTCTCACGCACAAAGCCCGGGTACACCAGGTTGCCCAGTTGCTGCTTGATGTCGTTCAGCGCCACCGCCTGGCTCAGGTCGATCTTGCCCTTGAAGCGCTTTTGCAAGCCGTGCCACAACTTGAGCACTTCCAGCGTCTGCCGGGCCAGGCGCTCGGCATGCTCGGCCCAACTGCCGCGCTTGCGCTCGGCCAGCCCGGCCAGCGCTGCACCGTCACGCGGCAACGTCGCTTCACCGTCAAGGATGCAACTGTCGAGGCTCGCCAGCAGAATGTCCTCGACCAACGCCTCGACACGGCCCAGTTCGCGGTACAGCAGGCCCAGCTCGGTCAGGCCAGGCAGCTTGCCGCGCAGGAACTTGGCAGGCTCCGCCAACTGCTGCAATAACAAGCGCTGCAGGGCGCGGCGGTGCTGGAACTCGGCTTCAGCCTGGGTCGAGAAGCGGCCCTCACGCACGCTGCCGTTTTCCTCCACCAGTGCCGGGTAAACGGTCATCGACAGGCCGGCGATCTTCTGCTGGGCGGTCTGTTTGACCTCGCTGAACGCCTTGGCCTGCACCGGCTGCTCGCTCTTCTCGGTACGCGGTACGGCCAATGCAGCCTGGCTGGCGGCAGCAAAGCGGGCGGTCAGTTCGGCCAGGTCGCGGCCCTCGCCAAGGAACTTACCCTGGCCATCGACCACTTCGATATTCATGCGCAGGTGGCCCTCGACCAGGTTGACCGACTCGGCCCAGGCCTCATCGGACACCCGCACACCAGTCATGCGCAACAATTCCTGGCCCAGGGCCTGGGGCAGCGCGCCCTGGCCGAAGGCCATCCGCGCCAGCGAAGCCTTGACGAAGTCCGGCACCGGCACAAAGTTCTTGCGCAGGGCCTTGGGCAGGTTGCGCACCAACGCCACGCATTTGGCTTCCAGCAAGCCTGGCACCAACCATTCCAGGCGCTCGCCCGGCAGGCTCGGCAACAGCGGCGCCGGCACCCGCACGGTCACGCCATCACGCGGGTGGCCTGGTTCGAAGTGGTAGGTCAACGGCAGGCGCAGTTCCCCGACTTGCAGGCTGTCCGGGTACTGCGCCGCGGTGACTTCGCTGGCCTCGCGGGCCAGTACGTCTTCCTCGCGCATGATCAGCAGGTTCGGGTCCTTCTGGCTGGTCATGCGGTACCAGGCATCGAAGGTCGCGGTCTGGTGGATCTCCGCTGGCAAGCGCGCCTCGTAGAAGGCGTACAGGGTTTCTTCATCGGCGAGAATGTCGCGCCGACGAGCCTTGGCCTCCAGCTCATCGAGCTCTTCGAGCAGGCGTTTGTTCGCCGCCAGGCACTTGGCCCGCGACTGGATTTCACCGCCAACCAGGCCCTCGCGAATGAACAATTCACGCGAGGTCACCGGGTCGATCGGGCCGAAGTGTACCGGGCGGCGGCCAACCAGGATCAGGCCATACAGGGTGATCTGTTCATAGGCCACCACCTGCCCGCGCTTCTTTTCCCAGTGCGGTTCGAAGTGATTCTTCTTGATCAGGTGGGTAGCCAGCGGCTCGATCCAGTCAGGCTCGATCTTGGCAACCATACGCGCATACAGCTTGGTGGTTTCGACCAGTTCCGCGGCCATTACCCACTGCGGGCGCTTGCGACCGATACCGGAAGACGGATGCACCCAGAAGCGCCGCTGGCGGGCGCCCTGGTAATCGCCCTCTTCGGTTTTCTGGCCAATCTGGCTGAGCAGGCCGCTGAGGATGGCCTTGTGCACCTTCTGATAGTCAGACGGTTCCTTGTTGACTGCCAACTGCAGCTCGCGACAGATCAGCGACAACTGACGATGGGCATCGCGCCACTCGCGCAAGCGCAGGTAGTTGAGGAAATTCTTGCGGCACCAGTTGCGCAACGGGCTGGCAGTCAGGGCCTGGCGTTGCTCTTCGAAACCCCGCCACAAGTTGACCAGCGCGGCGAAGTCGGTATCGGCGTCCTTCCACTGCGCATGCGCCTGATCAGCGGCCTGCTGGCGCTCCGGCGGGCGCTCGCGTGGGTCTTGCACCGACAGCGCACTGGTAACGATCAGCACTTCCTGCAGGCTGCCCTGGCGTGCGCCTTCCAGCAGCATGCGGCCCAACCGCGGGTCAATCGGCAAGCGCGCCAACTGGCGGCCGATCGGCGTCAACTGGTTCTCGCGGTTGACGGCCGAGAGTTCCTGCAACAGGTTGAAGCCGTCGCTGATGGCCTTGCCATCTGGCGGCTCGATGAACGGGAATGCATCAATGGCGCCCAGGCGCAGGTGCAGCATCTGCAGGATTACCGCCGCCAGGTTGGTACGCAGGATCTCCGGGTCGGTAAACGCTGGCCGGCCGTTGAAGTCTTCTTCGCTGTACAGGCGTACGCAAATCCCCGGCTCGACCCGGCCGCAACGGCCCTTACGCTGGTTGGCACTGGCCTGCGACACTGCCTCGATGGGCAGGCGCTGGACCTTGGCGCGGTAGCTGTAGCGGCTGATACGCGCGGTACCGGTGTCGATCACATAGCGGATGCCAGGCACGGTCAGCGAGGTTTCCGCGACGTTGGTGGCCAGGATCACCCGGCGCCCGGTGTGCGACTGGAAGATACGCTGCTGCTCGGCTGGCGACAAACGCGCATACAGCGGCAGGATCTCGGTATGGCGCAACTGCGCCTTGCGCAGGATCTCGGCGGCATCACGGATCTCCCGCTCGCCCGGCAGGAAGATCAGCACATCACCCGGGCCCTTGCCCTCGCTGCGCTCGTGCTGGGCCAGCTCGTCCAGGGTAGCGAGGATGGCCTGGTCGACGGTGAGGTCGTCCTCGATCTGGTTGCCTTCTTCGTCCTGCTCGCTGGTCAGCGGGCGGTACCAGGTTTCCACCGGGAAGGTACGGCCGGAGACCTCGATGATCGGAGCGCCATCGAAGTGCCGGGAGAAGCGCTCCAGGTCAATGGTCGCCGAGGTGATGATCAGCTTCAGCTCTGGCCGGCGGTGCAGCAACGTCTTCAGGTAGCCAAGCAGGAAGTCGATATTCAGGCTGCGTTCGTGGGCTTCGTCGACGATGATCGTGTCGTAGCGTTCAAGGAAGCGATCATGCTGGGTTTCGGCCAGCAGAATGCCGTCGGTCATCAGTTTGACCAGGGTGTTGGCATCGCTCTGGTCTTCGAAGCGCACCTGGTAGCCGACCAGCCCGCCCAGCGGCGTGCCCAGTTCTTCGGCAACGCGCGCCGCCACGCTGCGTGCGGCGATCCGGCGTGGCTGGGTGTGGGCGATCAGGCCATGGCTGCCACGGCCCAGCTCCAGGCAGATCTTCGGCAGCTGGGTCGTCTTGCCCGAGCCGGTTTCACCGGCAATCACCAGCACCTGGTGTTCGGCCAGGGCCTTCTTGATTTCGTCACGCTTGGCGGCGATCGGCAGGTTGTCGTCGTAACGCACGGTCGGCACGCTCTGCTGGCGTGCGGTGACCTGGGCGCAGGAGGCCTGGACCCTTTCCACCCACTGCGCCAGCTTCGCCTCATCGGGGCGCTTGCGCAGTTCGTGCAGTTGCCGGCGCAGGCGATGGCGGTCGGCGATCATGGCGTGGTCGAGGTTTTGCAGCAGTTTGTCGATGGCGTGGTCAGTCATGGGGCTTTTTAATGATGCAGGTGAGCCTGCTTTTTCATGATCGGCATTCGAAGGTTGCGCGATTGTCGCAGATTTGCCGGCTCTCTGCTGCCAGTACCGGCCTCTTCGCGGGTGAACCCGCGCCCGCAGGTACCTCACAGAACTCAGCCCTGAAGCAATCCTGTGGAAGCGGGTTCACCCGCGAAGCGGCCGGCAGCAGTGACACGAATGTTTAGCCACGTGCGATGTGAAGGTTGCCATTCACTGCTTTAATCAACCTTACGCCGCATGTGAGTATCGAAGGCATGACTCCCACCCAGCCCATCGCCCCTCCGTCGTCGCGCCCTTCGCTCCCGAAGGCCCGCAGCCGTGCCGGGGAAAATCCGCTGGTGCACATCATCCTCGCCTTCTGGGCCTTGTGGCATTGCCGCCACGCCCGCCCACCGGACACTTCGCTCACGCCATTGTGAACAAACCCGGCCAGCGTCTGGCCGTTTGACTCAGCTGGGCCGCCTGTTTGCGCGGCCCTGCGCAGCCGTGAGCGAATCGATCATGCACTTTGCACCCATAGAGCACGCCAGCCGTTTCCTGGCCGACAACCCTGATATCGAGCTGTTCGAGCTGTTCATCCTCGACGCCAACGGCGTACCCCGCGGCAAACTGCTGCATCGCGACGAACTGCTGGCCGTCTACCAGACCGGCCGACCGCTGCCCAGCACCATCCTCGGCCTGACCCTGAACGGGGACGATGTGGAAAACTCTGGCCTGGTCTGGGACGTGGGCGATATCGACTGCCGCGCCTACCCGCTTGAAGGCAGCCTTGTACGCCTGCCCTGGCGCCGGGTGCCGACCGCCGCGGTGCAGGTGAGCATGCACCCGAGCGAGGGCTTGCCGGCCAGCATCGCCGACCCGCGCCATGTGCTGCTGCGCACCATCGAGGCACTGAACGCCGACGGCTACTACCCGGTGATGGCCTGCGAGCTGGAGTTCTACCTGCTGGACCAGCAGCGCGATGCCCAGGGCCGCCCGCAACCGGCGCTGGACAACGATGGCGGCCGCCCTCGCAGCACCCAGGTCTACGGCCTGCGCGAGCTTGAGCAGATAGAGCCGTTCCTCGCCGACCTGTACGCTGCCTGCAAGGCCCAAGGCATCCCGGCGCGCACGGCGATTTCCGAATACGCCCCGGGCCAGGTGGAAATCACCCTGGAGCACGGCGATGCACTGCAGGCAATGGACCAGGCGGTGCGCTACAAGCGCCTGGTCAAAGGCGTGGCGCATGCCCACGGCATGCAGGCCTGCTTCATGGCCAAGCCGTTCGCGCAGCTGGCCGGCACCGGCATGCACATGCACCTGAGCCTGGCCGACAACGCCGGCAACAACCTGTTCGCCAGCGACGACAAGGCCGGGACGCCCCTGCTGCGCCAGGCGGTGGCCGGCATGTTGCGGCACTTGCGCGAGTCGCTGTTGCTGTTCTGCCCCAACGCCAACTCGTTCCGTCGCTTCCAGGCCAACAGTTATGCGCCACTGGCGCCGACCTGGGGCGTCGATAACCGCACCGTGAGCCTGCGCGTACCGGGCGGGCCGGCCAACAGCCGGCATGTGGAGCACCGCATCTGCGGCGCCGACGCCAACCCCTACCTGGCTGCTGCGGCGATCCTTGCCGCCAGCCACCGTGGCATCCGCGAACAGCTGGACCCGGGCGCCCCGGTGGAAGGCAATGGCTATGCCCAGGCCACCGAACACCTGCCCACCGACTGGCTGACCGCCCTCGACGCCCTGCAGCATTCGCACTGGGCCCGCGAGGCATTGGGCGAGGACTTCCTTGGCGTGTACCTGAAGGTCAAGCGCGCCGAGTACCGCCAGTTCATGGCTGAAGTCAGCGAACAGGACTGGCGCTGGTACCTGCACCAGGCCTGAGCCCCTACAAAACAAGGAACACCCATGAACGCAGCATTGAACAACGGCCCGGCGCAGCGTGCGCCGTCCTACTACAGCGCCACCCTCAACGACCACACCGAGTACCCGCAACTCAAGGGCACTGTACAGGTGGATGTGGCGATCATCGGCGGCGGCTTCACCGGCGTGGCCACGGCAGTCGAACTGGCCGAACGTGGCTTGAAGGTCGCCATTGTCGAAACCAACCGCATCGGCTGGGGGGCCAGCGGTCGTAATGGTGGCCAGGTCACCGGCAGCCTGTCAGGCGACGAGGCCATGCGCACACAGATGCGCAACCATCTGGGCGCCGAAGTCGATGACTTCATCTGGCACCTGCGCTGGCGTGGCCACCAAGTGATCGAGCAACGCGTGGCGCGCTACGGCATCGACTGCGACCTCAAGCGCGGCCACCTGCATGCAGCGATGAAGCCGTCGCACATGAACGAGTTGCGCGCATTCGAAGCCGAGGCCCACCGCCGGGGCATGGGCGAGCAGGTGCAACTGCTCGACCGCGCTGCTGTGGCTGAGCACCTACAGAGCCCGTTGTACCAGGGCGCGCTGAAGAACCTGCGCAACCTGCACCTGCACCCGCTCAACCTGTGCCTCGGCGAAGCCCGCGCCGCGCACAGCCTGGGCGCGCTGATTTTCGAGAACTCCGAGGTGCTGGACATCGTCCACGGGCCGCGCCCGGCGGTAGTCACCGCCCATGGCCGGGTCGAAGCACGCCAGGTGATGCTGGCCGGCGACGTGTACCACAAGCTGGAAAAGCGCCAGCTCAAGGGCAAGATCTTCCCGGCCATGGGTGGCATCGTCACCACTGCTCCGCTGGGTGAACTGGCCGAGCAGATCAACCCGCAGGACCTGGCGGTGTACGACTGCCGCTTCGTGCTGGACTACTACCGCCTGACGGCCGACAAGCGCCTGCTGTTCGGCGGCGGCGCCAACTACTCCGGCCGTGACTCACGGGATATCGAAGCCGAACTGCGCCCCTGCATCGAACGCACGTTCCCGGCCTTGAAGGGCGTACCGATCGAATTCCAGTGGAGCTGCGCCATGGGCATCGTGGTCAACCGCATCCCCCAGCTGGGCAAGCTGTCGGATAACGTTTGGTATTGCCAGGGTTATTCGGGGCACGGCATTGCCACCAGCCACATCATGGGCGAGATCATGGCCGAAGCGCTGACCGGCACTCTGGAAAAGTTCGACACCTTCGCCCAGTGCAAGCATGTGCGGGTGCCAATGGGGGACTTGCTGGGGAACCCGCTGCTGGCGGCGGGGATGTGGTATTACCAGATGCTTGAGAAGCTGCGCTGAGTTGACGAACTGTGGAGGAGCAACTGGCTTGCTCAATTTCTGCAGTCTAGCGCGATCCCTGGGGCTTGAGGCTGATGCAGTACCTGGGGAAACAACTGGCTTGCTCAATTTCTAGAAGCTAGCGCGACCCCCTGTGGGAGCGGGCTTGTCCCGCGAACACGGGCGAAGCCCGTGCCATGCGCCGTGTTGGATGCTTCGCGGGACAAGCCCGCTCCCACAGGTACCCCCGCAGGCTTGAGGCTGATGCAGTACCTGGAAAGCTGGCACGATAAAGTGGAGCGGCCTTGCGCCCCTTTCGCGACACAAGACTCCCACAATGACCGTTCGGCGTTCTGATCAGGCGATCTTCTTCAAGCCCTGCTTCTTGAGCTCTTCATCACGCAGTTCGCGGCGCAGGATCTTGCCCACGTTGGTGGTCGGCAGCGAATCGCGGAACTCGATCAGGCGTGGCACCTTGTAGCCGGTCACGTTGGCACGCATGTGCTCCATCACCTGCTCCTTGGTCACGGTCATGCCCGGCTTGACCACGATGAAGACCTTGATCACCTCACCCGACTTCTCGTCCGGCACACCAATGGCCGCGCACTGCAATACGCCCGGCAAGGCTGCCAGCACGTCTTCCAGCTCGTTGGGGTATACGTTGAAGCCCGAGACCAGGATCATGTCCTTCTTGCGGTCGACAATTCGCATGTAGCCATCAGGCTGGATCAGGGCGATGTCGCCGGTCTTCAGCCAACCTTGGTTATCGAGAATCTCGGCAGTGGCGTCTTCGCGCTGCCAGTAGCCCTTCATGACCTGCGGGCCCTTGACGCACAGTTCACCCACTTCGCCCAACGGGAGCTCGATGCCAGCGTCGTCGATGACCTTGCACAGGGTCGATGGTACCGGAATACCGATGGTGCCGACCTGGTTGGCCTCCGCCGGGTTCACCGCTGCCACCGGGCTGGTTTCGGTCATGCCGTAGCCTTCGCAGATGGCACAACCGGTAACGGCCTTCCAGCGCTCGGCCACGCTCAGCTGCAAGGCCATGCCGCCCGACAGGGTGATTTTCAGAGCCGAGAAGTCCAGGGCGCGAAACGCTTCGTTATTGCACAGGGCAACGAACAGTGTGTTGAGGCCGACAAACCCGCTGAACTTCCACTTGCCCAGTTCCTTGACCATCGCCGGCAGGTCACGCGGGTTGCTGATCAGCACGTTGTGGTTGCCGATCAGCATCATGGCCATGCAATGGAAGGTAAACGCGTAGATGTGGTACAGCGGCAGCGGGGTGATAAGGATTTCGCAGCCTTCGTGCAGGTTCGAGCCCATCAGCGCCCGGCACTGCAGCATGTTGGCCACCAGGTTGCGGTGGGTCAGCATGGCGCCCTTGGCCACGCCAGTGGTGCCGCCGGTGTACTGCAGCACCGCCACGTCGCTGGCCTGCGGGTTGGCCTCGATTACCGGCTGGCCCCTGCCCAGCGCCAGCGCGTCATTGAAGCGCACGGCCTGCGGCAGGTGGTAGGCCGGCACCATCTTCTTCACGTACTTGATCACGCTGTTGATCAACAGGCGCTTCAGGGGCGGGAGCAGGTCGGCCACTTCTGTGACGATAACGTGCTTGACCTGGGTCTTGGGCACCACCTTTTCGGCCAGGTGGGCCATGTTGGCCAGGCACACCAGGGCCTTGGCGCCCGAATCGTTGAATTGGTGTTCCATCTCCCGCGCCGTGTACAGCGGGTTGGTGTTGACCACGATCAGCCCGGCGCGCATGGCACCGAACACCGCGACCGGGTATTGCAGGACATTGGGCAACTGCACGGCAATGCGGTCACCCGGCTTGAGGTCGGTATGCTGCTGCAGCCAGGCAGCAAACGCCCCCGACAGCGCATACAACTCGCCATAAGTGATAGTCTTGCCCAGGTTGCTAAAGGCCGGTTTGTCGGCAAAGCGTTGGCAGGATTGCTTGAGTACCGCCTGGATGTTGGGGAATTCGTCAGGATTGATTTCCGCCGTAATCCCGGCTGGGTACTTATCCTTCCAAAAATTTTCGATCATGGAAGCCCACTCCTTCAGCAACAGCGAAGTTCGATTCACGCGTCGATGCGTTTATTATTGATATGAGATGACGGCTCATTGCAAACCGGATCATCTGAAAGCGGGCCGAGAGTAACAGCTTTGCCTAGGGTCGCCTAGAGGCCAAAACAGGCTTCACGGTCACAAAAATGACTCAATGAACAATACAAGTCATTTTTAGAGTAATTATCCAAAATGTCGCAGATCAGGCTGTATTCAGCCTGTTAGAGCGGTTTTTAAGCATTCGCGGGCGAGCCCGCGAATGGCTAAGCACGTATCACGCGATATCCCGCAGCTCTCGCCGCAGAATCTTGCCCACCGGCGTCATGGGCAGCGAGTCGCGCAACACGATGTGTTTGGGCACCTTGTAGCCAGTGAAGTTGGCCTTGCAGTAGGCCTTCAACTCTTCCACGCTCAGCCCCCCCTCACGTGGTACCACGAACAGTTTCACTGCCTCACCGGAACGCTCGTCCGGCACGCCGATGGCTGCGCAGTTGGCAACCTTGGGGTGGCCCATCACCACGTCCTCGATCTCGTTGGGGTACACGTTGAAGCCCGAGACGATGATCATGTCCTTCTTGCGGTCGACGATACGGGTGAAGCCGTCCGGGTCGATCACCGCGATATCACCGGTCTTGAACCAGCCGTCTGCATCCAGCGCCTGCGCCGTAGCCTCGGGCTGCTGCCAGTAGCCCTTCATCACCTGAGGCCCTTTGATGCACAGCTCGCCACGCTCCCCCAGCGGCAGTTCGTTGCCGTCATCGTCGATCACCTTGAAGGCTGTGCCGGCAACCGGGATGCCCACTGTGCCCAGGCGCGCCAACTGGCCATAGGGGTTGGTGCTGGCCACCGGCGAGGTTTCGGTCAGGCCGTAACCTTCGACGATACGGCAGCCGGTAATGGCCTCCCAGCGTTCGGCGGTAGCCTTGACCAGCGCTGTGCCGCCGGAGTTGGTGACCTTCAGCGCCGAGAAGTCCAGCTGGCGGAAGCCGGGGTGATCCATCAGGGCGACGAACAGTGTGTTCAACCCCAGCAAGGCCGAGAACCGCCACTTGCCGAGCTCCTTGATGAAACCGGGGATATCCCGCGGGTTGGTGATCAGCACGTTGTGGTTGCCGGTGACCATCATGCACATGCAGTTCGCGGTAAACGCATAGATGTGGTACAGCGGCAGCGGCGCGATCATCACCTCCTGGCCGTCCTTGAGCAGCTTCTGCCCGTCGGGGCCGTGCTGCGAGAAGCAGGCCAGCACCTGCAGCATGTTGGCCACCAGGTTGCCGTGGGTGAGCATGGCGCCCTTGGCCAGGCCAGTAGTGCCGCCGGTGTATTGCAATACGGCGATATCGTCGAGGCTCAGCGGCACCGCTTTGGGCGACAGCCCGCGGCCTTGGCGCAGCACCTGCTTGAACGCAATGGCCTGGGGCAACCGGTAGGCCGGTACCATCTTCTTCAGCTTGTCGACCACCGTGTTGACCAGCCAGCCCTTGGCGGCGGGCAGCAGGTCGCCCATCTTCGCCTCGATCAGGTACTCGATGCCGGTGTCGGGCAGCACCTCCTGGACCCGCTTGCCAAACATGTTCAGGTACACCAACGCACGCGCGCCGCTGTCCTTGAACTGGTGGCGCATTTCGCGCTCGGTGTACAGCGGGTTGGTGTTGACCACGATCAGCCCCGCGCGCATGGCACCGAACACGGCAATGGGGTACTGCAGCACGTTGGGCATCTGCACCGCGATGCGGTCACCCGGCTGGAGATCGGTGTGCTGCTGCAGCCACGCGGCGAAGGCTGCCGAATGGCGCTCCAGGTCCGCGTAGCTGAGGGTGACCCCCAGGTTGCTGAACGCGGGGCGGTCGGCAAAGCGCTTGCAGGAGCGCTCGAACACCTCGACCACCGAGGTGTAGGCATTGATGTCGATGGTGGATGGCACGCCCGCAGGGCGCTTGTCATTCCAGAAGTCGGCTTGCATTTATTATTGTTCCTCTGCCTGGACCTGCACCGCGTCCTTTAGTCCTTTACCTCATCGCCTGCCGGCAAAAAGGCGTTGATCCGACGTTAGCAGGTAAGCCCGAGATGGCATACACGCCAAGTGCCGCCATTAACATTGTGAATCTTATTTGTGCCCTTCCTGCAATCCGGCCGGTTGTGCATACACTGTCCGGGTAACCCTGCGCACAAGGATCCGCCATGCCCCACGACGCCTTCTGGCTGCCCGCCAGTGAGCACTGCAGCCTGTATGTACACCAATGGCTGCCGGCCAAGCCGGTAAAGGCCGTGGTGTTGCTGGCCCACGGCATGGCCGAGCATGCCGGGCGCTACCAGCGGCTGGGCGACGCGTTGAGCGAGGCCGGCTTTGCCCTGTTCGCGGCCGACCAGCGTGGCCACGGGCGCACGGCCGAGCAGGGCAGTCTCGGCCTGTTCGCCCGCCATCATGGCTGGAATGCCGTGGTCAACGACCTCGGCCGGTTGGCCCAGCACATCGGTCAGCAGTACCCGTGCACACCGCTGTTCCTGTTCGGCCACAGCATGGGCAGCTACATCGCCCAGGCCTACTTGCTGCACCACAGCGCCAGCTTGCAGGGGGCGATTCTCAGCGGCTCCAACTTCCAGCCGGCAGCGCTTTATCGGGCGGCCCGGCTGATTGCCCGGCTGGAGGCCTGGCGCCAGGGTTCGCTGGGTAAAAGCGCACTGATCGAGTGGCTGTCGTTTGGTTCGTTCAACAAGCCCTTCACCCCTACCCGCACCGCATTCGACTGGCTCAGCCGCGACCCGGTCGAGGTCGACCTGTACGTCAACGACCCGCTGTGCGGCTTTCGCTGCAGCAACCAGCTTTGGCTCGACCTGCTGCAAGGCTTGGCGCAAATCAGCAAGCCGGGTAACCTCGCGCAAATCGATCCGAACCTGCCGATGCTGGTGATTGGAGGAGAATGTGATCCGGTCAGTGCCGGCAAGCGTCTCACCCACCTGGCTGACGCGCTGCGCGCGACCGGCAATCGACATGTCCAGCTGCGCGTCTACCCTGAAGCGCGGCATGAAGTACTCAACGAAACCAACCGTGACGAGGTCACCGCCGATATTCTCGGCTGGCTTGAACAGGCGCTGGCCCTTGGCCGCCCCGTGCGCAGTGAATGATCGCTGCCCTCGCCCAACGCTTAAGGAAGCACCGATGTCCCAGGTCACCAACACGCCTTACGAAGCCCTCGAAGTTGGCCAGACGGCCGAGTACAAGAAGTCCGTTGAAGAACGTGACATCCAGCTGTTCGCCGCGATGTCCGGTGACCACAACCCGGTTCATCTGGATGCCGAGTTCGCCGCCAAAAGCATGTTTCGCGAGCGTATTGCCCATGGCATGTTCAGCGGCGCGCTGATCAGTGCGGCAGTGGCCTGCACCCTGCCCGGCCCTGGCACCATCTACCTGGGCCAGCAGATGAGCTTCCAGAAGCCGGTTAAAATCGGCGACACCTTGACCGTGCGCCTGAAAATTCTCGAGAAGCTGCCCAAGTTCAAGGTGCGTATTGCCACCAACGTGTACAACCAGAACGATGAGCTGGTGGTGCAGGGCGAGGCCGAGATCCTTGCACCGCGCAAGCAGCAGACCGTCGAGCTGGTGTCGCCACCGAATTTCGTGGCTAGCTGAAGATTGATGTAGACCGCAACGGCCTCTTCGCGGGTAAACCCGCTCCCACAGGTACAGCACAATGCTCAAACCTGTGGTGATCCTGTGGGAGCGGGTTTACCCGCGAAGAGGCCAGCGCAGCCAACATCACTCGATGACTTTCAGGCGCTGCTCGATATGCCGCCGCTCCGGCGCCTGCCGGGTCAGCGCCAGCGCCTGCAGCCACGCCGCACGCGCCTCCCCCACCTGCCCCAGCTGGTAGTGCAGCTCGGCCCGCGCCGCATGCGCCAGGTGATAGTCCAGCAGTTCACCGCGCGCCAGAATCCCTTCGACTTCGCGCAGGCCAACCTCCGGCCCATCCCGCTTCGCGAGTGCCACCGCCCGGTTCAGTTCCACCACCGCTGACGGCCAATGCCGCTGCAACACGTCATACAGGCCGACGATTTCCGCCCAGTCCGTTTCACCTGCGGTTGCCGCTTCAGCATGCACAGCAGCAATAGCCGCCTGCACCGTGTAGGCACCAAAGGCCCGGCTCTGCAGGGCCTGGCGCACCAACTCGCAGCCTTCGGCAATGCGCGGCCGGTCCCACAGGCTCCGGTCCTGCTGCTCCAGCAGCACCAGGTTGCCATCAGCATCGGTGCGCGCCTGCTGCCGGGAGGCGTGCAGCAGCATCAGGGCCAGCAAGCCGACCGCTTCAGGGTCAGGCATCAACTGCACCAGCAACCGCGCAAGGCGGATGGCTTCATCGCTCAGGTCCTGCTGCAAAAGAGTCTCACCCGAAGACGCTGAATACCCCTCGTTGAACACCAGGTAGATGACCCGCAACACACTTTCCAGGCGCTCGGGAAGTTCGCTCAGCTCCGGCACCTGGTAAGGGATGCCGGCATCGCGGATCTTGGCCTTGGCACGGACGATGCGCTGGGCGATGGTGGCCGGGCTTTGCAGGAAGGCGCGGGCGATCTGCTCGGTGGTCAGGTCGCAGACTTCGCGCAGGGTCAACGGCACCTGGGCATCAGCCGACAGGGCCGGGTGGCAACAGGTGAAAATCAGCCGCAAACGGTCATCCGCCAGCAATTCTTCTTCGCTGGGGTCCTGTGCCTGGCTGTCGAGCAGCATGCTCAGGTCGGCCTGGGAGCGGTCGAAGCGGGCGCGCCGACGCAGCGCATCGATGGCCTTGAAACGCCCGGTGGACACCAGCCAAGCGCGCGGGTTGGCTGGGATACCGTCACGTTGCCAGCGCTCGACAGCGATGAAGAAAGCATCGTGCATGGCCTCCTCGGCCAGGTCGAAGTCACCCAGCAGGCGGATCAGCGTCGCCAGGATGCGCCGCGACTCCAGCCGGTACACTGCCTCGAGCTCGGCGCGTACCTGCACCAGTGCCGCCATCAGTCGGGCATCCGCTGGGTCACCACCTCCACCAGGCGGTCCAGGCTTTCTCCCCATCCCTGGTAGAAGCCCATTTCCTCATGGGTCCGGCAATCAGCGGCACTCCAGTGCCAGGCGCGGGCGGTGTAGCGGGTTTTGTCCAGCTCCTCGTCAAAGCTGATCACGGCAGTCATGAACGCCTTGTTCGAGGGGACCCAGCCAGGGCCGAAGGCATCGGTGAATACCAGACGGCGCGGCGCGGCAATTTCCAGAAAAACGCCCTGGTTCGGGTACTCACTGCCATCCGGTGCCCGCATCAGAGTGCGGAACAGGCCACCGGCCCACAACTGCATCTCGCACTCAGGGGTGGTCATGCCGTGCGGCCCCCACCACTGCATCAGCCACTGAGGTTCGGTCCAGGCGCGGAACACCTTGGCCGGTGGCGCGTCGATCAGGCGGCTGATAGACAACTCGTGTTGCGCTTGCGCAGTGGGTGCAAGGCTCATGCTGGTAGTTCTCCGTGGCAGTCAAAGTTGCAGTTCGCGCACTGGTCGCACTTCGACACTGCCCACTCTGGCGGCGGGGATGCCCTTGGCGATGTTCAGCGCTTCATTAAGGTCGCGGGCCTCCACCAGGTAAAAACCGGCCAGTTGCTCTTTGGTTTCAGCGAAAGGGCCGTCGGTCAGGCTCATGTGCCCGTTGCGTACTCGCACGGTGGTGGCTGTCTGCACTGGCTTCAACGCCTCGGCTGCGAGCATTCGCCCGGAGCCATGAATGGCCTCGGCGTAGGCCATGCACTCGGCGTCTTCCGGGCTGTCGGGCAGGCTGTGCAACAGCCCCTCGTCACAATAGACCAGGCACAGGTATTTCATGGTCGCCTCCAGGGCATTGGCAAAGTGCGTTTGGCGATAACGGCTCAGGGCTTGAGATCGAACAGGGCTTTTTGCGTTTGCATGTCGAAGGGGGCTGACCAATGCTCATGGACAACCTGCCATTGACCCGCCTGGCGACGATAACCCACGGTGGCGCGCATGAAGCCGCACTGGCTCTCGTCGTCAGCCGGCCCGCAGCGGTTAAGCCAGTGGGCCAGGGCCAAATCACCGGAGGCATGCACGGTCAGTTCGGCAAGTTCGAAGACCATGGCACCGGGACACATGCCGATGCACATTTGCCAGTGCGCGGTGTAGGCGGCCTTACCCTTGAACTGCAGGGCCTGGATGGCATCGAAGGCGACGATATCGTCAGCGTAGGGGGCGGTAATATTGGGGATGTCGCGATCGCGCACGGCTTGCATCCAGCGCTCGATCAATTGGCGGATCTCGGTTTCGGCTGCGGTGCTCATCGGGGGTTCCTCCGACAGGACAGGGTGTTTTGGCACACTGCGCGCGTGCCTTCACTCATGGTCGAATGGAGGAAGGTGGAATCGACAGAGGTGGAGATTATTTTATGCTGAGAGCATGCATCAGGGCCTAGCTGGTGAATGTTCTCGGGGGTTGGGCGTCTGGGAGATCGAGCGCCGCGCGGGCGGTGCTCGATCCCACAGGCGGTGAAGAGGCTGCGGCGACCACCTGGATCGCCTGACCTGCCGTCAGCCCTGCTGGCAACCCTCACCCATGGCACGATACTGGATGGTATGCACCTGGCCCTGGTGGTCTTCATAGGTCATGGTCGCAGGTACCACTTCGCAGACATTGGGGATGGTCGACAGGTTGATCACCCGCTTGATGTCCAGGTTCATCGAATAGTCGTACTGCTGGGCCACAGGCTGGCTGGAGACAGGTTGGGCCTCATCGGCGAGGGCGAACGAGGACATACCGACCAATGCAAGAATCAGTAATGGTTTCATGTGGTTTTGCCTTTTGAGCGTTCAAGCTGATCGATTGACTTCTATTGCCGTATCCGGCGCGGAGAAGTTGCCATCTACGGTGAAGATGGCACGAAGTACCGATCCCGCTTCGTACTGCCAGGGGGGATGAATAAAAGTCTACTCCCGGCCAACAATAGTTGAACCCCGAACTCGGATATTCACCCTTGCCGGATTTGCAACAATCTGCGACAAAGTGGCCGCAAATCTTCAGGCCAGAGCCTCTGGCCAGCTTTCAGGGTAGGGCGCGTCATTTCTGAAAATTTATCGTGTTCAAAACTTTCGGGCATAGAACGCCGGCTGCTGGACCATTTTTACCGCCAGCACGGCTCACGCATGCGTGCGGCCAGCGACGCCGACCTGTGGGTAACCAGGGGGCCGGGTATCATCGCCGGGCTGAGCCTGAGCAAAGTGGGCGAGGGTTTCTGGCTGACCGGGCTGTTCGTGGCGCCGCAGCGGCGCAGTCAAGGTGTGGCCGGGCGCCTGGTCGAGGCGGCGCTGGCACAGACTGACGGGCCGACCTGGCTGTTCTGCCACCCGGACCTGGCGCCCTTCTATCAACACCTGGGTTTCGCCCTGGCCCAGCAGTTGCCAGAGGCCCTGGCTAGCCGCCTGCAACGCTACCAGCGCAGCAAACGGCTGGTGGCGTTGCAGCGGGATCAGTCGTCGCTGGCTTCGAGCCCCGGGAACAGCACCTCGGTGTAGCCGAACTTGGCAAAGTCCTGGATACGCGACGGGTACAGACGCCCGATCAGGTGGTCGCATTCATGCTGCACCACCCGCGCATGGAAACCATCGGCGAAGCGGCTGATCGGGTTGCCTTGAGGGTCGATGCCTTCGTAACAGATATGCTTGAAGCGCGGGACCACGCCACGCAAGCCGGGCACCGACAGGCAGCCTTCCCAGCCGTCCTCGATCTCGCTTGAAGTCGGCGTGATGACCGGGTTCAGCAGGATGGTCTGCGGCACTGCTTCGGCATCCGGGTAACGCTCGCTGCGTTCAAAGCCGAAGATCACCAGTTGCAGGTCGATGCCGACCTGCGGCGCAGCCAGGCCCACGCCGCCGACATGGCGCATGGTTTCGAACATGTCGTCGATCAGTTGCTGCAGTTCGGCACTGCCGAGCATCTGCTCGGGCACGGGTGGAGCGATGCGCAACAGGCGTTCATCGCCCATCTTGAGGATGTCACGGATCATCTGGGGTTCGGCTCGGAAGGTTGGTGCTGGCTTGGTTGCGGGTGCTCATGACCCAGCACGGTGATGGTTTCCGGGGCCTTGTGCCCTTCGAAATCTTTCTCACCAGGGTTCTTGCCCTCGCTCGACATGTGCTCGATCACCGCGTTCATTTCGGCGCCAAGCAGCAGCACGGCGGCCGAAATATAGAAATACAGCAACAGCACGATGATTGCACCAATGCTGCCGTACATGGCGTTGTAGTCAGCGAAGGTTTTCACGTAGTAGGCAAAGCCCAGCGAGGCGACGATCCATACCACCACCGCCAGCACCGAGCCCGGGGTGATAAAGCGAAACTTCTGCTTTACGTCAGGCATCACGTAGTAGATCAACGCCACCGCCACCATCAACAGGATGACGATCACCGGCCAGCGCAGGATGGTCCACAAGGTGACGATGAACTCCTGCATGCCCACCTGCGACGCGATCCACTCCATCACCTGAGGGCCCAGCACCATCAGCGCAGCAGCCGCCAGCAGCATGCCGGCCAGGCCCACGGTGTAGAAAATGGACAGGGGAATGCGCTTCCAGACTGGCCGGCCTTCAGGCACGTCGTAGGCGGCGTTCATGGCGCTCATCATCAGCCGCACGCCGGCCGACGCGGTCCACAACGCAATCACGATACCCACCGACAACAACCCACCCTTGGACTGCTGCAATTGGTCGATCACCGGGTTGACCTGCTCGAGCGCTTGCGGCGGCAACACCAGTTCCGATTGCAGGCGCAACCAGGAGAAGAAGTCGGGGAGGTGCAGGAAACCGATCAGGGCAATCAGGAACAGCAGGAACGGGAACAGCGAAAACAGCGCCTGGTAAGCCAGCGCCGAGGCGTAGGTGGACATCTCATCGTCGAGGAATTCCTTGACGGTGCGCACCAGCACGCGGTGCAAGGGCAAGCCCTGCAGGGCGGAAAAAATCATAGCGTCTCCTTTCGCCGCTTGATCGATTCAACAGACAAGTCTAATAGACCGTGCCGATGCTGTGCTGCTCCCTGCCGTGTTTGAAGAATTTACTGACGATAATGCCGGCCTATTCGCGGGTGAACCCACAGGCACGCTGGGGGCCCTGTTAAAGCGAGTCTACCCGCGAAGAGGCCGGCACAGGCCTTCTCACATCAAGGCTTCTTCACCGCATCCTTGATGTCACCCTTGACCTGCTGCGCCTCGCCTTTGAGCTCCTGCGCCTTGCCCTCGGCGCGCAGCTTGTCATTGTCGGTCACTTTGCCAACACCCTGTTTCACGTTGCCGATCGCTTCGTTGGCCAGACCTTTCGCTTTGTCTTTAGTACCGCTCATGGCAAAACTCCTGCAAATGGAGACACGTGAACCGTGTCGACAGAGGGTGGACCCAACACCCTCTCCAAGAGTTTCAACGGATTTTCCAGCCACAAGCCGAGCGGTAAAGCTGCGGGCGAATACCGCACCAAATCGCTCTGGTAGCGCTACGCAGCCTGCGCAGCTGCCCTAGAATGCCCCGCAAAAGTCCGCCCCAAGCAGGCTGGCACACCACAAGAACAATGTTTCCGGATACCCGCACCCATGCGTTTGATGCCTGCGCTGGTGGCATTGCTGCCACTGCTCCCCCTGCCCGCCCTGGCCGCTGCACCGGCCAGCCCCGAAACCCTGCGTGTCGAGCGTTACGCCGACGACGGCCAGCCCGGTTCGCTGCGCTGGGCGATCGAAACCAGCAACCAGAATCCCGGCCACTACCGCATCGACATCGCTGCGGTCGGCAAGCCGCCCTATGTCATCCGCCCCAGCCGCGCGCTGCCGGAAATCAAGGGCCCGGTAAGCATCACCGGCCTGCCCTGGGCCCACGACGGCCAATACATCGCCATCGACGGTTCGGCGTACATCAAGGACCAGGGCGTGCGCACCTGCCCCGGCGCCCTGCCCGGCCAGTTCGGCACCAACGTGCGCACCACCACCAACCCCGGGCTGGTGCTGCGAGACACCCAGGGCGTGCACCTGAGCGGCCTGGAAGTACGCAATTTCTGCATCGGCATCCTGGTCAACCGCGCCAGTGGCAACGTGATCGAAGACAACCGCATCGTCGCCAACAAAGGCGGCGCTGGCATCATGCTGACCGGTGACGATGGCGCCGGTAACCCCACCGCTACCACCACGAACAACAACAAGGTGCTGCGCAACCAGCTGATCGACAATGGCGACGGCCTGGAGCTGACCCGTGGCGCGGCATTCAACCTGGTGGCCGACAACCTGTTCCGCTCTACTGCCGCCAACCCCGAGCCCTCCCAAGGCATCGAGATTCTGCTGGGCAACGACAACAGCGTGGTGCACAACCGCTTCGAGAACTACTCTGACGGCCTGCAGATCAACTGGGGCAAACGCAACTACCTGGCCGCCAACACCTTCAGCGGCAACTCGATCGGCGTCAGCGTTACCGGCGAGGGCAATATCCTCGACGCCAACCTGATCCACGGCAACCGCATTGGCGTGGCCCTGCGCCCCGAGCCGGCAGTAACCGCCACGCGCCTGAGCGGCAACCGCATCTGGGGCAACAGCCAGGACATCCGCCGTTGCGAAGCGGGCGGTTCTTGCGTGCCTGGCCAGCGCACAGGCGCGATCGTGTTTGGCGTGCCGGCCCAGGCGCATGCGTTGTACGTGGGTTCACGCGGGGTCGGGGCTGACCTGCCAAAGCAGGACCAGGCGATCATCTGCGACGCCCATGGCGAGCCCAAGCCATGCCTGCCGCTGCCTAACCATAACCAGCAGGCGCCTCGGCTGGTGGCACTGGAGGGCAATGTGCTGCGCGGAGAAGTGCAAGGGCCGGCGTCGAGCCTGTTGCGGGTGGAGTTTTTTGGTAACGCCGAGGCAGAAGGCACCGAGGCGGAGCAGTACCTTGGGGAGGTGCTGGTGAACAGCGACGACCAAGGGCTGGCGCGGTTTGCCCAGGTGCTGGAGAACGTGGACGGGTTGCGCAGCTTCACTGCGACTGTCACTACCGCTGATGGGGCCACTTCCGAGTTGAGCTCGCCGGTTCGGCGATAAGGCTACCGGCCTCTTTGCGGGCAAGCCTGCGAAGAGGCCGGAACAGGTAAAGCAGTTGGCAAACCTTGCTCCACTAACCGCCACCCCTCACAATGCAGGCCTTCATAGCGTCAACCCGCAGGAACCTGCATGAAACTCGACAAACCCGCCGCCATCGCCCGGCGCAACGAAGCACTGGCCCGCCCGGTGCTTAATAGCAGCAACACTTTGTTCGCCATCCTCGATCACAAACGCCACCTGTGGTGGTTCGAAGTGCCGGTGGCGCTGCTGGGCAAAGGCCAGGCCGACTGGGTCAACCTGCTGCTGCACACCCCGGAAAGCGATGAGCTACAGCACCTGAAGGTGCCCACCAATTTCCTCAAGGCGCACCTGGAGCGGATGGAAGTGCGCAAGCCCGGCAAGCGCCGCTCCACCATCAGCCTGGCCCTCAGCGCCGACCGCGACTCGCTGTTGCGCGACACCCGTCCGGGTGGTGAGCAGCTGGACTTCAGCACCTTCGTGCAGGCCTGATCAGGCCTTCTCGATGCGATCGTCATGGATGACGATCAGGCCCTGCTTGAACAACCCGCCAATCGCCTTCTTGAAGTTGCCCTTGCTGACGTTGAACAGCTTGCTGATCAACGCCGGGTCGCTCTTGTCACACACGCCCAGCACCCCGCCTTCAGCTTCCAGACGCGCCATGATCTGCTCTTGCAGGCTGTCGGCCAGCGCCGCACCCACCGGTTGCAGGCTGAGGGCGATCTTGCCGTCGTGGCGCAGCTCCTTGATGAAGCCTTTCTCGTGCATGCCCGAACGCAGGAACTTGAACACCTCGTTCTTGTGGATCAGACCCCAGTGGCGGTTGTTGATGATGGCCTTGAAGCCCATCGGGGTTTCGCCTGCCACCAGCAGCTCGACCGGCTGGCCCACCTTGTAGTCGGCCGGGGCGACGTCGAGGTAGCGGTCCAGACGCGACGTGGCGGTGATACGGCGGGTGCGCTTGTCGAGGTACACGTGCACCACGCAATAGTCGCCGATCTTCAGTGGCCGCGCTTCTTCCGAATACGGCATCAGCAGGTCCTTGGACAGGCCCCAGTCGAGGAAGATGCCGGCACCGTTGATGTCCTTGACCTTGAGGCTGGCAAACTCACCGACCTGCACCTTGGGCTTTTCGGTGGTGGCGATCAGCTGGTCTTCGCTGTCCAGGTAGATGAACACGTTCAGCCAGTCATCCACTTCGGTCTCGGCGTTTTTCGGGATGTAGCGCCCTGGCAGCAGGATCTCGCCATCGGGGCCGCCGTCCAGGTACAGACCGAAGTCCACGTGTTTCACGATTTGCAAACTGTTGTAACGCCCAAGCAGAGCCATTTCCAATGATCCTCAAGTCAAGGCGGCTATTCTACACCTGAAGCCAGCGCGCTGCCCGACCGCCGATGCAGTGGAACCGTCAGCCTCCACTTGCGTCTACCATCGGGCAGCCTCAGCAAGGAACAGCACATGCCCCTTCGCCTGTCCAAAGCCCTGCTTGTCACCATCGGTCTTGCCCTGGCCCTCGCCGCCTGCAGCCGCATGGACCTGGCCTACCGCAACCTCGACCGCCTGGTGCCGTGGTCGCTGGGCGACTACCTGGACATGAACCGCGAACAGAAGGCCCTGCTCGACGACCGCCTGAAGGAGCACCTGGCCTGGCATTGCAAGACTCAGCTGCCCGGTTACCTCGACTGGCTGGACCGGGTACGCGACATGGTCGCGGATGATCAGGTTACCGACCAGGCCCTGCAGCAGCGCACCCGTGAAGCCCGCCAGGCGATTGGCCGGGTCGCCGAAGCAATCACCCCATCGGCCACCGAACTGCTGCGCGGCATGAGCGACGCCCAGGTGGCGGAGATGCGCGAGGCGTTCCGCGAGGACATCGATGAACGGCAGAAAAAGTATGTGGACACCCCGCTGCCAAAACAGATCGCCCGGCGTAGCGAGCGCATGGAGAAACGCCTGACTCCATGGTTTGGCGAGTTGACGCCAGCCCAGAAGCAGCGGGTCCAGGCCTGGTCCACGGCGCTGGGCGACCAGAACCGGGAATGGATCGCCAACCGCGCTCACTGGCAGCAGCAGTTGCTGCTGGCGATGAACCAGCGCAACGACGCCACCTTCGAGCCGCGCCTGGCAACCTTGTTGCAGCGCAAGGAAAGCCTGTGGACACCGGAGTACCGGGCGGCTTACCAAAATACCGAGCAGCAGGCCCGCAGCCTGCTGGTGGACCTGGTGCAGCAGAGCACCCCGCAGCAGCGGCGATTCCTGCAAGAGCGCCTGGATAAGGTGCGTTCCAATTTCAGTGAGCTGAAATGTTTGAAGGGCTAATAGTGCAAAGCAGGCCTGGCCTCTTCGCGGGCCAACCCGTGCTTATAGCGTATTGATTCGGCAGTGACGCTGCAGGAGCAACTGTCGTGCTCAATTTCTAGAATCTCGCGCAATCCCTGTGGGAGCGGGCTTGTCCCGCGAACACCGGCGCAGCCGGTGCCATCCACCGTGTTGGATTCTTCGCGGGCAAGCCCGCTCCCACAGGTACCCCCGCAGGCTTGAGGCTGATGCAGTACCTGGGGAAACAACTGGCTTGCTCAATTTTCAGGATCTAGCGCAATCCCTGTGGGAGCGGGCTTGTCCCGCGAACACGGGCGAAGCCCGTGCCATGCACTGTGTTGGGTTCTTCGCGGGACAAGCCCGCTACGGCCGCGACGCGGTTTTCAGCGCGGGCTGAGGATGGTGTCCTTGGCCTCGTCCAGCATCCCCGGGTAATCCAGGGTGTAGTGCAGCCCGCGGCTTTCCTTGCGCTGCATCGCCGACAAGATCATCAATTCGGCTACCTGCGCCAGGTTGCGCAACTCGATCAGGTCACGGCTGACCTTGTAGTTGCTGTAGAACTCGTCGATTTCATCCAGCAGCAAACGAATGCGATGCTGCGCCCGCTGCAACCGCTTGCTGGTGCGCACGATGCCCACGTAGTCCCACATGAAACGCCGCAGCTCGTCCCAGTTGTGCGCAATGATCACATCCTCGTCCGAATCGGTAACCTGGCTGGCGTCCCAGCCGGGCAGGGCCTTGGGCATGGCCACCTGCTCCAGGTTCGCCTCGATGTCGGCAGCAGCGGCGCGGCCATAGACGAAGCACTCCAACAGCGAGTTGCTGGCCATGCGGTTGGCACCGTGCAGGCCGGTGAAGCTGGTTTCGCCAATGGCATACAGGCCCGCCACGTCGGTGTGGCCACGCTCGTCGACCATCACCCCGCCGCAGGTGTAGTGCGCCGCTGGCACCACCGGGATCGGCTGGCGGGTGATATCGATACCGAACCCCAGGCAGCGCTCGTAAACGGTGGGGAAGTGGCTCTTGATGAAGTCGGCCGGCTTGTGGGTGATGTCCAGGTACACGCAGTCCACGCCCAGGCGCTTCATCTCGTGGTCGATGGCGCGGGCGACGATGTCTCGCGGAGCCAGCTCTTCGCGTGGGTCGAACCGCGGCATGAAGCGTTCACCGTTGGGCAGGCGCAGCAGGGCGCCCTCGCCACGCAGCGCTTCGGTGATCAGAAAACTTTTTGCCTGCGGGTGGTACAGGCAGGTCGGGTGGAACTGATTGAACTCCAGGTTCGCCACCCGGCAACCGGCCCGCCAGGCCATGGCGATGCCGTCGCCGCAAGCACCGTCGGGGTTGCTGGTATAGAGGTAGACCTTGGCCGCGCCACCCGTGGCCAGTACGGTGAATCGCGCGCCGAAGGTGTCCACCTCGCCGGTGTTGCGGTCGAGTACGTAGGCACCCAGGCAGCGCTCGCCGGGCAGCCCAAGGCGCCGCTCGGTGATCAGGTCGACTGCTACGCGCTGTTCCAGCAACTGGATATTCGGGCGCAGGCGAGCCTGTTCCAGCAGCGTGGTAAAGATCGCCGCACCGGTAGCGTCGGCAGCATGGATGATGCGTCGGTGGCTATGGCCGCCCTCACGGGTGAGGTGGAACTCGAAGCCCCCATCGTCGACGCTGTAGTGTTCATCGCGGGTAAAGGGTACACCTTGCTCGATCAGCCACTGGATGGCTTCGCGGCTGTGTTCGACGGTAAAACGCACCGCGTCTTCATGGCACAGGCCACCGCCGGCATTGAGGGTGTCCTCGACATGCGACTGCACGGTATCGGTATTGTCCAGCACGGCGGCGACACCGCCCTGGGCCCAGAACGTCGAGCCATTGGCCAGGTCGCCCTTGCTCAGCACGGCTACGCGCAGGTGGCTGGGGAGGTTAAGTGCCAGGCTGAGACCGGCGGCACCGCTGCCGATCACCAGGACATCATGTTGGAATTGTTGGCTCATGTCGGGACACTAGTAATCTTTGGAAGGGGCACGGCACAATAGTCACGCGCCGATGGCATTGTGAAACTATCGTTAAACTGGGCCGGGTTGCCTTTATAGCAGCCCCGGGTGGCCAATTTCCATGCCACTTGCCAGGTTGCGTCAACCTTTGTGGGAACTTTCCGACATGGCCGGAAATCCTATGAAGGCTGCCCGCACGCCACAATTTGCCGCGGCGACGCAGGGCGGCAGGCCTAACCGGGCTGACCCCTGCGTATTCGAAACCTGATTATCGACGTAGCCGGCCGTGACCGCGCCGCGTCTTCCGTGCTAGCCGACCAAGGGCAGCAGGAAACTTGCTTGGAGGGGAGAACTTTTGCGCAAAGCCCGAGTCTATGGTTGCAAGCCTGAACGATGGCTGATGCAACGCTCCTTCGAGTTCACTGAGGAGTGTTCATGCTAACCCAGGAAGAGGATCAGCAGCTTGTCGAGCGCGTGCAGCGTGGTGACAGGCGAGCGTTCGATCTGTTGGTGCTGAAGTATCAGCACAAGATTCTCGGGTTGATCGTGCGGTTCGTTCACGATACCCACGAGGCCCAGGATGTAGCACAGGAAGCCTTCATCAAGGCCTACCGTGCGCTTGGCAACTTCCGCGGCGACAGTGCGTTTTATACGTGGCTGTACCGCATCGCCATCAACACGGCGAAGAATTACCTGGTGTCCCGTGGAAGACGGCCGCCAGACAGTGATGTGAGCTCCGAGGATGCGGAGTTTTACGACGGCGATCATGGCCTCAAGGATCTCGAGTCCCCAGAGCGCTCGTTGTTGCGGGATGAAATCGAAGGCACCGTCCATCGGACCATCCAGCAACTGCCAGAGGACCTGCGCACGGCATTGACCCTGCGCGAGTTCGACGGACTGAGTTACGAGGACATTGCCAGTGTCATGCAATGCCCGGTGGGTACCGTGCGCTCTCGAATCTTCCGCGCTCGGGAGGCCATAGACAAAGCCCTGCAGCCGTTGTTGCAGGAAACCTGAGACAGCGGCGACAGCCAAGAGAGGAACCGCCATGAGTCGTGAAGCTTTGCAGGAATCGCTGTCCGCGGTGATGGATAACGAAGCGGACGAACTGGAATTGCGTCGGGTGTTGAACGCCGTCGACGATGCCGAAACCCGTGCTACCTGGTCGCGTTACCAGGTTGCCCGTGCAGCCATGCACAAGGAGCTGCTGCTGCCTAACCTGGATCTCGCTTCGGCGGTATCTGCCGCGCTGGCTGACGAAGCCGTGCCGGCCAAGGTCAATAAAGGGCCTTGGCGCAGCATTGCCCGTCTGGCGGTTGCTGCTTCGGTTACCGTGGCCGTACTGGCTGGCGTACGTATGTACAACCAGGACGAGATCACTGGCGCCGAGCTGGCTGCCCAGCAACCTGCTCAGCAGGGCCTGAGCGTGCCACAAGCACAGGGCCCAGCCGTTTTGGCAGGCTATAGTGAAAGCAGTGAGCAACCGACCGGGCCGATGGCCAACGGCGTGCTGCAGAACCAGGCCGGCTGGGATCAGCGTCTGCCAGGCTACCTGCGCCAGCATGCCCAGGAGTCTGCGCTGAAGGGCACTGAAACCGCATTGCCCTACGCTCGCGCCGCTAGCCTGGAAAACCGTTAAGTAAGGAGGATCATGCGCGCGCTACCTCTCTTGTCGCTGCTGATTGGCAGCTGCATGACGGTGCCAGCGTTGGCGGCCAATTCTTCGCCCGAGGCGAGCGAGTGGCTGAACAAGCTGGCACAGGCCGAGCAAAAGCAGAGCTATCAAGGCTCTTTTGTCTACGAACGTAACGGCAGCTTCTCCTCCCATGACATCTGGCACAGGGTCGAAGGCGGCAAGGTCAGCGAGCGGCTGTTGCAGCTCGATGGCGCCGCCCAGGAAATCGTGCGCGTGGATGGCAAGGTGGAATGCGTGAGCGGGGCCCTGGCCAGCAGTGTCTCGGCACCCCCGGACACCTCGTCACGTGTGCTTGATCCCCTCAAACTGATGAGCTGGTACGACTTGAACGTGGCGGGCAAGTCACGGGTCGCCGGGCGCGACGCCGTGATTGTCACGCTCACCCCGCGGGACCAGCATCGCTATGCCTTCGAATTGCACCTGGATAAAAAAACCGGCCTGCCGCTGCGCTCGTTGATGCTCAACGACAAAGGGCAGTTGCTGGAGCGCTTCCAGATGACCCGCCTTGATACCGACGAACTGCCCAGTGATGCCGACATGCGTCCCGGGGCAGAGTGCAAGCCGGTGCGGCATGCCACGGCTACCAGCGACGACAGCGTCGC
The DNA here is from genome assembly GCF_026240995.1 of Pseudomonas sp. DCB_BI. Classification (NCBI taxonomy): domain Bacteria; kingdom Pseudomonadati; phylum Pseudomonadota; class Gammaproteobacteria; order Pseudomonadales; family Pseudomonadaceae; genus Pseudomonas; species Pseudomonas sp. DCB_BI. Next base: position 137,130 of record NZ_JAPFCG010000002.1, on the reverse strand, counting down.
CGGCTGGCGCTCGGACTGGCTGCCGCCGGGCTTCGAGCTGGTCAACAGCTCGATGCGCAGCGACCCCAAGCGCAACAGCTCGGTCAGCAGCCTGATGTATGACGACGGCCTGGCGCGTTTCTCGGTGTTTCTCGAGCCGGTAAATGATGACGGCGGTACCGACATGCGCACCCAGCTGGGCCCGACTTCGGCGGTTTCACGTCGCCTTAACACCCCCAAGGGTAAGGTGATGGTGACCGTGGTCGGCGAAATTCCGCTGGGTACGGCAGAACGCGTCGCCCTCTCGATGCGCCCTCAGGACGCTCAGGCACGCCAGTAAAGGCGGGCCTTTGCGGGCTGTGCCAAGGTAGGCGGACATGCGGCTGAAATGAAATTAAAGCATTGTCATTTGCAATCCATCGGTAAATTTCCTATAGGTCAGGCTCTCAGGAGCCTGGCCTTTCCTGCTTTGTGCAGGGGCCTTTCTAAACTACCGCTCGTTGTGACGGGAGCCGTATGTCAATACCACGCTTGAAATCCTACCTAACGATGTTCGCCGCCGTGCTGATGCTCGGCCAGGTGCTCAGCGCCCAGGCCGAGGAAGCCCTGCCGGACTTCACCACCTTGGTCGAGCAAGCCTCGCCGGCGGTGGTCAACATCAGTACCAAGCAGAAGCTACCGGACCGCCGCGTCGCCCAAGGCCAGATGCCGGACCTGGAAGGGCTGCCGCCAATGTTCCGCGAGTTCTTCGAGCGCAACATGCCCCAGCAGCCGCGCTCGCCGCGCGGTGACCGCCAGCGTGAGGCGATGTCGCTGGGCTCGGGCTTCATCATTTCCAGCGATGGCTACGTGTTGACCAACAATCACGTGGTGGCCGACGCCGACGAGATCATCGTTCGCCTGTCGGACCGCAGTGAGCTGCAGGCCAAGCTGATCGGCACCGATCCGCGCACCGACGTGGCCCTGCTCAAGGTCGAGGGCAAGAACCTGCCGACCGTGAAGCTGGGTGATTCCGAAAAGCTCAAGGTGGGCGAGTGGGTCCTGGCCATCGGTTCGCCGTTCGGCTTCGACCATTCCGTGACCAAAGGTATCGTCAGCGCCAAGGGCCGTACCTTGCCGAATGACACCTACGTACCGTTCATCCAGACCGACGTGGCCATCAACCCGGGTAACTCCGGCGGCCCGCTCTTCAACATGAAGGGCGAAGTGGTGGGTATCAACTCGCAGATCTTCACCCGTTCCGGCGGTTTCATGGGCCTGTCGTTCGCTATCCCGATCGACGTGGCGATCGACGTTTCCAACCAGCTCAAGAAGGACGGCAAGGTCAGCCGCGGCTGGCTGGGCGTGGTGATTCAGGAGGTCAACAAGGACCTGGCTGAATCCTTCGGCCTGGACAAGCCGGCTGGTGCCCTGGTGGCGCAGGTGCTGGAAGACGGCCCCGCAGCCAAGGGCGGCCTGCAGGTGGGTGACGTGATCCTGAGCATGAACGGCCAGCCGATCGTCATGTCGGCCGACCTGCCGCATCTGGTCGGCAGCCTCAAGGACGGCGAGAAGGCCAAGCTGGAAATCATCCGCAACGGCAAGCGCCAGAACCTGGAGGTTGCCGTGGGTGCAATGCCGGATGACGACGCGGAGATCGGTACCGGCGCCGAAGGCACCGCCGAGCGCAGCAGCAACCGCCTGAGGGTATCGGTAGCCGACCTGACCGCAGAGCAGAAGAAATCCCTTGAGCTCAAGGGCGGCGTGGTCATCAAGGAAGTCCAGGATGGCCCGGCTGCGCTGATTGGTCTGCGCCCGGGCGATGTCATCAGCCACCTGAACAACCAGGCCATCGGTTCGGCCAAGGAGTTCACCGAAATCGCCAAGGAACTGCCGAAAAACCGTTCGGTGTCGATGCGTGTGCTGCGTCAGGGCCGCGCCAGCTTCATTACCTTCAAGCTCGCTGAATAAGCGGCTTGGCAAGGCGAAAAGGGCAGCTTCGGCTGCCCTTTTTCATGAATCTTCACAATTGAGTGAAGCATTGCTGTGTACAGTCGGACAGAGGAATCTCCCATAACCCAGCAGCTTAAGGTACAATTCCCGGCTATTTTTCGGCGGGCGTCCGGCTCGCAGCCTTTTCGAGTGTTGACCCGTGAGTGATTTGAGTCATATCCGCAATTTCTCCATCATCGCCCACATCGACCATGGCAAGTCGACGCTGGCCGACCGTTTCATCCAGATGTGCGGTGGCCTGTCGGCACGCGAGATGGAAGCCCAGGTGCTCGATTCCATGGACCTGGAGCGCGAGCGCGGTATCACCATCAAGGCCCACAGCGTCACGCTTCACTACAAGGCGCAGGACGGCAAGACCTACCAGCTGAACTTCATCGACACCCCCGGCCACGTCGACTTCACATACGAAGTCTCGCGCTCGCTGGCGGCCTGCGAAGGTGCACTGCTGGTTGTCGACGCCGGCCAGGGCGTCGAAGCCCAGTCCGTGGCCAACTGCTACACCGCCATCGAGCAGGGCCTGGAGGTCATGCCGGTCCTGAACAAGATGGACCTGCCCCAGGCTGACCCGGACCGCGTCAAGGACGAGATCGAAAAGATCATCGGCATCGACGCCACCGACGCCGTGGCGTGCAGCGCCAAGAGCGGCATGGGCGTGGACGAGGTGCTCGAGCGCCTGGTGCACTCGATCCCTGCGCCGGTAGGCGAGATCGATGCACCGCTGCAAGCGCTGATCATCGACTCCTGGTTCGACAACTACCTTGGCGTGGTCTCGCTGGTGCGCGTGCGCCAGGGCCGGGTCAAGAAAGGCGACAAGATCCTGGTCAAGTCCACCGGCAAGGTGCACCTGGTCGACAGCGTCGGTGTATTCACCCCGAAACACACCCAGACCGCTGATCTGAAAGCCGGCGAAGTAGGCTTCATCATCGCCAGCATCAAGGACATTCACGGTGCTCCGGTGGGTGACACCCTGACCCTGTCCTCGACCCCTGAGGTCGAAGTGCTGCCAGGCTTCAAGAAAATCCAGCCGCAGGTCTACGCCGGCCTGTTCCCGGTGAGCTCCGACGACTTCGAAGACTTCCGCGATGCCCTGCAGAAGCTGACCCTGAACGATTCGTCGCTGCAGTACATGCCGGAGAGCTCCGACGCCCTGGGCTTCGGCTTCCGTTGCGGCTTCCTCGGCATGCTGCACATGGAGATCATCCAGGAGCGCCTGGAGCGCGAATACGACCTGGACCTGATCACCACCGCGCCAAGCGTGATCTACGAGCTGGAACTGAAAACCGGCGAAACCATCGTCGTCGACAACCCCTCCAAGCTGCCGGACGTGTCGGCCGTGGCCGACTTCCGCGAGCCGATCGTCACCGCGACCATCCTGGTGCCGCAGGAGCACCTGGGTAACGTCATTACCCTGTGCATCGAAAAGCGTGGCGTACAGCGCGACATGCAGTTCCTCGGCAGCCAGGTGCAAGTGCGCTATGACATGCCGATGAACGAGGTGGTACTGGACTTCTTCGACCGCCTCAAATCCACCAGCCGCGGCTATGCTTCGCTGGACTATCATTTCGATCGCTACCAGTCGGCCAACCTGGTCAAGCTGGACGTGCTGATCAACGGCGACAAGGTCGATGCCCTGGCATTGATCGTGCACCGCGACAATGCCGCCTACAAAGGCCGTGCGTTGACCGAGAAGATGAAAGAACTGATCCCTCGGCAGATGTTCGATGTGGCGATCCAGGCAGCCATTGGCGGCCAGATCATTGCGCGGACAACCGTCAAGGCGCTCAGAAAGAACGTACTGGCCAAGTGCTACGGTGGTGACGTCAGCCGTAAGAAGAAGCTGCTTGAGAAGCAGAAGGCCGGTAAGAAACGCATGAAGCAGGTGGGCAACGTGGAAATTCCACAGGAAGCCTTCCTTGCCGTGCTCAGGTTGGATAGCTAGGTCCTATGTCGCTAAATTTCCCGCTGTTGCTGGTTATCGCCGTATTCGTCTGCGGTCTGCTGGGCTTGATCGACCTGCTGTTCCTGGCCCCGCGCCGGCGTGCGGCAATTGCCAACTATCAGGGCAGCGTAAGCCAGCCCGAGATGGCCGTGGTCGAGCGCCTGAACAAAGAGCCGTTGCTGGTCGAATACGGTAAGTCGTTCTTCCCGGTACTGTTCATCGTGCTGGTGCTGCGCTCGTTCCTGGTCGAGCCGTTCCAGATTCCTTCGGGTTCGATGAAACCGACCCTGGAAGTGGGCGACTTCATCCTGGTGAACAAGTTCTCGTACGGTATTCGCTTGCCGGTGATCGACAAGAAGGTCATCGAGGTGGGTGATCCGCAGCGCGGGGATGTAATGGTATTCCGCTACCCGAGCGACCCCAACGTCAACTACATCAAGCGTGTAGTGGGCCTGCCGGGCGATGTGGTGCGCTACACCAACGACAAGCGGTTGTTCGTCAACGGTCAGCCGATTGCCGAACAACTGGTGGGCAGCGAACCGGGCACCCTGGGCAGCGCCGAGCTGTACAAGGAAAAGCTCGGCGAGGCCGAACACCTGATCCGCAAGGAAATGAGCCGTTATCGCATGCCGCCGGACCAGCAGTGGACCGTACCGGCAGGCCATTACTTCATGATGGGCGACAACCGCGACAACTCCAACGACAGCCGTTTCTGGGATGACCCGAACATTCCCAAGGAACTGCACGGCATGGTTCCGGACCGGAACATCGTCGGCAAGGCCTTCGCAGTCTGGATGAGCTGGCCAGAGCCGAAACTCAGCCACCTGCCCAACCTGTCGCGGGTCGGCCTGATCCATTGATACCCTTCGGCGCTGTCCAGCAGACAGCGCCGAATGCATTTCTGACATAGGCTGTGTTCTCAGGGATCGGGAGATTCGCCGCACATCGCGCGGCGGACCACAGCCAAACAGTCTTTCAGGATGTTGATTTGAACAACGCGTTGAACAACCAACGGGTGGCCGCATGAGTGCTTCCCTTGCCCATCTCGAGCGAAAGCTCGGTTACACCTTCAAGAACCAGGACCAGATGCTCCTGGCGCTGACCCATCGCAGCTACGCCGGGCGTAACAACGAGCGCCTGGAGTTTCTCGGTGACGCCATCCTCAACTTCGTTGCAGGCGAAGCGCTGTTCGAGCGCTTCCCGCAGGCCCGCGAAGGCCAGCTTTCGCGCCTGCGTGCCCGCCTGGTCAAGGGTGAAACCCTGGCTCGTCTGGCCCGTGGCTTTGACCTTGGCGAGTACCTGCGCCTGGGTTCCGGTGAACTCAAAAGCGGCGGTTTTCGCCGTGAGTCGATCCTGGCCGATGCCCTGGAGGCGCTGATTGGCGCCATCTACCTGGACGCGAACATGGAAACGGCCCGCGAACGCGTACTGGCCTGGCTGGCAGACGAGTTCGAAGGCCTGACCCTGGTCGACACCAACAAAGATCCGAAAACCCGCCTGCAAGAGTTCCTGCAGTCGCGCAGCTGTGAGCTGCCGCGTTACGAAGTAGTGGATATCCAGGGTGAACCGCACTGCCGGACCTTCTTCGTCGAATGCGAAGTGGTGCTGCTGAACAACAAGAGCCGTGGTCAGGGCGTCAGCCGGCGTATTGCCGAGCAAGTCGCTGCCGCGTCTGCACTGATCGCCCTGGGCGTGGAGAATGGCAATGACTGATAGCAACCCGACCCGCTGTGGCTACGTAGCCATTGTCGGCCGCCCCAACGTCGGCAAGTCGACCCTGCTCAACCACATCCTCGGTCAGAAGCTGGCGATTACCTCGCGCAAGCCGCAGACCACCCGGCACAACATGCTCGGCATCAAGACCGAAGGTGATGTGCAGGCGATCTATGTCGATACCCCGGGCATGCACAAGGCCAACGACAAGGCGCTGAACCGCTACATGAACCGCAACGCCTCGGCGGCCCTCAAGGACGTCGACGTGGTTATCTTCGTGGTCGACCGTACCAAGTGGACCGACGAGGACCAGCTGGTTCTGGAGCGCGTGCAGTATGTGACCGGCCCGCTGATCATCGCGGTCAACAAGACCGACCGCATGGAAGAGAAAGCCGAGCTGATTCCGCACCTGCAGTGGCTCCAAGAGCAACTGCCGAACGCCGAGGTGATGCCGATTTCCGCGCAGCAGGGGCACAACCTTGAAGCGCTGGAAGCACAGATCGCCAAGCACCTGCCCGAGAACGATCATTTCTTCCCCGAAGACCAGATCACCGACCGTAGCAGCCGCTTCCTCGCCGCCGAACTGGTACGCGAGAAAATCATGCGCCAGTTGGGTGCGGAGCTGCCGTACCAGATCACCGTCGAAATCGAGGAATTCAAGCAGCAGGGCCATGTGCTGCACATCCACGCCCTGATCCTGGTGGAGCGCGACGGCCAGAAAAAGATCATCATTGGCGACAAGGGTGAGCGCATCAAGCGTATCGGCTCCGAGGCGCGCAAGGACATGGAAGTGCTGTTCGACTCCAAGGTCATGCTCAACCTGTGGGTCAAGGTGAAGGGCGGCTGGTCCGATGACGAGCGCGCACTGCGTTCGCTGGGCTACGGCGACCTGTAAGCCGCGCGCCGCTCCCACAAGGGCGAGTGCAACCCTCGGGGCGAGTGATTCTTAATGGAACAACCTGTCGGCCAGCCAGCCTATGTGCTGCACAGCCGTGCCTACAAGGAAACCAGCGCGCTGGTGGACTTTTTCACCCCGCAGGGCCGCATGCGCGCCGTGCTGCGTCGTGCACGCGGCAAGGGTGGCAGCCTGGTGCGGCCGTTCGTACCCCTGGAGCTAGAGCTGCGGGGGCGCGGTGAGCTGAAGAATGTCGGTCGCATGGACAGCAGCGGCATCGCCGCCTGGCTGCATGGCGATGCGCTGTTCAGCGGGCTGTACCTGAATGAGTTGCTGATGCGGCTGCTGCCCGCCGAAGCACCGTTTCCGGCAATTTTCGACCACTACACCCTGACCTTGCAGGCCCTGGGCGAAGGCCGCCCGCTGGAACCTCTGCTGCGTTCGTTCGAATGGCGGCTGCTTGATGAGCTGGGGTATGCGTTTTCATTGAGCCAAGACGTCAACGACCAGCCTATCGCTGCCGACGGTCTGTATCGCCTGCGCGTGGATGCCGGCCTGGAGCGGGTCGAGCTGTTGCAGCCCGGCCTGTTTCGCGGGATCGAGTTGCTGGCCCTGGCTGAAGCCGACTGGGACGCACCTGGCGCGTTGCTCGCCGCGAAGCGCCTGATGCGCCAGGCGCTGGCCGTTCACCTGGGGGCAAAACCCCTGGTCAGTCGCGAACTGTTTCGCAAGCGCTGATCACGACGTATGCTGTGTGGCTCAATCTTCAGGAGAGCCTTTCGTGACTCACAGCAACCGCATGCTTCTTGGCGTCAACATCGACCACGTGGCGACCCTGCGCCAGGCCCGCGGCACGCGTTACCCTGACCCGGTCAAGGCTGCTCTGGATGCCGAGGAAGCAGGCGCCGATGGCATCACCGTGCACCTGCGCGAAGACCGCCGGCACATCCAGGAGCGTGATGTGGTGCTGCTCAAGGATGTGCTGCAGACCCGCATGAACTTCGAGATGGGCGTCACCGAAGAGATGATGGCCTTTGCCGAAAAGATTCGCCCGGCGCACATCTGCCTGGTACCGGAAACCCGTCAGGAACTGACCACCGAAGGTGGCCTGGACGTTGCGGGGCAGGAAGCACGGATCAAGGCGGCGGTGGAGCGCCTGGCGCGTACTGGTGCCGAGGTTTCGTTGTTCATCGATGCAGACGAGCGGCAGATCGAGGCTTCGCGTCGGGTAGGCGCGCCGGCCATCGAGTTGCACACCGGCCGTTATGCCGATGCCGAAACCCCGACGGAAGTGGCGCAAGAGCTCCAGCGCATTGTCGATGGCGTGGCTTTTGGCGTGGGCCAGGGGCTGATCGTCAATGCCGGCCATGGCCTGCATTACCACAATGTGGAGGCGGTGGCGGCGATCAAGGGCATTAATGAGTTGAACATTGGCCATGCGCTGGTGGCACATGCCCTGTTCGTTGGTTTCAAGGCTGCTGTAGCCGAGATGAAGGCGCTGATCGTCGCGGCTTCGCGCTGATTTATTGGCTGCCTGTACTGGCCCTTTCGCGGCCAGCGCAGGCAGCCGATCACTCGGCGGCGAATACGAGGGTGAAGCGGGTAGGCCCCAACGGGCTGCTACTCACTTCGACCCTTCCACCGTGCAACTGCATGATCGACCTCACGATCGCCAGCCCCAGCCCGGTTCCGCCCTCCAGCCGCGAGCGCCCCGAGCCCACCCGGTAAAACCGCTCGAACAAGCGCTGCTGGTGCTCGGCCGCGATGCCAGGCCCCCGGTTCTCTACCGATAGACGTATCTCACCGCCCGCGCGCTCGATATGCAATTCGACGGGCTCATGCTCGGGACTGTGCCGAATGGCATTGCTCAGAAGGTTCGACAACACCCGCTGGAACATCAACCGGTCACCGAGCGCCGTGCCCCAGCCGCGAACCCGTAGCTCAACCGCTTTCAGCTCGGCACTGAAGGCAAACAACTCGACAACCCGTGCCGCCTCGTCAGCCAACGCCAAGGGTTTCAGTGCCACCTGCGCCTGCGGCTGGCTGACCTGGGCGAGGAACAACATGTCGTTGATGATGCGGTTGAGCCGGGTCAGCTCATCGATGCTGTCTTCCAGTACTTCGCGGTAGTTGGCGGTGTCCCGCTCACGGGCCAGGGTCACCTGTGCCTTACCCATCAGGTTGCTCAATGGCGTACGCAGTTCGTGGGCCAGATCGTCGGAAAACTGCGACAGCTGGCTGACACCTTGGTCGAGGCGGTCGAGCATCACATTGATACTGTGCGCCAGTTCTTCCAGCTCAAGCGGCAGACCACTGTCGGGCAGGCGATGCTGCAGGTCCTGGGCCGAGACCTGCCCGGCAATGCGCCGAAAGTGCCGCAGCGGCTTGAGGCCGCGCTGCATCAGCCACCAGGCGCCCGCACCGATCAGGACCAGCAGCAGCGGCAGCGCCAGCAAGGTGGAGTGCAGGTAGGCCTGCAACAGGGCGTTATCGTCGGCGCGGTTGAGCGACATCATGACCTTGACCGGGGTGTCGTCGCGCAGCTGCATCAGCCGGGTCACGGTGAGGATCTGGTTACCGCTGCTGTCGCGCCAGGCGTAGAAGGCCAGGCGGGCATGGGTGGGCAAATCGCCGACCTGCGACTCTAGCGCCGGCCCCAGGCTTAGCAAGTGCGGGTGTCGGCTTTCGAGGGCCAGCACGCTGAGGCTGAGGTTATCGTGCCCCATCACCAGGTCGAGCAGTGGGTGGGCCCGGCTGCCCAAATCCTCGCTGCGCAGGTCGACGCGCAGGTTGTGCTCGACCTGCAGCATTTTGCGCGTCAGGTCCTTGCGTGCGCGGCTGTCCAGCTCGTGATCGAGGGCGAACACGGCCAGGCAGCCCAGTAACAGCACCAGCGCAGCGCCCATCAGCGTCACGCTCAGGCCCAGACGTAGCGACAGGCTGGCGGTTTTCAAAAGCGGGCTTCCAGGACGTAGCCGACGCCGCGCAAGGTATGAATCAGCTTGTTGTCGAAGGGGTCGTCGATCTTTGCCCGCAGGCGCCGGATCGAGACCTCGACCACATTGGTGTCGCAGTCGAAGTTCATGTCCCACACCAGCGAAATGATCTGCGTGCGCGAAAGCACTTCGCCGGTCTGGCGCATCAGCAGGTGAAGTAGCGCGAACTCTTTGGCGGTCAGGTCGATGCGCTGCCCGCCGCGGTAGGCACGATGGCGGCCGGGGTCCAGCTCCAGGTCAGCGACACGCAGGGTGCTGGGCTGCAGTTGCTGGTCGTTGCGGCGCAGCAGGCTGCGGATGCGTGCCAGCAGTTCAGGGAACTCGAACGGCTTGAGCAGGTAGTCGTCAGCGCCCAGATCCAGGCCTTTGACCCGGTCGGCCAGGCGGCCGTGAGCGGTGAGCATCATGATGCGCGTAGAAGATTCGGCGCGCAGGCGCTGCAGTACGGTCCAGCCATCGAGCTCGGGCAGGTTGACGTCGAGGATGACCAGGTCGTAAGGCTGCTGGCGGGCCAGATGCAGGCCGTCGGTGCCGGTATGGGCGCAGTCGACCACGTAGCCGTTTTCGCGCAGGCCTTGGTGCAGGTAGTCGGCAGTACGCAGTTCGTCCTCGATGATGAGTAGGCGCATGGGGGGCTCGGTTCGATGAAAGGGCGCGATTCTCGACCCTGTAGTGACATCAGGGTCAAGGGGCAGGATGTTACGGCATGAGAGCAGGGCTGCAGCGCAGATAACGGATTTGTAATCCTGGCGTTATCTGGCTGTCTGTTCCGGCCTCTTACCGAGCAGGCCCACGACGAGGCCTGCATCAAACCCCACATTGCAGGACTGTAATCCCCGCCTCACCTTGCCGTTAGCCAGCCTCTGCCAGGATGGCCCTGTCTGATCGGTTATCACGAGGCAAACACGATGCACCTGACCAAGTACCTGCTGCTGGCCGCCCTGGCCCTGGGCAGCGCCAGTGTTTACGCCGAGGGCGGTGCGGAACGCTCCAGGCAGTTCTGGCAAGCGTTCCGCGAAGACCAGCAGCGCCTGCACGGTGACAAGCAGCAGGCCATGGCCGAACGCGAGCGCAAGGCGCAAGAGAACGCCCGCGAAGTGGCCAAAGACTAGGCAACAGCACCTGCGCTGCGACAGCTCCTCGGCGCAGGTGCATTCAGGCGCCCGGGTGGGCGCCTTTTTTATTTGCGCGCCACCAGCGTGGCGCGGCGTGGGGCCGGCAGCCCTTCGACGGTCTTGCTATGGTCATGCGGATCGAGGAAATCGCCCAGCGACTGATAGCGCATCCATTCGGTGCTGCGCTGCTCCTCGACGGTGGTCACGCTCACGTCGACGCAACGCACATCGCTGAAGCCGGCCCGGCGCAACCAGCGCTCAAGCGCGGGCACTGACGGCAGGTACCAGACGTTGCGCATCTGGGCGTAGCGGTCTTCAGGGACCAGTACCTGGTTTTCGTCACCCTCGATCACCAGCGTTTCCAGTACCAGCTCACCCCCTTTGACCAGGCAGTCCTTGAGCGCCAGCAAGTGCTCGATAGGTGAGCGGCGGTGATAGAACACGCCCATTGAAAACACCGTGTCGAAACCTTCCAGGTTGGCCGGCAGTTCTTCCAGGGCGAACGGTAGGTGCCAGGCGGGGAGTTCCGGCAGGTACTGCTGTACGGCCTGGAACTGGCAGAAGAACAGCCAGTTGGGGTCGACGCCAATCACCATGTCGGCGCCGGCACCGAGCATGCGCCACTGGTAGTAGCCGTTGCCACAGCCTACATCGAGCACGCGCTTGCCCTGGAGGTTCAGGTGAGGGCCGACCCGGGACCATTTCCAGTCCGAGCGCCATTCGGTATCGACGTGCACACCAAACAGGTCAAACGGCCCTTTGCGCCATGGCGACAGGCCCATCAATGCCTGGCGCATCTGTGCGCGGCTGCTGTCGTCGCAGTCGCAGTCCAGGCGTAATCCGTTGACCAGGTCGATTTCGCTGGGTTTCAAGGCGGGCAGGGCATCGAGTGCGCCGCGCCAACGGTCGAGGTCACCGTGGCCCTTTTCCAGCTTGGCGTCCAGTTGTGCTTGCAGGCCTTGCGACCAGGAAGCCAGGGGCGTGCCCGCCAGGCGGCGGACGAGGGGGGACAGATCGATCATGGCAGGGCTATCAACGAGGCAAAGTTAAGGCATTGGAACCAAGGCACCACTTTCGAGAAACCGGCGGCACGCAGGCGCTCCTGGTGGGCTTCGAGGGTATCGGGGCGCATCACGTTTTCAATGGCGCTGCGCTTCTGGGCGATTTCCAGTTCGCTGTAGCCATTGGCCCGCTTGAAGTCCAGGTGCAGTTCATTGAGCAGGTCCTGCTCTTGTTCATCGGCAAAGCGCAGCTTCTCCGAGAGGATCAGCGCGCCGCCAGGCAGCAGCGCCTGGCGGATGCGGCCCAGTAATGCCAGGCGCTGGTCGGGGGCGATGAACTGCAGGGTGAAGTTCATCGCCACTACCGAGGCGGGCTCGAAGGGCAGGGCAAGGATATCCGCTTCCAGCACTTGCACCGGCAGCAGCTCCTGGAACATCGAGTCCTGGGCGGTGAGGTACTGGCGGCAGCGCTCGACCATGGCGGCGGAATTGTCCACCGCAATCACCCGGCAGCCGTCGCTGCGCACATGGCGACGTAGCGACTGGGTGACAGCGCCCAGCGATGCGCCCAGGTCGTAAAGCGCAGTCCCTGGCTGGGCGAAGCGCGCGGCCAGCACGCCGAGGTTTTCGACGATGGTGGGGTAACCGGGCACCGAGCGCTTGATCATGTCCGGAAACACGCGCACCACGTCCTCGTTGAAGACGAAGTCAGGCACCTGCTCCAAGGGTTGGGAGAAAAGGCGGTCTGGTTGTTTGCTCACGGTGGGCTCGATACAGGGTGAAACGGGAGCGCATTTTATCCAATGGCTGCGCATCTTGCCATGGCAATGCTTCAGGGTCGGAGCATTCATGCGGATGGCAGTGAACTTTCCCACACTGTTTAGTTATTCGAGCCACTGTATTGAGTGGCGTGCGGGTGGAAACTTCAGTGGCCTTTAATCTATTGAGTTCATAGGTGATTATGAATACCGCCACAGGGCAGGAAGAACTGCCGGTAGAAGAACTGGACCTGGTGTCCAAAGTCAAAGTGTTGCCCGAACGCTATTTCTCATTCATTGAAAGTCGGCTGGGCGGCAGTCAGCAAGTTGGCGGTTTACTGACGCCTGAAAATTTGAAAGTTATCAAGCGCTACGTCAGTACTGTCCATCAGCTCCCCCGTACGCAGGTGGAGATAGAGAGGGAGGCTAATTACGCCGCCTTGGGTATCGAGGCGTCGATGGTCAATGACCTTTATGTCGCGCTGCATCGGCATGCCAATGAATGGGACAAACTGGAACGCAGCATAAAGCAGTTGGGGCCAGAAGTTGAACTGTTCGCCGAAAGCCTGGTACAGCGTGGCGGTAGCCTGTTGGAGAACCTTGAAAGCAGCGAAGTTTTCATGGCGATCAGGAAACGCAAGGCCGAGCAGGGCGACGATGTTTACACCGCGCAGCTGAGCGAAGAGGAGCAAGCGCAAATCGCCAATGTCCTGACCCGGGGCATTTCCGAGCTGGTCAGGGAAATTGAAGGTACCCAGCGGCGGATCGATGCCGTCGATGCCCGCGCGAACTGGTTCAACAGTGAAATCAAACGGGAGCTCAAACCGCGCATGGGGCGCTTGTTGAAGCACTTCGACGAGAAAGTTTCCCCGGAGAAAACACTGGTAAAGCGCAGGCAACTCGATGCGTGGGACGAGCAGATCGATGAGCTGAAATCCGAGTACGATGCCAATGTGGGTTACGCGTTCACCGGTATCCTGCTTGGGCCGATTGGCTTGGTGATAACCGGTGGTGTGTTCGGTACCAGGGCAGAAGAAATCAGGGCCACCAAGAATGCGCTCATTGAGCAGCGCGAAGAATTGGCGCGTGAGTTGGGCAACCTCGAGCCGGTCCTGAAAGATGTCGAGCGTGTTTCGACGCTGATCAGAGACTTGCAGTTCAGGTGCAAGGACCTCTCGGCGGCCACTAAACGGTTGGCGGATGTGTGGTTGTTCCTCGCTTCGTATGCCCATAACTCTGTCAGTGAGGCCAAAGAGCTGAGCACGATAGCCCAGCTTGAATCCTTCGTGCATGACTTCTCGGAAGTTATCAAGCCGTGGACAAAGATAGGCAGTATTTGCCATGTACTGTCCGAGTTGTTCAATGAGTTGGTTGAAGAGTACGAGGAAGCCTGATATGGATGTTGCCAAGACTGAAACCGTCATGCCCGATTTTTTACACATGCAAAACGTGCAGGAACGCATGTTCGAGCTCATGGAAGATTGGGAGATGAAAGTGCTTCCCGCAGCGCGCGAGCAGTTGGTTGAACTGCGCGCGCTGTTGCTGGTCGTCGAACGCGCGTTCAAGGAGAGCCTGATAGGCGGCATCGTGTTGCTGGACGAGCGGGATTTCATCCCGGGGAACGGGGGCATCGGTACGCACCACAGGCTTGCCAGTGTACTGGAGCGCTTGGGCCAGCATCATGCGCGGCTGGCAAATAAAAACCTGCGGCTGGAGCTGTTCTCGCTGTCGGCCATTGTCGACGCATTGGCGGCCGCGGAAGCACGAACGGATGTTCTTCAAGAACAGGCGGTCGCTTTCGATCAACGGTTGGCGACGTTGCGTCAACAGCGGGCAGATATCACCCAGGCTATCGAATTGTTCGAGAAGCCTTCGATTGCCAGCGCACTGAAGGGCCTCATCCCGAGTGACGACGAAATCGATCAGATCACAGGGTTGATCACCGACCCGAAACTTGACGCTGGCTTGCTCAAGGTTGTGACGCAGAAGCTCGCCAGTCACGCAGATGCGCTGGAGGGCGCCAAGACATTCAGCGACCTGGGCAAGGCCCGTGCCCGGCTCGATGCCAGAATCGATGAAGCATTGGGTGACCAGCGGCAGGTGCAGCGAGCCTTGCAAGCGGCGCGGAATGAACAGGAGGCAGTAAGCGCTTTGGCTGGTCTTGTGCCACTCAAGAATGAGTGGCTAAACGAGCTTCGCAAGGTTGAACTGGAGTGGCTGGCTCAGGCCGCGCCACTCAGTGCGACGATGGACCTGGACGCTGCTACGACTGCATTGAGGAGCCTGTGCGAATACCTGATGGTGGTACAGCTGAGGTATGACCGCATCTGATCCTGCTCAACGGACGACAACCTTGCAATCGAAGGTTTGCACCGGGGCAACGTCTGCGGCCCATGGCTGCTGGTAGACCAGCACCAGTTGTGCATCCCCGGTGCTGTTGGCCAGGAAGCGCCAGGTGGAAACACCGGCACTGCCGACCACGTCTTCATCCTCGGGTGCGCTGTATACCTCCGGGCCGAGGCTGCGGAGTACACTCGATGCGGGATTTTCTACACGCCAGCGATAGCCGGTTGAAGGGTTGCTGGGCAAGCTCAGGGTCAGTGCCTGGCCGACTTGCAGGCGCGTGGGGCATTCACTTTCGGCGTCCAGTTCGACGGGCTGCGTCGGCTGTTGGGCGCAGGCAGAAAGCAGGGCGAAGCTCAGGGGAACGAGCAGACGGGCGGTGGTCATGTTGGCTCCGGAGGCTGGCGATGCCCTCAGGATAACCGATGTTCGGTGCACAGTGCGCCTGACGCGGTCAGTGCAGCAGCGGCCATGTGTCGTGAAAGGACCGCAAAGCCGCTCCTGCACCGATTGCGTCAGCCTCAGAACAGGACTTTCGCCACGTCAGCAAAGCGTTTGGCGAAGTGCACCGTCATGCCCTCACGCAGATAGTCCGGCAGTTCTTCGAAGTCACCACGGTTAGGTTCCGGCAAGATCAGTTCGAAGATCTTCTGCCGCCGTGCTGCAATGACCTTCTCGCGCACACCGCCAATCGGCAGCACCTGGCCAGTGAGGGTCAGCTCGCCAGTCATGGCCACGCCTTTTTTCGGTGCCTGGTCGCGGGCCAGCGACAGCAGGGCGCTGGCCATGGTGATGCCCGCGCTAGGACCATCCTTGGGCGTCGCCCCTTCGGGGACGTGCAGGTGAATGAACGCTTCGTTGAAGAAGCCCGGGTCGCCACCAAACTGCTTCAGATTGGAATTGACGTAACTGTAGGCAATCTCAGCCGACTCTTTCATCACATCCCCAAGTTTGCCGGTCAACTTGAAGCCACGGCTGAGGGTGTGGATGCGGGTTGCCTCGATCGGCAGCGTGGCGCCGCCCATGCTGGTCCAGGCCAGGCCGGTGATCACGCCTTTGCCAGCCAGCACCTGCTCGCTGCGGAACACCGGCATGCCGAGTGCGGCCTCCAGGTCCTTGGGGCCAATCTTCAGTTTCGCTTGCGGGTCTTCCAGCAGCTTGACCACCGCCTTGCGTACCAGTTTGCCCAGTTGTTTTTCCAGCTGACGGACGCCGGCCTCGCGGGCATACCCTTCAATTACCAGGCGCAGGGCGCTGTCGCTGATGCTTAGGCTGGTCTTGGCCACACCGGCCTTTTCCAGCTGCTTGGGCCACAGGTGGCGTTTGGCGATGGCCAGTTTCTCTTCGGTGATGTAGCCGGACAGGCGAATCACTTCCATGCGGTCGAGCAACGGCCCGGGGATGGAGTCCAGGGTGTTGGCGGTGCACACGAACAGCACCTTGGACAGGTCGAGCCGCAGGTCGAGGTAATGGTCGAGGAAGTCGATGTTCTGTTCCGGGTCGAGGGTCTCCAGCAGCGCAGACGCAGGGTCACCCTGGTAGCTCTGGCCCATCTTGTCGATTTCATCGAGCATGATCACCGGGTTCATCACTTCGACGTCCTTGAGGGCCTGGACCAGCTTGCCAGGCTGTGCGCCGATGTACGTGCGGCGGTGGCCTTTGATTTCGGCCTCGTCGCGCATGCCGCCAACGCTGAAGCGGTAGAACGGCCGGCCGAGCGACTCGGCGATCGACTTGCCGATACTGGTCTTGCCCACCCCGGGCGGGCCTACCAGCAGCACGATCGAGCCGCTGATCTCACCCTTCCAGGCGCCCACCGCGAGGAATTCCAGGATGCGTTCCTTGATGTCATCGAGACCAGCGTGGTACTGGTCGAGCACTTTGCGCGCGTGCTTGAGGTCTAGCTTGTCCTTGCCGTACACGCCCCACGGCAGTGCGGTGGCCCATTCAAGGTAATTGCGGGTGACGGCGTATTCGGGTGAGCCGGTTTCGAGGATGGCCAGTTTGCCCATCTCTTCATCGATACGTTTGCGCGCCTGGGGTGGCAGAGTCTTGCCTTCGAGGCGCTGCTGGAACTGTTCCAGGTCGGCGCTGCGGTCGTCCTTGGTCAGGCCCAGCTCCTGCTGGATCACCTTGAGCTGTTCCTTGAGGAAGAACTCACGCTGGTGCTCGCCGATCTGCCGGTTCACCTCGGCCGAAATTTCGTTCTGCAGGCGCGCAACTTCCACCTCTTTGCGCAACATCGGCAGAACCTTTTCCATGCGCTTGAGCATGGGCACGCAGTCGAGCACTTCCTGCAACTGGTTGCCGGTGGCCGAAGTGAGCGCGGCGGCGAAATCGGTGAGCGGCGACGGGTCGTTGGGGCTGAAGCGGTTGAGGTAGTTTTTCAGTTCTTCACTGTACAGCGGGTTGAGCGGCAGCAGCTCCTTGATCGCATTGATCAGGGCCATGCCGTAGGCCTTGACCTCGTCGGTCGGTTCGGCGGGCTGGCGCGGGTACTCGACTTCGACCAGATAAGGCGGGCGATGGTGCTTGAGCCAGGTGCGGATACGGACCCGGGTCAGCCCTTGGGCGACGAACTGCAGCTTGCCATTTTCTCGGCTGGCGTGGTGCACCTTGACCAGAGTGCCGTACTGCGGCAGTGCCGCGGTGTCGAAGTGGCGGTGGTCTTCTGGCGGGGTGTCCATGAAGAACAGTGCCAGGCAGTGGTCGGGGGACTTGGCCACCAAGTCGAGGGTTTCGGCCCAGGGTTCTTCGTTGACGATGACCGGCAGCACCTGGGCCGGGAAGAATGGGCGGTTGTGGATCGGGATCACGTAGACCTTGTCCGGCAGCTGCTGGCCGGGCAGGGCGAGGGCGTGGCCGGGTTCGGCCGGGGTGGTGTGTTCGACTTCGCTGTGTTCGTCGGGGTGTTCCGGGAAATCCTGCTGGTTGCTCATGGGGCACCTGCGTGAATGGCTATGGTGCTTAGATGGGGCGGTGGGGAATGGGTTTCAATGGTAAACGAACGGAGCGGGGGAGGGTTTCATCTTTGATTGCCTGCACCGGCCGTTAGGCCGGTACAGGGGAATGAGCGCTGCAAGCAGGGCTCGGCAACTTACTCAGCCAATTTGTAAGCGATGATGTAGTCACCCATTTTGGTGCCCAGCGAGCCATGGCCGCCGGCGGTCACCAGCACATACTGCTTGCCATCCTTGCCGGTGTAGGTCATCGGCGTGGCCTGGCCACCTGCTGGCAGGCGAGCACTCCACAATTCCTTGCCGTTGTTCACGTCATAGGCGCGCAGGTACTGGTCGAGGGTACCGCTGAGGAAGCCGACGCCACCGGCAGTGACGATCGAGCCGCCCATGCTCGGCACGCCCACCGGCAGGCCGATCGGCACCGGGGTGCTGTCACGGGTGGTGCCGTTCTTGTGTTTCCACACCACCTTGTTGGTGAACAGGTCGATGGCGGCGACGTAGCCCCAGGCTGGGGCCTGGCACGGTACGCCGAGTGGCGACATGAACGGGTGCATGGTCACTGCATACGGCGCGCCGGTGTTGGGCTGCACGCCGCTGGTCTCGCTCTCGCGCTTGCTGCCTTCGGCAACCTGCTCACGTGGGACCATCTTCGATACGAAGGCCATGTAGTTGGGCGAGGTGAACAGCAGCTGGCGTACCGGGTCGACCGACACGCTGCCCCAGTTGAACACTCCGACGTTGCCCGGGTAGACCAGCGAGCCCTGCTCGGACGGTGGGGTGTACTGGCCTTCGTAGCGCAGCTCGCGGAACTGGATGCGGCACAGCATTTGGTCGAACGGCGTGGCGCCCCACATGGCCTGTTCGGTCAGCTCCGGGCCAAGCAGGTTCAGGTCGGAACGGGCCTGGGTCGGCGAGGTGTGGTCGCCCTTCACCGCGCCTTGCGGGGTGGGGATTTCACGGATCGGCACGATTGGCGTGCCGTCGCGGCGGTCCAGCACGTACAGGCTGCCTTGCTTGGTCGGCACGATGATTGCCGGTTTGACGCCATCGTTGGTCTTGAGGTGCACCAAGGTCGGCTGGCTGCCGACGTCCATGTCCCACAGGTCGTGGTGGGTGAACTGGTAGTTCCAGCGGGCCTTGCCGGTCGCAAGATCCAGGGCCACCACGCCGGCGCTGTACTTCTCGGCGCCCGGGGTGCGATCGGCGCCCCACTGGTCCGGGGTCTGGTTGCCCAATGGCAGGTAGATCATGCCAAGGTCTTCATCGACGCTGGCGATCGACCACATGTTGGCCGAGTTGCGGCTGTACTGCTTGCCAGCGGCCAATGGCTTGGTGTCTTCCGGATTGTTGCTGTCCCAGTTCCACACCAGGTGGCCATCGTGCACATCGTAGGCGCGGATCACCCCGGACGGCTCATTGGTCGACTCGTTGTCGGTGACGTGGCCACCGATGATCACCAGGTCACGGGTGATTGCGGCAGGCGAGGTGGAGTAGTAGCCCCCGGCCGTGAACGGGCCGATGCCGGTGGTCAGGTCGATGACACCCTGGTTGGCGAAGCCATCGCAGACCTTGCCGTTGTCGGCGTTGATGGCGATCAGCCGGGCATCTGCGGTTGGCAGGTAAAGGCGGCGTGGGCAGGCCTGGGCTACGGCCTGGCCTGCGTCGGTGATTTTCGGCGCTGGGCTGCCGTCGCGGCTGACGTAGCGGTTTTCGTCATAATACGAAACGCCGCGGCAAGTCATGTGGGCAAAGCCCTTGAAGGTGCCGGTCGGGCTCTTTACCTGCGGGTCGTAGCGCCAGATTTCCGCGCCGGTGTCCGGGTCCAGGGCCAGCAGGCGGCTGTGCGCGGTGCAGGCGTAGAGCATGCCATTGACCTTCAGCGGGGTGTTCTGGTTGGTCAGCTCCACCGGGTCGTTCTCAGTCGGCAAGTCACCAGTGCGGATGCGCCAGGCTTCTTCCAGGCGGTAAGCATTCTGCGGGGTGATCTGGCGCAGCGGCGAGTAGCGGTCGCCATGTTCGGTACGGCCATAGGCCTGCCATTCACCGTCAGGCATCGACGGGGCGGCGCTGGCCATTTCGCTGCTGTCCCGTCCCAGTTCGCCGAACACCTCGCCGGGGTGGGTGAACTGGCTGCCCAGGGCGCAGGCGCCCGAAGCGACCACAGCAACGCCGAGCAGGGCAGTGTTGACCTTGCTGGCCGGGCCGATCAGCGGGCGACGTGCCCACGGCAGCAGCAACACCACGCCGATGGCGAACCACAGCGCCAGGCGCGGTACCAGTTGCCACCAGTCCAGGCCGACTTCAAGCAGGGCCCACACGGTGCTGCCCAGCAACACCAGGCCGTACAGGCCCAGCGCGATGCGGCGCTGGGCTAGCAGCAGGGCACCCGACAGGGCAAAGCCGATACCGGCGATCAGGTAGTAAAGCGATCCGCCTACCTGGCTAAGCTTGATGCCGCCGGCCAGCAGGGCCAGGCCCATCAGTAACAGCAGCACGCCGATCAGGCGCGGTAGCCAGCGGCTTCCATGGTTGGCACCTTCAGTGCTCATCGTAGGTTCTCCGTCAGGTCGATAAAGGGGTTAGAAACTGCTCTGGATCTTCAGGCCGCCGATCAGGGCGCCATCGACCTGCGACACCCCGCCCGGGTGGCGGATGTACTGCAGGTTGGGGCGTACCGTGAGCCAGTCGGCCAGATGAATGCCGTAGTACAGCTCGGCGCTGTACTCGGTGTCCTGCACGGGCAGGAAACCAGGGTTGTCATAGTCGTCGATGCCTGCGGCCTGGTTGGCCAGGCGGGCGTTCTTGCGGTAGGCGGGGTTGACGTGCACGCGGGCGAGGGCGAAACCGATGTCGTCCTTGGCGCGGGCGTCGAAGGGCCCTTTGTATACCAATCCTGCCTGCACATAGTTGTCGATGGCATTGGTCTTCTTGTCGTGCACCGTGGCGTTGGCGAACAAGCTCAGGCCACGCGACTGGTCGGATGCCAGCGAAGTGACCTGCTGCTGGGCGCCGATCCACAAGCCGTGCTTGCTCGAGCTGCTGCGGTAGGCGGCGCCGCTGAGGGCTGCCGGCTGGCCGTTGCTGTCCTTGAGAACATCTTGTGCCTTGGCATTACTGTAGTAGTAGCCGGCGCGATATTCCCCTTTCAGGCCTTGGATACGTGGGCTCCATACCAGTTCGATCGGCATGACCGCGCCCTGGGTGCCGCTGCCGCTGAGCTTGAAACCGTTGCCCGACTCGAGGTTGGAGGGGTTCTGTTCGAACACCCCGACCTGGGCGTACAGCTCGGGGTTGAGGTTGTAGCGCACGCGCAAGGCCCACTGGCTGACCGGCCAGTTGTACCAGATACCGCCTACCCAGTTGCCAACCTGCGAGCCGCAGAAAGCCAGGTTCTGGAAGTCGCAAGGGAAACTGTTGAAGTCCTCGCCCTCACCGAAGCGGCCGAATTTCACATCCAGCGCGCCATCGAAGTACTTCTGCTTGATCCACAGCTGCGTCAGCCGCCAGGTTTCGCCGCGGCCCCAGACTTCCTGTGCCGAAGTGAAGCCGCCGACGCGCGGGTCGTTGATGCGGTCGTTGCTGATGTTGTCGCCGTGGCGCTCGGTGATGGTCAGCTGCACCTCGGTGTCGTGCCAGCCGAGGATCTTGTCCAGGTCAAGGTGGCTGCCAAAGGTGAACTGGTCGCTGTAGCGCGCGGTGCGGTCATGGTCGTAGCCGCCGCGCAGGTTGCTGCCCATCTCGCCGGTATAGCCAAGGGTGAAGTCATAGCCTCGTTCCAGCAACTGGCTGCGGGTGCCGCCCCAGTCGCCGAGCATCCACGGGGAGTCGCTGGCGAACATTTCGCTGGCGCCGACGGGGGTTGCCAAGGCGCTGAGGGCAAGGCCGATGTAACAGGATTTGGGCAGTTGGAGCATGAGATAGCGCTATCTTCTGATTATGGAAAAAACGGTAAGCGCATCGAAGGGCAGGCCCTTCAATGGATATGACGACAAGAGGTTGAAGTGAAGCGTTTCAGCTTCCGGCGGGGAGGATATAGGGGAAGTTGTAAGAAAAAAAGACAAATTGTCGCAGTTGATTGTTGCTGAACTGGCAACAGTCGTGGCCGGGTGAACCCGCCACAGAGATCGCATAAGGGCTGACAGATGTTGGCCACAAGATCTTCAGCGCCTGCGAGATCGAGCGCCGCGCGGGCGGCGCTCGATCTCACAGGCGCTGAAGAGGCTGTGACGGGCACTTGGCAACCCTGATGCCATTGCCAGAAACCATAGACTCTCCCACACCCATCTTCGTCGCTTCTGCTTCAGAAGGTCGTACGCAACCCCACTTCCACACTGCGCCCCGGCGCCGGTGCGATATCGCGCAGAATCGAGCTGGCATAGCGCACAGTCTGGTCGGTCAGGTTTTCGCCGCGTACGAATGCCAGCCACTGGCTCTGGCCAACCTCGAAGCGGTAGCCAACGCTGGCCCCCAGCGTGGTGTAGCCATCGGTGCTGGTTTCGTTGGCCGGCTTGCGGTGCTGCGACGAAGCGTGCTGCACGTCTACCCGCGCCTGCCAGCGATCCAGTTCCCAGACCAGGCCGCTGTTCAGGCGCAGCGGGGCGATGCGTGGCAGTGGCTCGCCGCTGTCCAGGTTCTTGGCCCGGGTGTAATCACCAGACAACTCCAACGCAAAGCTGCCGTAACGGTTTTCGAGCAGTTGCCAGCGGTCCTGGGCTTCGATTCCGTAGAAGCGCGCCCGCACACCTTGGTACTGATATTCCGGGTAGCCGTCGTCATGATCGTGGTCATCTTCGTCATGATCGTGATCATGCCCGCCCTCACGCAGGTTCCCGGTGCCGATCAGGCCGATGTAGTTGCGAAAATGGCTGTAGAACACCCCAACACTGCCCTTGTGGGTGCCGTTGTCGAAGCGCAGCGCCAGGTCAGCGGAAATGGCCTTTTCCTTGTTCAGGCTGGCATCGCCAACTTCATAAGCACCGGTGGCCACGTGGGCGCCGTTGGCATACAACTCGTAGAACGTTGGGGCGCGCTCGGTGTAGCCGAGGTTGGCCGCCAGCGACCAGATCGGGTCGAGCTGGTACACCGCGCCTGAAGACAGGCTGAAGGCGTTGAAGCTGCTGGCGCTGTCGGCGTCGACGAAGTTCTCGTTACCTTTGGCGTCCGGGTCTACGCGGGTGTGCTCCATACGCGCGCCCAGGCTAAGGTTCAGGCGCTCGGTGGCTTGCCACTGCTCCAGCATGAACAGCGCCAGGCTGTCGGTATCGGTTTGCGGGACGAAGGCTTCCTCGCCCAGGGCAGAGAATTCGTTGCGGCTGACCTGGGCACCGATCACCCCTTCAATCGGCCCGAGCGGCTGGTGGCGGGCTTCGATGCGGGCTTCGTAGCCCTTGTTCTTGAAGGTGGTATGGACCTCGCCTTCCTCGATTTCGCTGTGTTCGTAGTCGGTGTAGCCGGCATCTACCTTGACCGAGCTGAACGGGCCGTCGAGGTCGCGCAGCTCGGAGGCGAAGGCGTAGTGATCCTGCTTCATGTCCAGGCGCACGCCGGACTCGGCCACCGAGCCGTAGTTGCTGTCGTAGCGGCTGTACGACAGGCCGGCGTAGCCGTGGTCCCAGTGGTAGGCACCACCGATTGCCCCGCCGTCCTGGCGGCCGTCGCTGTTTTCCAGGCGGTGTTTGCTACCGGGCTCGTCGGCATCGCGCACTTTGGCGCTGCGTGCGTAGCCCGGGATGCGCAGGTCGTTGAACTGGCGGCTGTTGGCGTCCAGGTGCAGGGCGAAGGCGCCGTTGCCGGCCTCCAGCTTGCCGGCGCTGCTGCGGGTGGTGTCGGCGCCGCCGTAGCGCAGTTCACCGGCACCGTGGATGCCCTCGATCGGCGAGTCCGGGATGCGGTTGTCGAAGGTGTTGACCACGCCACCGATGGCATTGCCGCCATACAGCAAGGCGGCCGGGCCACGGACGATTTCGACACGGTCGACCGTCACCGGGTCCAGGGGTACGGCGTGGTCGTAGGACAGCGACGAGGCATCCAGGGCGCCGACGCCGTTGCGCAGAATGCGGATGCGGTCGCCGTCCAGGCCGCGAATGACCGGTCGGCTGGCGCCAGGGCCGAACCAGGTAGAGGCGACACCGGGCTGCTTGTTCAGGGTTTCACCAAGGCTGCCGTGCTGCTGTTGCAGCAGGTTGTCGCCTTCGAGCACGGTGCTGGGAGCCGCCAGTTGGCTGTTGCCCAGCGGGTTGGCGGTGATGACCTGGGGTTCGAGCTCTACGGCCTGGCTTGGCGATGAGGCCAGCCAGAGCGCAACGGCGAGAGGAGAGAGGCGAAGCGGTGAGTACAGCATGGGGATGGGGCGTTCCTTGGCAGAGGCTTTTATAGTGTTACAACATAACATAACTATTTCAGCACATAGGTTTTGCCCATGGCCAGCGATTTTTCTGTCGTCATGACTGATCCCACCCGCCACTACACTCGTGTAAGGTGCGCATCTTTCCTACGGAGTACAGCATGAGCACGGCCCAACACAACGCGCTGCACGGCAAGACCCTTGAACAGATCCTCACCGAGCTGGTGGCGCACTACCAATGGCAGGGCCTGGCCGAGCGCATAGACGTGCGCTGTTTCAAGAGCAACCCGACCATCAAGTCGAGCCTGACTTTTCTGCGCAAAACGCCATGGGCGCGGGAAAAGGTGGAGCAGCTGTACGTGAAACTGCAGCGCCAGGCCTGACATGCCACGCCGTCCCTGGTTGACCAGCATGGCCGTGCTGGGCTGGTTCGGCCTGGCCGTGCAGGTGTACTTGGTGCTGATAGCGCGATGGCAGGAGCAGGCCAGTCTTGTCGGCGGCCTGATCAATGTGTTCGGTTACTTCACCGTGCTGACCAACACCTTGGTGGCGACGGTACTTAGTTATGCGGCGTTTGGCCGGGAAGGTCGGGCCAAGCGTTTTTTCCTGTCGCCGCCGGTGAGCTCTGCGGTGGCCACCAGCATCGTCCTGGTGGCGCTTGCCTATAGCGTGTTGCTGCGCCATTTGTGGCAACCACAGGGTTGGCAATGGCTGGCTGACGAGTTGCTGCACGACGTCATGCCACTGCTGTACGCCTTGTACTGGTGGTGCGAGGTACCCAAGGGCAGGCTGCGCCTATGGCACCTGGCGCTGTGGGCGCTGTACCCGGCGGTGTACTTTGGCTATGCGTTGTGGCGGGGGAGTGAGATCGGCATGTATGCCTACCCGTTCATTGATGTGGCGAACTTGGGGTATGGGCAGGTGTTGCTCAATGCCATCGGGGTGCTGGCAGGCTTCTGGGGGATAGGGTTGGTGTTGCTGGGGCTGGACAAGTGGCGGGGTTTGAGCAGATTGGCTTAGCCTGCACAGGCCCTATCGCCGGCAAGCCAGCCCCCAACAGCCTTCTAGGGCTGTACGATTACTGTGAGGGCAGGCGTGCCGGCGATAGGCCTGGGACGGCACCCGGATCACTCGTCTTCCGCAGTCCCGTCGGCACGCCAGTAGGCTGCAGCCTTCAGCGCATCCTCAGGCACGCCCTTCTCCAGCAGCAGTGCCTTGGCCTGGCGGGTCAGGGCTTTTTCCAGCGCCACCCAGCCATACAACCGGCCTTGGGGCAAGGTCAGTTTCTTCACCAGTGCGAGCAGATCTTCCTGCTGCCTACGCACCCAGATCACTTCGACCTGCGCCATGCTCGGCAGTGGCTGGCGCTCCTGCTCGTCTTCGATCTGGATCACCGCCAGCACCTGGCGACCTGCCGGCAGTTCTTCCAGGCGCCGGCCAATCGCCGGAATGGCCGTTTCATCACCGATCAGCAGGTAGCTGTCGAAGATATCCGGCACCACCAGTGAAGCCCGCGGCCCCGCAATGTTCAGGGTTTGCCCGGGCGCGGCCTGCGCGGCCCATGTAGAAGCCGGGCCGTCGCCGTGCAACACGAAGTCGATGTCCAGTTCATTGGCCACCAGGTCGATGCGCCGTGGCGTGTATTCGCGCATGGTTGGCCGGGTGCCACCATCCTTGCCCAGGTTACGGGCTTCGATGGCCTGCTGCTGCTCCGGCGTCTCAGCGAACAACAGCTTGATGTGGTCGTCGCTGCCCAGGCTGGTGAAGCCTTGCAGTTCGGCGCCACCCAAGGTGACGCGGCGCATGCGCGGGGTCAGGTCGGTGACCCGCAGCACGTGCAGGCGACGCTGGCGGATCTCGTGGTTGACGCGGTGAATGGTGTCACTCATGGGCATTCTCCATGACAGGTTCTGCCGGCCCGGAGGCGATGGCCTTGGCGGTATGGTTGAGCAGGTCGCGAACCCGTTCGATTTCTTCAGGGGTCCAGCGGCCGCTGTGCATGTGCAGTGCGTGGCGCAGGTTGCCGACCGCTTCATGGATTTCTGGCGGGCGGTCGTGGCCGCGCAGGGCACGCTTGCTGACTTCGATGCGCATGCGCACGCCGTCCAGCGCCACGGCCTGCTCACCCAGGGCTCTGCGGCCAGCATCGGTGATGGCATACAGGCGCTTGCTGCCCTGCACCTGGCCGCTGATCAGTTCGGCTTCTTCAAGAAAATTCAACGTCGGGTAGATCACCCCGGGGCTGGGGCTGTAGCTGCCGTCGAACAGGTTTTCGATCTGGCGGATCAGGTCGTAGCCGTGGCCAGGCTGCTCGGCGAGCAGGTCCAGCATCAGCAGCTTGAGGTCACCGGGCGCGAAAACGCGGGGGCCACGCTCGCCACGGCCGGGGCGCCGCTCGAAGGGATCATGGTGTGTGTGTTCGCGCATGGGGGATGGGGCTCCGTCTTTGCGATATATCGTAAGATATTACTCAAGATATATCTAAAGACTAGCCCTCAATTGCCGATGATTATCATCTAGTTATTCGATGTAACCCCTTTTGCCGTTGCCGGGGTAAGCGCCACTTCTGGCGGCTTGCACTCATTCGGGTTGCCCGGCTGCAAGTACGGCATCAGGATCGGCGCCATCCCCTTGAGCACCTGTACCGGTAGCGCCGAGGTGAATTTGAACGCTTCCGCCGAGCGCCCCGGGACGAACGCGGTCAGCGTGCCGAAGTGGTTGTCGCCGAGGAAGAACACGAACGTTGCGGTACGGTTGAGCGAACGCGAGCCGATCAGGCGCCCGCCAGCACCAAAGCTTTCGATGCGGTTGTCACCAGTACCGGTCTTGCCACCCATTACCAGAGGCGTGCCGTCCTGCAATTTGAAGCTGCCAGAAATACGCCGCGCGGTACCGGCATCGACCACTTGCGACATGGCCCCCTTGAGCGCCCGCGCCACTTCCACCGGCAGAATCCGTACGCCCCGGTCCGGGTCGGTGATGAGCTTGGTTTCGTAGGGGGTGTTGGCAGCAAAGTGCAGGGTATCGATACGCAGGGTCGGCAGGCGGACGCCGTCGTTCTGAATGATCCCGACCAGTTCGGAGAGGGCGGCGGGGCGGTCGCCGGAACTGCCGATGGCGGTAGCCAGCGAAGGCACCAGGTGGTCGAACGGGTAGCCTACTCGCTTCCAGCGCTGGTGGATGTCGAGGAACGCTTCGATCTCGACCATGGTGCGGATGCGGCTGTCACGGGCGCCCTGGTGGCGGCTCTTGAACAGCCAGCCATACACCTCCTGGCGCTCGAAACGGCTGGCGTTGACCATTTCGCTCAGGGTCGAACTCGGGTTCTTCAGCAGGTAGCCGAGCAGCCACAGGTCCAGCGGGTGGACCTTGGCGATGTAGCCCTGGTCGGGCAAGTCGTACTTGCCCGGACCGTAGGCCTCGTACATCTCCGACAGGCGGCCGTCGGTCAGTTTGCCCAGGGCAATCTTGTCACCCTTGATATGGGCACGGACGAAGGCATTGAAGGTTTCCTGGCCCGCCTCCGGGAACAGGTACCGGTGCACTGCCGCCAGCCGCTGCGGCGTCACGCGCATGCTGTCGAGGAAGGTATCCAGGCGTTGCTGGGAAGTTTTGCGCTGGTATTTCTTCCAGAAACGCATCAGGTAGTTGGTGCCTTCCTTGTCGGCGAATCGGGCCAGGTATTCCTGGCGGCGTGGGTCGGCGTCATCCTTCAGCAGCGGCACACGGTTGTACGGCTGCTGGTAGGTCACGTAGCGCACCAGGTCGCGCATCAGGCGGATGAACGGCAGGTTGATCGACTCACGCAAGGCGTCCTTGAGGGTCGGGTTGCGGCTGTTGTCTTCCTTGCGGAAGTTGTTGAACACGTGCATGCCGCCGCCCGTGAAGAACGCCTCGCCGGTGTTGGCCGAGTACTTGCGTTCCAGCGCGGCATCCAGCATGGCATCCAGGCTTTGGTTCTTGCTGTTCTGCGTCAGCCATTCCAGCGACCACTGGGTGATGCGGTCAAGCTCGGCGACCTCGACTTTCTTCAGTTCGGCGGCCGGCTTGCCGGCGTACTTGTCATGCAGTTCAGCGATGATCTCCAGGTAAGTGGTAAGTACCCGCAGCTTGGCGGTCGAGCCCAGTTCCAGCTTGCTGCCTTCGTTGATGTCGAAGGGCTGGTTGGTGCTGTCAGTCTGCACGCGCACCCGCGAGCCGTCGGCGGTGCGTTCGAACAGGGTGAAGCTGTAGCTCACCTGGTCGGTCGTCTTGGCGGTGAGCAGGCGTTCGCCGATCAGGCCGATCTGCGCTGCGAAGGCCGGATCTGCCAGGTTTTTCAGGTACTGGCTGACCTGCAATTGCAGGTCGGCCTGCAACGTACTGGTGGCCGACACGTCGAGTCGGTCCAGGTCGTACAGCGGGCGGTTGAGCATGGCTGCCAGGCGGTTTCGCGCCAGGCTGATGCCTTTGTTGGTGACGATCGGCACGATGGTCGGCTGTGCGACCCAGTCGCGGTACACCGCCTTGCTGGCCAGTGCGGCGTCGGCCAGCGGTTGCTCGATGACCTTGTTGGCGGCGAGCACGCGGATGTGCGCGTCGGTCAGTTCGGCCAGCTCGACCCGGCCCTTGGACAAGTAGTGTGAGGGGCGGCGTTGGGCAATCATCAGCGACAGCACCTGGCGCAGGGCCAGGCCGCGTGCGGCCATGCTTTGCGGGTCGCTGGCGGTGGAGGTCAGGGCCTGGTTGACCTGGTCGAAGTCGGCGCCGTACCACACCCGCAGGCCCTCGGCCATGCCATGCACTTCACCATGCCCAGGCACGGCCGACAGCGGCACGCTGTTGAGGTAGTCACGCACGATACGCTGGCGCGCCTCAGTGGTGTCGGGGCCGCCCTGATAGGCCCGCACGCTGGCAGAAATCATCTGGCGGATTTTCTCGGCGCCCGACACGGTCAGGCCATCCGGTGAGTGGCGATACTTTTCCAGCTGCGTGGCCAGCGTGCTACCGCCGGCTGACTGCCCGGGCAGCGCCAGGTACTTGGCTATCTGGCTGTAGGCGGCCTTGGCAAAGCGTGGCCAGTCCACGGCCGGGTTGTTGCGTGGGTCTTTGGTATCGAGCAGGTCGCGGTTCTCGATGAACAGCAGGCTGTTGACCATCACCGGCGGGATTGCCGCAAAGTCCGGGTACAGGTGCTGCGGGTAGTTGTACTGGTAAAGCATGTCGCCGCGGCAGTCGGTAATCGAGAGGCCGGCCTGGATTTTTTCGATATAGGGCGCGAACAGCCCATGATCGACGTAGTTCATCAACGCCGGCGAGAACTTCACCTGCTCGCTTATGAGGTAGTCGCGTTTAAGCAAGCGCGGCAGGAATTCGCCCAGGGCGCTGTAGCCCAGGCGCTTGTCGAAAGGCCCGTCCCCGGGGTAGACGATGGCATCGCTGGGGCCAGGTTGCAGCGAATAGGTCAGGGTGCCGGCCAGTTTGCTGAATTCGCGCGATTGCAGCTCCGAGGTGCGGAACTCGTCATAGGCAGCGAAGCCGACGGCCACCAGTGCGACCAGCAGGATAAGGAGGATCAGCCGCCACCACAGCCGACGTTGACGAGGGGACTTCGGTTGTGGCGTCTCGGCCGGAGGTATCTCGGGTGCTTCCGTTCTGCTTGGTTCCGATTGCCACAGTGCGCCCATAGTCTTCTATCCGGCCAGGTGTTTTCGTCTTGCTTGCCTGAAGCTTAGACGTTGAGCGGGTAGGGTGAAAAATTTGTCGGAAGTGAAGAAACGTGGTGTAGGGCTATGCGGCTTTGGTGTGGGTTCCTTCATGCGTGGATGTTGCTATGGTGCCGCGGGCCCGGAGAACTCGCTGATTATTCCTGTATATACAGCGAAAATCCCTGCAACGGTCTTCCTATACTGCTGGCCCCCTTCGCCTTGCCGAGCGCTCTAGCCCGGCACACGGGCCGGCCCACAAGGCAGGCCTGGCAAGCCAACGCCACGCCTATCGGCAGGGCCGCTGCTGCACGAAGGTCAATCCAATAACAAAATGAGGTTGTATTGCTATGCCAGTCGGCAACCACCCTGCCCACGGCCATGCCACTGAAGGCGGCCCGCTCAAGCGCGAACTGGGCGAACGGCACATTCGTCTGATGGCGCTGGGCGCCTGTATCGGTGTCGGTCTTTTCCTCGGTTCGGCCAAGGCCATCGAAATGGCCGGCCCGGCCATCATGCTGTCCTACATCATCGGCGGCCTGGCCATTCTGGTGATCATGCGCGCCCTTGGCGAAATGGCCGTGCACAACCCTGTCGCCGGCTCGTTCAGCCGTTATGCCCAGGACTACCTCGGCCCGCTGGCGGGTTTCCTCACCGGTTGGAACTACTGGTTCCTGTGGCTGGTTACCTGCGTTGCCGAAATCACTGCGGTGGCCATCTACATGGGCATCTGGTTCCCCGACGTACCACGCTGGATCTGGGCCTTGGCGGCGCTTGGCAGCATGGGGGCGGTCAACCTGGTGGCGGTGAAGGCCTTCGGTGAATTCGAGTTCTGGTTCGCCCTGATCAAGATCGTCACCATCATCGCCATGGTCCTCGGCGGCATCGGCATCATTGCTTTCGGCTTTGGCAATGACGGTGTGGCAGTGGGGATCTCCAACCTGTGGAGCAACGGCGGCTTCATGCCCAATGGCGTGACCGGGGTACTGATGTCGCTGCAGATGGTGATGTTCGCCTATCTGGGCGTGGAAATGATCGGCCTGACCGCAGGTGAAGCGCGCAACCCTCAAAAGACCATTCCGCAGGCAATCGGCTCGGTGTTCTGGCGCATCCTGCTGTTCTACGTGGGTGCGCTGTTCGTGATCCTGTCGATCTACCCGTGGAACGAAATCGGCAGCCAAGGCAGCCCGTTCGTCATGACATTCGAGCGCCTCGGCATCAAGACCGCTGCCGGCATCATCAACTTCGTGGTCATCACTGCGGCACTGTCGTCGTGCAACGGCGGTATCTTCAGCACCGGGCGCATGCTCTACAGCCTGGCGCAGAACGGCCAGGCGCCAGCGGCCTTCGCCCGTACCTCGAAGAACGGCGTCCCACGCAATGCGCTGCTGCTGTCGATCGGCGCGCTGCTGCTGGGCGTGCTGGCCAACTACCTGGTGCCCGAGAAGGTGTTCGTCTGGGTAACTTCGATCGCCACCTTCGGTGCGATCTGGACCTGGGTGATGATCCTGCTGGCGCAGTTGAAATTCCGTGCCAGCCTCACCGTTGCCGAGCGCAAGGGGCTGAAGTACCGCATGTGGCTGTGGCCGCTGAGCTCCTACCTGGCCCTGGCCTTCCTGGTGCTGGTGGTTGGCCTGATGGCCTACTTCGAGGATACCCGGGTGGCGCTGTATATCGGCCCGGCCTTCCTGGTGCTGTTGACGGTGCTGTATTACACCTTCCGCCTGGCGCCGAAAGAGGTGCAGGGAGTGGCCAGTAGCGCTTCCTGATGTGAAATAGCCGGGGCCGTTTCGCGGCCCCGGCGCCCTGTCAGGCCGCCACCTCACTGTGCGGCTCAAAGCTGTCCGCCCGCGCCAGTTGCCACATTCGTGAATAGAACTGGCCATTCACTTCGCCGGTCAGCAACTCACCCGGTTTCAAGAACACATGCATCTGCGAGAACAGCTTGATCTCGGTCGCCGAGATGCGCCGCACCAAGTGCTTGGCCTCCAGTTGTGCCGGGTGCTCCAGGCCCGCGGCGGCAAGCATTTCTGCCAGGGCCCGCAAGGTGTTGTGGTGGAAGTTCAACACCCGTTGTGCCTTGTCCGGCACCACCAGCGCACGCTGGCGCAACGGGTCTTGCGTGGCTACGCCGGTCGGGCACTTGTTGGTGTGGCAGCTCTGCGACTGGATACAGCCGATGGCGAACATGAAGCCGCGCGCCGAGTTGGCCCAGTCGGCACCAATGGCCAGCACGCTGGCGATGTCGAACGCGCTGACGATCTTGCCGCTGGCGCCCAGCTTGATCTTGTCCCGCAGGTTCAGCCCGACCAGGGTGTTGTGCACGAACAGCAGGCCTTCACGCAGCGGCACGCCGATATGGTCAGTGAACTCCACAGGCGCCGCACCGGTGCCGCCTTCCTTGCCATCGACGACGATGAAATCTGGCAGGATGCCGGTTTCCAGCATGGCCTTGGCGATGCCCATGAACTCCCACGGATGGCCCAGGCAGAACTTGAAGCCCACCGGCTTGCCGCCAGACAACTCACGCAGCTGGGCAATGAACTGCATCATCTCGATGGGGGTGGAGAAGGCGCTGTGGCGTGATGGCGAGATGCAGTCTTCGCCCATCAGCACGCCACGGGTTTCGGCAATCTCCCGGGTGACCTTGTGTTTGGGCAGGATGCCGCCATGGCCGGGCTTGGCGCCCTGGCTCATCTTGATCTCGATCATGCGTACCTGCGGGGTGCGCGCCTGGGCGGCGAAGCGCTCGGGGTCGAAGCGCCCGTCTGGCGTGCGGCAACCGAAGTAGCCGCTGCCCAGTTCCCAGACCAGGTCACCACCGTGTTCGCGGTGGTACGGGCTGATGCTGCCCTCGCCGGTGTCATGGTGGAAATTGCCCAGCTTTGCGCCTTGGTTCAGCGCGCGGATGGCATTGGCGCTGAGCGAGCCGAAGCTCATTGCCGAGATATTGAAGATCGACGCTGAATACGGCTGGCTGCACTGTGGCCCGCCGACGACAATACGGAAGCTGGATGGGTCGGCCAGGGGCGCCGGGCGCATGGAGTGGCCGATGAACTCGAAGCCCGACTCGTACACGTCGATCAGGGTGCCGAACGGTTTGTCCGAGGCTTCGTTCTTGGCCCGGGCATACACCAGCGAGCGCTGCGCGCGGGAAAACGGCAGGGCGTCGCTGTCTGACTCCAGCAGGTACTGGCGGATTTCCGGGCGAATGGCCTCGACCAGGTAGCGGATGTTGCCCAGGATCGGGTAGTTGCGGCGTACCGCGTGGCGCTGCTGCACCAGGTCGAACAGGCCTATCAGGCTGAGGATTCCGGTGGTCAGGGTAAACGGCCATAGCCACTCGTGGTGGGTGAAGGGCAGGCTCACCAGGGTGAACAGAACACAGGCGGCGAAGAAGGCGTAGCGGCTGAGAAGTGACAGGCTCATACGGGGTCCTTGCGATGGCGCGGTCAGGCTCAGGGCCTGGAGGCAAACCCCGACCATAGCCAAGTTGCCGGGCCCTGCAAATTAAAATCGGGGTAGCGAAAATCATTCTCGAGTCGAGCGCGATTTGCCTGGCCGGGGCGCATACTCAGCACGAACGGCTTTACACGGGGCTGCGTAGCAGCTTCTGCCGCCAGCGCTCCTGCTCTGGTGCTGGTGCCTCGACCAGGTACGCGAAGCGCCCCGCCACCCGCACCGCCACCGGCACCCCATCGCGAAACAGCAGGCGATTGCCACTTACCGCCGGCACCTTCGCCCCCGGCAGCAACGACCCGATCAGGTTCAGCGGGTCACTGGCGCTCACCACCAGCAGCGTGCCGTCCACTTCCCGCCGCCGCACTTGCCGCAGCAAACCCACGGCTTCCGGCAAGGCGAACTGTTCACCGGCCAGCCCGGCAATGAAGCGCCCGCCCCGGATTTCGCCACGCGCCTCTAGCCGGTGATAGCAGCGCAGCAGTTCACGCCAAGGCGGCAGCACATCACTCTCGCGCTCCAGCAGCCGCCAGCAAACCACGCCATAACGCCGTAGCAGGGTGTGGGCGATGTGCTCAAGGCGCTGGCTGTCGTCCACAGTGCCAATGCGCAGCAATGCCCAGCGCCCGGCATGGGACATGCTGCTGGACAACGGCGCATGACCGCGTCGGCTGTTGCGTGACGCGCGCTTCGCCGCCGGGGTAATCAGGCTGCGCAAGCCAGTGAAACTGTCGGCGCCCACAAGGCCAGCACCGACCAGTTCCTGCAACGCTATTTCCAGTTCGCTGGGGAGCAGGTGTGCATCCTGTGTCAGTTCGTCAAAGAACAACGCGCCCTGTGTTCGCAGCACGTCGTGCACGCGTTGCGCACGCGGCCCCAGGCGTTCCGGGGAGGGTGCAGGCGCAAGGCTGCGCCACAGGCTCAGATGCTCACGCGCAAGCAGCACCAGCGGGGTGCTCGACAAGGTATTGCTCGACACGGTGGTGGCCAGCCGGCTCCAGGCGAACTGCCCACTGCGGCAGGCATCATCCAGCCACTGCGGGCTGTAGTCTTTGATACGCGCCGGCAGCAACTCGGCCTCCCAGGCCCCCGCCGCACTGGGGAAACCCTGCAACTGGCCCAGCACTTCGGTCACTGCTTGTGGCCCACGAAGGCGCTCTTCAGGCGCCAGGTGCTGCCAGTCGAACAGAAAGCGCATGAAGTCCTGCAGACTGACCGGTTCGATCTCGCGGCGCAGGCGCTTCACCGTGTAGCGGTGGATGCGCGCCAGCAAATGGCGCTCGCACCATTGCAGTTCGTCGGCACCAGGGCTGAAATGCCCGCGCAGCACATAACCTTCGGCTTCCAGCTGGGCCAGGGCCTGTTCGATTTTTACTGCGGCCAGGCCCAACGGGGCCGCAATCTGGGCTTGGGTCTGCGGGCCGCAGCCACTCAGGCGGGCACGCAGCAGTTCGCTCAGGGCAGTATCGGGGTCGATGACCAGATCGAAGCCGGGGAGTAGTTCCAGCACCGGCTCCAGACGCGCTGCTGGGTAAAGTGCCAGCATCAGGTTCAGGCGCTCACGGGCCAACCAGAGTTTTTCATCGGCCAGGCGCATGGCCCGCCCGGCCTTGGCCAGTTGCCTTAGCAGCAGATCCCAGCCGGGGTTGGCCTCGACCTCTGCCTGGCTGATGGCGCCCAGGCCCATCAGGGTTTCGTGCATTTCGTCGGGGTTGCCCGGCTGCGGCCAGGCCTCGGCCGTGACGGCGGCGATGGCATCGACGTCCAGCGCGCCGAGGTCGTCGCCGCTTTGCACCTCGCTCCAGCGCCGGTTCAGCACCGCCTGGGTACGCCGCTCTTCCAGCGGCGCATCGTCGAGAAACGCATATGGCCGGGCGTTCAGAATCGCCGCAGCCAGTGGCGAAGGGGCGGGCAGGTCGCGGCATAGCAGGCGCACCGCACCGCTTTCCATGCGCCGCAACAGTGCCAGCCAGCCTTCGCTGTCCATCGCCTCGTGCAGGCAGTCGTCGAGGGTTTGCTCGACCAGTGGGTGATCGGGGATTTGCCGTTCGCCTACGATATTTTCCAGGCAGGCGAGCTGGTCGGGAAACACGGCCGCTACCAGGTCTTCGCTCTTCATTCGCTGTATTTGTGGCGCCACCTTGCGTCCACCTACAAAGCGCGGCAGGGCCATGGCCACACCGGCGTTCCAGCGCCAGCGCACGCCAAACAGCGGCGCGTCCAGCACTGCCTGGATGAGGATTGGCTCGGCGCTGCGGCTGTTCAGGTAGCGCCATACTTCATCGAGCTCGAAGCTATGGCTGGTCGACAGCGACAACACGATGGCGTCCTCGCTGGCGGCCGCCTGCAACTCAAAGTTGAAGGTGCGGCAGAAGCGTTTGCGCAGGGCCAGGCCCCAGGCGCGGTTGATGCGGCTGCCATAGGGCGAATGGATGATCAGCTGGGTGCCACCGGATTCGTCGAAAAAACGCTCCATCACCAGCGTGTCCTGCGAGGGCAGGGCGCCGAGCACTTCGCGGGTGCGAGCCAGGTAGTCAAGTAACTGGGCGGCGCTGTCTTCGCCCAGTTCGAACGTGCCTTGCAACCACGCCAGCACCTCGGCGACGTCACCGCAGGCCTGCGTCAGCTGGCGGTCGATACAGGCTTGCAGCCGGGCCACGGCAGCCGACAGCTCATCACTGCGCCCCGGTGCTTCGCCCAGCCAGAATGGAATGGTGGGCGGTAGGCCATGAGCATCCTCCACCCGTACCCGGCCCGGCTCGACGCGCACGATGCGATACGAAGCATTGCCCAGCTGGAAGATATCGCCAGCGATGCTCTCCACTGCAAAGTCTTCGTTGACGCTGCCGATGTTCAACGCCTGCGGTTCCAGCAACACGCTGTAGTCGGCATTGTCGGGGATAGTGCCGCCGCTGGTCAGTGCGGTCAGCTGGCTGCCTCGGCGGCCACGCAGGGTGCCGATCACCACATCGCGGTGCAGGTAGGCACTGCGTACGCCCTGGCGGCCGTTGTAGCCCTCGGCCAGCATGCGCAGCAGCGCCTCGTAGTGGTGCAGGTCGAGTTCGGCGTAGGGGGTGGCTTGGCGCAGGCAGTCGAACAGGGCCTGCTCGTGCCACGCTTGGTTGCTGGCTTCGGCAACGATTTGCTGGGCCAGTACGTCCAGCGGTGCCCGGGGGATGTGCAGCTCCTCCAGTTCGCCCCGGCGCACGCAGTCGAGCAGCGCCACACATTCGATCAGGTCATCGCGTGAGGTGGGGAACAAGCGCCCCTTGGGTATGCCATCGACTTGGTGGCCCGCGCGACCCACTCTTTGCAGGAATGCGGCAATCGAGCCCGGAGAGGCGATCTGGCAAACCAGGTCGACGTCGCCGATGTCGATGCCCAGTTCCAGTGATGCGGTGGCCACCAGCACTTGCAGCTGGCCGCGCTTGAGTCGCTGCTCGGCATCCAGGCGCAGCTCCTTGGACAGGCTGCCATGGTGCGCGGCCACTGCCGTTTGGCCCAGGCGGTCGCTGAGGTGTCGGGTGATACGCTCAGCCAGGCGCCGGGTGTTGACGAATACCAAGGTGGTGCGATGTTCACGGGCCAGGGTGGCCAGGCGGTCGTAGACCAGGCCCCAGACATCGGTGGCCATCACTGCGCCCAAGGGTACCGGGGGTACTTCGATGGCCAGGTCGCGCTGGCGCGCATGGCCCACATCGACGATGGCGCAGGGGCGCCCGCTGCCGACCAGGAACTGCGCAACCCGCTCGACCGGGCGTTGCGTGGCGGACAGGCCGATACGCCGTAGCGGCCGGTCGCACAGTGCTTGCAGGCGCTCCAGGGTGAGCGCCAGGTGGCAGCCGCGCTTGTTGCCGGCCAAGGCATGGATTTCGTCGACGATCACGGTGTGTACGCTGCGCAGGCCTTCGCGGCCAGAGGCCGAGCCCATCAGCACATACAGCGATTCTGGGGTGGTCACCAGAATGTGCGGGGCCTGCTTGCGCATGGCGGCACGTTCTTTCTGCGGGGTGTCGCCGGTGCGCACGGCGGTGGTGATGCGTGGGGCGCTCAGGCCTTGGTCTGCGAGGGCCTGACTGATGCCTTCGAGTGGGGCCTGCAGGTTCAGGCGGATGTCGTTGGACAGCGCCTTCAGCGGTGAAACGTAGATCACCTGAGTGCGCGCGGGCAGCTCGGCCTGCTGCTCCAGGCCTTGGCGGAACAGTTCGTCGAGCACCGCGAGGAACGCGCTGAGGGTTTTGCCCGAACCGGTTGGGGCGGCCAGCAGCATCGACTGGCCGGCATGGATCAACGGCCAGGCCTGGGCCTGGGCAGCGGTGACCGTGGCGAAGTGGCGGCGGAACCAGGTGCTTACAGCGGGGTGGAACAGCTCGAGCACCGGGTGGTGTTTGGCGGGCAGGTTCATGAGTTGGTTATGGAGGGGCGTGGTCCCTTTGGCAAGGGGCCGTTCGTCTGGCAGGCCCGCCAAAGCCTGTCCTGGCGAAAGGGAAGGCACAGCAAACAGCGGTCTTGTCAGGGCAGTGACCCCATGGGATCCTCCCCAGCCAATTTTTCACCGAGCCCAGCCCATGGCTAACACCATCCGCATCGCCGCCGCCCTGCTGATCGACCCGCAGGGCCGCACCCTGCTGGTACGCAAACGGGGCACCGAAGCCTTCATGCAGCCCGGCGGCAAGATCGATGCCGGCGAAACACCGGTCCAGGCACTTGTGCGCGAACTGCACGAGGAACTGGGCTTGCACATCGACCCGGCCCAGGCAGTGCACCTAGGCCAGTTCAGCGCCCCGGCCGCCAACGAACCGGGCTTCGAGGTACAAGCTGAACTGTTTCGTGTCGACAGCGCGGCTGCGGTCGTCCCGGCTGCGGAGATCGAAGAGGTGGTATGGCTGGCTGCCGACCAGGCGCCAGCGATGCAGCTGGCACCGCTGACCCGTGACCTTATTCTGCCGCTGTATCGCCAGGCAGTCAGCGTACCGCGCTGACGCCGTCCAGGGTGGCGAACGAGGTGTCTTTGGCGGTCAGCAGGAAGTCGCGCATGTACGGCGCATCGAGCATGTCGGTGCGCACGGCAGCATAAAGCGTGGCGAACAGCCCTTTCTCCCCCAGGCGCTTGCCCTTCACATAGCCACGCGAGCTGTACTCGTGCAGCGCCCAGTGCGGCATGCCGCATACGCCCCGGCCGCTGGCCACCAGTTGCATCATCATTACCGTCAGTTCCGACGTGCGCACGGCGGCCGGCTCGATGTCGGCCGGCTCCAGGAACCGGGTGAAGATATCCAGGCGGTCACGCTCCACCGGGTAGGTGATCAGCGTCTGGTCAAGCAGGTCCTGCGGCACCACGTAGGGCTTGCTGGCCAACGGGTGCTGGTTGGCGACCGCCAGCATCGCCTCGTAAGTGAACAGCGGGACATAAGTGATGCCAGCCAGGTCCAGCGGGTCGGAAGTCACCACCAGGTCCAGGTCGCCGCGGGCCAGTGCCGGCAGCGGGGCAAAGGCAAAGCCGGAAGCCAGGTCCAGCTCTACTTCTGGCCAGGCATCGCGGAACTGGTCGATGGTCGGCATCAGCCATTGGAAGCAACTGTGGCATTCGATGGCCATGTGCAGGCGCCCGGCAGTGCCGCCGGCCAGGCGCGCAATGTCGCGCTCGGCGCCGCGCAGCAGCGGCAGGGTGGCATCGGCCAGTTGCAGCAGGCGCAGCCCGGCGCTGGTAAAGCGGATCGGCTTGGTCTTGCGCACGAACAGCGGCAGGCCCAGGCGCTCTTCCAGCTCCTTGAACTGGTGCGACAGCGCCGACTGGGTCAGGTGCAGGCGCTCGGCGGCCTCCACCAGGCTGTCGGCCTCGCGCAGGGCATGAAGGGTTTTCAGGTGGCGGATCTCCAGCACGGCTGACTCCGGGGCTCAAATATGAGTAAACAGGGGATGAGTTGAGTTTCCCTCATGTTGGCGCTGCTGTCGACTGGACTATCGGCCGCACCGTCTGGCGGCAGTCATGAAAATGTCACCGAACTGTGGCAGCGCGCCCGAACAGAATTCATCAGACTCGCGTTCTACTGGGGATCTGCATTCTGGTGTTTCTTTCATGCGGGCTTTTTGGCTTTTTCTGTTCTTCCTGTTGAGTGTGCCGGCAAGTTTTGCCGAACAGCGCTGTGACGCCCATGTGCCGGTGCAGCGTGCCGAACTCGGTGCCGTCAGCCTCGTGTACCAGAGCGTCGGCGCGCCGCGCGACCCGGCCTTGCTGCTGGTGATGGGCCTGGGCGGGCAGCTTATCCATTGGCCGGACGATGTGGTCGAAGCGTTGTGCCAGCAAGGTTTTCGAGTGATCCTCTATGACAACCGCGATGTCGGCCTGTCGCGCTGGAACCAGATGCCGCCGTCGGCCAACCTCACGGTCGAGCTGCTGCGCTACAAGCTGGGCTTGCCCGTGGCAGCACCCTATACCCTGACCGACATGGCCGATGATGGCTTGCGCCTGATGGATGCATTGGGTGTGCGCCAGTTTCATGTGCTGGGCGTGAGCATGGGCGGCATGATTGCCCAGCACCTGGCGGCGATGGCGCCCGAGCGCGTGCGCAGCCTGACACTGGTCATGTCCAGCTCAGGGGCGGCGGGGTTGCCGGCTCCCGACCCGGCGCTGGTGCAGTTGCTGGCCCGGCGCAGCGCGCCGAACCGTGAGGTGGCTATCGAGCAACAGGCTGACCTGCTGGCGGCATTGGGCAGCCCCGAGGTGCGGGACGACCGCGCAGTGTTGTTGCAACAGGCGGCGGTGGCATACGACCGCGCATTCAATCCGGACGGGGCCAAGCGCCAGATCATGGCGATACTGGCCGAGCCAAGCCGCGTTGCGTTGCTCAATCAACTGCGGGTACCGACCCTGGTGGTGCACGGTACGGCCGACCCGTTGTTGCCGGTGATGCATGGCGTGCACCTGGCGGCGCATATCCAGGGCAGCCAGCTGCGCCTGATCCCGGGGCTGGCGCACCGCTTCCAGGAACCGTTCAAGGCGCCGTTGCTGGGGGCCGTGTTGCCTTATTTGCAGGCGCACAGGCAAGAGGTCACGCACATCGCAGGGCTCTGAAGCCCGCGGCGATTTCGCTCAGTGCATCCGTACCCACACAGTCACCAGCACGGTCGCTGCCATCAGCCACGCCACCGTGGCCAGCGCCAGCGACGCCTCGAGGCGCATGCGGTCGACCAGCACATACAGGGTCGCCAGGTACACGAAGTACGGAATGATCGACCACATGCCAAACAGGATGGTGGTCTTCAGGTCGGCGATGCTGCGCCCCTTGCCGACGATGTAGTGGGCGATCAGGGCGAAGGTGGGGAACAGCGGTACCAGCCCGGCGATGTAATAGTTGCGTGTCTTCGACAGCACTGCCAGCAGCACGACTACGCCAGCGCCAAGGGCGGCTTTGAATACCAGGTCCACGTTGTCTTTCCAGTTGGGGTTGAGGTCAGCCGAGGCCGTATTTTTTCACTTTGTCGAACAGCGTGGTCTTGGCCATGCCCAGCTCCTGGCTGGCCTGGCTCAGGTTGCCGCCGGTGCGTTGCAGGGCATCGCTGAGCAGGTTGCGCTCAAACGCTTCTACCGCTTCGGCAAAGCCCAGACCCTGGCTGGCGCTTCCGCTGGGGCCTTTCTTGAAGGCTGGCAGGCCGAGGGCATGGCGCTCGGCGACGTTGCGCAATTCACGCACGTTGCCTGGCCAGTCATGGGCCATCAGGCGTGAAAGGGTCTGGCTGTCCAGCGTCGGTGTTTCGCGGTCGAAGCGCAGGGCCGACTGCTGCAGGAAATGTTCGAACAGTTGCAGGATATCTTCGCGGCGCTCGCGCAGTGGCGGCAGCTCCAGGGTTACCACGTTCAGCCGGTAATACAGGTCGCTGCGGAACTGGCCGCTCTGGCCCATGCTGTCGAGGTCGGCTTTGGTCGCGGCGATGACCCGGCAGTCCACCGGGATGCTCTGGTTCGAGCCCAGGCGCTCCAGGGTGCGCTCCTGTAGCACGCGCAGCAGCTTGATCTGCAGGTTGATCGGCATGCTTTCCACTTCATCGAGGAACAGCGTGCCGCCATTGGCATGTTCGATCTTGCCGATGCGGCGCTTGCCGGCACCGGTGAAGGCATTGGCTTCGTGGCCGAAAATCTCGCTCTCGAACAGGTTTTCCGGCAGGCCACCGCAGTTCAGCGCCACGAATGGCTGCCCATGGCGGCGGCTGAAGTCGTGCAGGCAGCGGGCGACCAGTTCCTTGCCGGTGCCGGTCTCGCCTTCAATCAGTACGTTGGCCGAGGTGTCGGCGACGTTGGCGATCAGTTCGCGCAGGTGCTCCATGGCTGGCGAGCGGCCAATGATGCGCCCCTCCAGGCTGCTCTGTTCGGCGAGCTGACGGCGCAGGGCAAGCACCTCGCGTGACAGCCCGCGTTGTTCCAGAGCGCGGCGCACCACGTCGACCAGGCGCTCGGGGGAAAACGGCTTTTCCATGAAGTCGTAGGCGCCGTTGCGCATGGCGCCGACCGCCATGTCGATATCACCGTGGCCGGTAATCAGTACCACCGGCAGGCTCCGGTCGCGGGCCTTGAGGCGGTTCAGCAGCTCCAGCCCATCGATGCCCGGCAGGCGGATATCGCTCACGACAATCCCGGCGAAATCGTCGCCGATGCGCTCCAGTGCCTGTTCGGCGCTGCCCACGCCTTCGCAGGCGATGTCTTCCAGGGCCAACGCCTGTTGGCAGCCGAGCAGCACATGCGGGTCGTCTTCGACGATCAGGACAGTAAGAGGCGCTTGGTTCATGGTTGCTCTGCCGATTCGGTAGGGGGAGAAACCAGCGGCAGGGCCAGGACGAAGGCCGTGCCGCCAGTGGCGGGGTGCTCGACGTTGAGGCTGCCCTTGGCGGCGGCAGCGAGGCTCGCCGACAAGGTCAGGCCCAGGCCCAGGCCGTGTTCGCCCGGTTTGGTGGTGAAGAAAGGTTCGAACAAGTGCTTGCGTGCCTCGGCGTCGATACCGTGGCCATTGTCGCGTACTTGCAGGCGGTACTTGTCACCCTGCAATTCGCCCTCGAGCCACAGCTCGGGCAGCGGTTGCGCGGCCATGGCGTCGAGGGCGTTGCCGATCAGGTTGACCAGAATCTGCTCCAGGCGGGTCTGGTCGATCGCCAGTTGCTGGTCGTCGAACTGCGGGTGCAACTGCAAATGGCAGGCGCTGATGCGGTTGGCCAGTACCTGCAACGTGGCTTCTACCGCCTTGGCCAGCGACGCCTGACCGCTGTCGTCGCCGCGTCGGGCGAACGAGCGCAGGCTGGCGGTAATGCGGCCCATGCGGTCGATCAGGTCGTTCATCGTGCGCAGGTTGGTGCTGGCGGTTTCCAGTGCCCCGCGCTCGAGGAAGCGCACGGTATTGCCTGACAAGGTGCGCAGCGCGGCCAGAGGCTGGTTCAGCTCATGGGCAATGCTGGTGGACATCTGCCCGATAGCGGCCAGTTTGCCGGCCTGTACCAGTTCATCCTGGGCGTGGCGCAGGGTTTGCTCGGCATGCCGGCGCTCGCGAATCTGGCCTTTCAGGCGTTCGTTGCTGGCGCGCAGGTCAGCGGTGCGTTCGGTAATCCGCCGCTCCAGCTGGCTGTTGGCTTCTTCCAGCGCCTCGCGTGCCGCCAGCCGGGTGGCGATGACCTTGCGCCGCTCGTTCCAGGCGATGCCGAGGATAGCCAGCAGGGCGAAAGCCACCCCCACCAGAATGCCTTGCACCATGGACTCGCGGCGCAAATCCTGCAGCGGGGTCAGCAGGGTGAAGTGCCACGGTGTATCGGCCAGCCGCCGCGTCTGTGCCAGGTAGGCAACTTCATGGGGTTTGCCCTGGGCCGTTTCGCTGTTGGCCGGGAAGGTCAGTTTTTCCACGCCATCGGCCAGGGTTTCGCGGCCCAGAGGCTGCAGCTCGTTCAGTGGCCACCAGTAGTATTGCAGGCTGCGCGCCAGGCGCTCCTTGATTTGCGGGGTCAACGGGCGCACCGACTTCAGGCGCCGGGCCGGGTCGCTGGAAAGAATGATGATGCCATTCTCGTCACTGACGAACGCCTCCAGGCGCGCACGCTGCCAGCGCTCTTCAAGCGTGTCCAGGCGCACCTTGATCACTGCCACGCCAATGATCTTGCCGTGTTCTTCCAGGCCATGGGCAAGGTAGTAGCCGGCTTCGCCAGTGGTGCTGCCAATGCCGTAGAAACGCCCGGGTTCACCGCGCACGGCCGTCTGGAAGTACGCGCGGAACGACAGGTCCTCACCCAGGAACGAATCGGCATCGCGCCAGTTGCTGGTGGCCTGGACCCGGCCATTGGTATCGAGGACGAAGATGGCCCGGCTGCGGCTGCGCCGGTTCAGGCCCTCAAGGTATTCGTTGACCGTCTGGCGCGAGCCGCCGTCCGGGTCGGTAAGCAGGTGCGAGACGCTGTCTTCCAGCTCTAGCAGGCTCGGCAGGTAGGTGTACTTGCTGATCTCGCTTTCCACCGTGCGCGCGTGCAGCTCCAGCTGGCGTTCGCCGTTTTCGCTGAGCGTGCGGATGCCATTGTTTTCGCTGATCAGGTAGCCAGCCACCCCAAGACCGACCATCAGCAGGATGACCAGTGGTGGCAATAGCAATTGGCGGAGCAGGCGGGATTTCACGGCAGGCTTGGCAGGGAGAAGAAGCGAAGGGTCGCATTTCATCACAGTGGCCTTGTCACGACCAGCGCCTGCTGCCCGAAGGGCAGCGGCGCCGACCGATCCAGTGATGCAAAATCAGTGTTGCAGGATCTTGCTAAGGAAGTGCTGGGTACGTTCGTGGCGGGCGCTCGGTTCGCCGAAGAACGCTTCCTTCTGGCAGTCCTCGATGATATTGCCCTTGTCCATGAAGATCACGCGGTTGGCCACTTTGCGGGCGAAGCCCATTTCGTGGGTCACGCACATCATGGTCATGCCTTCATGGGCCAGTTCGACCATCACGTCGAGTACTTCGTTGACCATTTCCGGGTCCAGCGCCGAGGTTGGTTCGTCGAACAGCATGACGATTGGGTCCATCGACAGGGCCCGGGCGATAGCCACGCGCTGCTGCTGGCCGCCTGACAACTGGCCAGGATGCTTCTTGGCGTGGGCGCTTAGGCCGACGCGGTCGAGCAGGGCCAGGCCCTTCTTGGTCGCTTCCGCCTCGCTGCGGCCCAGCACCTTGCGCTGGGCGATGGTCAGGTTTTCGGTGATCGTCAGGTGTGGAAACAGCTCGAAGTGCTGAAACACCATGCCGACCCGCGAGCGCAGCTTGGGCAGGTTGGTCTTCGGGTCGGCGATCGAGGTGCCATCAACCACGATGTCACCCTTCTGGAACGGCTCCAGCGCGTTGACGCATTTGATCAAGGTGGATTTGCCCGAGCCCGACGGACCGCAGACCACTACCACCTCACCCTTCTTCACTTCGGTGGTGCAGTCGGTGAGCACCTGGAAGTCGCCGTACCACTTGTTGACGTTCTTGATGGAAATCATACGGTGATCCTTTTTTGCAGGCGCTTGACCAGCCACGAAGCGGAGAAGCTGATGATGAAGTA
Source organism: Pseudomonas sp. DCB_BI (assembly GCF_026240995.1). Classification (NCBI taxonomy): domain Bacteria; kingdom Pseudomonadati; phylum Pseudomonadota; class Gammaproteobacteria; order Pseudomonadales; family Pseudomonadaceae; genus Pseudomonas; species Pseudomonas sp. DCB_BI. The sequence continues at coordinate 92,400 of NZ_JAPFCG010000002.1, read as the reverse complement.
CACGACACCGGCGAAGATCAGGAACTCATGGGAGCGCCCGATGATGTCGCCGTTGGAGCGTGCCGAGTTGAGGAAGTCCACCAGGCCCACTGTGTACACCAGCGAGGTGTCCTGGAACAGGATGATGCTCTGCTGCAGCAGCAGCGGGGTCATCTTGCGGAAGGCCTGGGGCAGGATGATCAGGCGCATGGTCTGGCCGTAGGTCATGCCCAGGGCTTGTGCGGCGCCCATCTGGCCCTTGGAGATCGACTGCACGCCCGCGCGGACGATTTCGCAGAAGTAGGCGGCCTCGAACATCATGAACGCCACCACGCACGAGGTGAAGGCACCCACCGGGGTGTCCTCGCCGGTGATCCAGCGCAGCACGAACGGCACCGCCAGGTAGAACCAGGTGATGACCAGTAGCAGCGGGATCGAGCGGAAGTAGTTGACGTAGGCACCGGCCACGCGCGACAGCAGCTTGTTCGATGACAGGCGCATCAGGGCCAGGAGGGTGCCCAGCACGATACCGCCTACCACGCCCATGACCATCAGTTGCAGGGTCATGAGCATGCCTTCCCACAGCGCCGGCAGGGCAGGGATGATTTCGCTGAAGTCCATTTCCATTTACTTGCCCCCCACGGAGATCAGGCCAGGCACGGCGACTTTCTTCTCGACCATGCGCATCAGCAGCATCAGGCCCATGTTCAGGGTGAAGTAGATCAGCGTGGCCAGGGTGAAGGCCTCGAACAGGTTCGCGGAGAACTCGGCGGTCTGCTTGGTCTGGGCCAGCAGTTCCATCAAGCCGATCAGCGACGCTACCGAAGAGTTCTTGAACACGTTCAGGAATTCCGAAGTGAGCGGCGGAATGATGATCCGGTAGGCTTGCGGCAGCAGCACGTTGGTGTAGATCTGCGGCAGGCTGAAGCCCATGGCCCGGGCGGCGGCTTCCTGGCCGCGTGGCAGGGCCTGGATGCCGGTGCGCACCTGCTCGCACACGCGGGCGGCGGTGAACAGGCCCAGGCAGATGACCACGCTGATCAGTGCCGAGGTGGTCGGGTTGAGGTCCTGCTTGAACCATTCCTGCAGCCCTTCGGGCAGCAGGTCCGGCACCAGGAAGTACCAGATGAACAGCTGCACCAGCAGCGGCACGTTGCGGAACAGCTCCACGTAGGCGGTGGCGATACCCGATACCAGACGGTTGGGCACGGTACGCATGACGCCCAGCACCGACCCCAGCAGCAAGGCAATGATCCAGGCGGAAATGGCGATGGCGATCGTCCAGCCCAGACCGGTGACGTACCAGTCCAGATAGGTCTCGCTGCCGACGCCGGTGGACTTGAAGAACACGCCCCAGTCCCAGTTGTAATTCATCGGGATTTCCCCTCAGACGGTTGTTTCACGGGCACCTTCGAGCATCCGGGGGCGCTGGGCGCCCTCGGATGAAAGGGTAGACACTAATGCGTGGCCTGTCGGTTGAATCGTGTGCGGATGCGCACCAGGCCACTATTAACCGGGGATCAGGACTTCTTCTCGTCCGCCGCCTTGTCGGTCGGCTCGGCGATCAGTTTCTTCAGCTCGTCGCTCATCGGGAACTGGAGGTTCAGGCCCTTTGGTGGAATCGGCTGCTGGAACCACTTGTCGTAGCTCTTGTTGACTTCGCCCGACTTGAAGTAACCGACGATGGCGTCATCGACCGCTTTCTTGAAGGCCGCGTCATCCTTGCGCACCATGCAGCCGTAGATTTCGTACGACTGAGGGGTACCGGTGATGACCCAGTCCGCCGGCTTGCGGGCCTTGGCCATTTCGCCGGCGAGCAGGGCGTCGTCCATCATGAAGGCCACGGCGCGGCCGCTTTCGAGCATGTTGAACGCTTCACCGTGGTCCTTGGCGGAAATCACGTTCATCTTCATCTGCTTGTCGGCGTTCATCGCCTTGAGCAGGCGCTCGGAGGTGGTACCAGCGGTGGTCACCACGTTCTTGCCGGCCAGGTCCGGGAAGTCCTTGTAAGCAGGCTGACCGTCCTTGACCTTGGTCAGCAGGCGGGTACCGACTTCAAAGATACCGACCGAGAAGCCAACTTGCTGCTGGCGCTCGACGTTGTTGGTGGTGGAGCCGCACTCCAGGTCGACGGTGCCGTTCTGCACCAGCGGGATGCGGGTCTGGGAGGTGACGAGGTTGTACTTGACCTTGATGTCGGTGCCCAGTTGCTTCTTCAGGGCATCGACGACAGCCAGCTGGATGTCATGCGAATAACCCACGGGCTCGGGCTTGCCGGCCAGGTAGGAAAACGGGATGGAGGAGTCGCGGTGGCCCAGAGTGATGGTGCCCGAATCCTTGATCTTCTTCAGGGTGCCGGTCAGTTCTTCGGCCATGGCCGGCGAAGCGATCACAGCGGCCGCGATGGCGGCGCCCAGCAATTGACGAACGATACGCATCAAATTTTCCTCGACGTGTTTGTTTTTTTTATGGAGCCGTTGGCGGACTCTTTCGTTCAACGAATACAACAAGAAGCGGGTGCATTCGGCTACCAAGTGTAGAGCATGACTCGTGCCAAGCCCTGCTGTCGACCTTAAACCCCCTGTATTGCTCGCACTTGACAGTCTCGAGCGCTCACTGGGGTTCGCTATACCGAATAAATATCGTCTGCGCGTTCGGTTATCCGAACGTGCGCAGGCACACCTCCAGGCACCGGCTGCGGTAACTATGCAGTGCGTGGCAAGGGCCCAGACGTAGTGTGCTCTTCTCTTTGCCTGGAGAATTTCACAGATGCCCCCGCCCCGGTCCCCGAGCGATTCCATCGATAGCCTGATCGCCCAAAACCTGCCTGGATGGTTAGTCGACCACGCCCAGCCGGAACGGCTCGATGCGCTGCGTAACGCCCTGCGCCGCCAGGCGAACTGCAATGCTCGGCTTGGCCCGATCCTCCAGGCCATCCCTTCCTTGCAGGCCTACGCCGCACAGCTGCTCAAGACGAAGCTGCGCAAGAGCGGCTTCAGCAAGCCGGACGTGACTGGCTGGAAGGTGAGGGTGTCGCAGCGGCTGTTGCTGCCCAGCGCTTCGCCTGCCCTGCTGCGGCCCACCTATGTTCGCCGCTCCAGGCGCTCATTGCTGGAGGCGGCGCTGCATAACTACCATCGCAAGGAAACACGGCCCGGTCTGATGCTCAAAGGTGAACTGGTCGATGGCAACGGCAAGCGCCTGTCGATGAGCTTTCAAGCATTCGCCTCTGCGTGTCGCGAGGTCGACGCCGGCGGCAAGTACCAGGCGTTGCTCAAGCATCATTTACAGCCCGAAGATGGCCCGCAGGATGCGCCAGGTGAGGCTGTTTCCCGCCTGCACCGGCTGTTGGAGGCGAGTTTCAAGGCCAATTTCGAGGTGGCGATGCGGATCGCTGCGTTCAAACAGGAAATTGACGAGCGCACGTATTTTTTCCTGTTGCCACAGGTCGCCGAAAAGCCGGTGGTGCCCGCGCTGGTCGGCAGTGTAGTTCCCCGACAGTTGTACCTCTTGGGCCGCCCAGTTCAAGGCGTGCTGGCGCTGGAACTGGGCTCTTCAGCTGATGGCCCAGTGGAGTCGGTGGTGCTCTGGATCCCCAATGACCCTCGTCAGCCCGTCTCCCGTCATGCCAGCTGGGATGCACTCGACAAGTACCTTGGAAAGCGCTTCCGGGAGCCGGCATATCGTCGCTTTTTCGCACGCTTCATTAGCGAGCGTGAGCGGATCAATTTCTATCGGGTGTTGAACGAACGGGTCGCACAGGCACAGGCCGCCGACGTGGAACTTGACGCCCGTTCCGCACCGGTCACTGACACGCCGTTTGTACTGCTGCGCCGGCAATACCTCGCCAAGATCAGGGATGACGCCAAAGTGCTCGCCGTGCCCACCGATGTCGAAGATGACGAAGACCGCGAAGCGCGCATGCAGGGCTACAAAGAGCTGGGTATGAATTTGCTGAACGTGGCGGGGGCCTTCGTGCCGGTGCTTGGCGAAGTGCTGCTGGTGGCAAACGCGGTTCAGATTGCTGGCGAAGTTTACGAAGGGTACGAAGATTGGCGCATCGGTGATCGCGAAGGGGCGATGAACCACCTTTTCAATGTTGCCGAAAACGTCGTGGTCGGTGGGATGATCGCTGCTGGCAGCAAGATTGCCGTGCGCGCCCTTGAGCGTCTGGCCTTCGTGGATGACTTGGCACCCGTGTGCAACTCCGCCGGCAAGGTCAAGCTCATGGCCACGGATCTGCCGGGTTACGACGCGCAGCCTGTGCGGGGCGTCGGCGCTCAGGAATGGTTATGGCACCTCGATGAGGGATGCTATCGGGTGAAGGAGGATCCGCAGGATGGTCGCTCCAGGATCCAGCACCCTGGTCGTCCCAGTGCCTACCGGCCGGTGATCGAGCAGAATGGCGCCGGCGGCTGGCGCCATGAACTCGAAGCGCCCCAATACTGGGAGGGGCGGGCCAACCTGGTACGCCGGCTGAGTACCCCTCTGGCAGAAATACCGGAAGAGGCATGCGACTACCTGCTCCAGGTTACAGGGCTGAGTGAAGCGCAAATTCGCCGGTTGCACGTCGAACACATGGGCGCACCGGCACGGTTGCTCGATGCCCTGGAGCTCTATCAGGCGCATGAATTACATCCAGACTTCAGCGCGCCGCAGCTGGCGCAGTACGTTGCTGCCAGGCAAGTGCAGCCCAATGGCATCGAGCGGATGGTGCAGCGCGCTTTCCCGGGCCTGTCGGCTCGTTGTACGCGTGAGCTGCTTCAGCAATGCAGCGGTGCGCAGCTCGACACGCTCAGTAGCGCCCAGCGGATCCCTTTGGCATTGGCCGAGCGCGCACGCTGGTCACTGCGCGAAAGCCGCCTGGACAGGGCCTGTGCGGGTTTGTATCTGCCGCGTTGCGTCAACCCCGACACCGAACGCCTGGCTTTGGGCTTGCTGAAGCGTCAGCTGAACTGGCCGGACGCCATGCGCATCGAACTGCGCGAAGGGAGCCCGAGTGGAAGATATCTGGTTGGCGTCGGCGCCGAGACTGCGCACGATGTACGGTACATCGTGCGCCACAGCGACGGCTACCGCGCTGCCGGTCAAGGCACATCCGGCCCTTATCTGGCGGCACTGTTGGCTGCCCTGGACGAGGCGCAGACAGCCGATCTCGGCAATGCTGCTGCCAGCCCAGGCACCTTGGGCTCGTTGCTGATCGAGGCCGCTGCCGGTGATCGCACCCAAGCGGCTGAGCTGTGTGGCATGCGCCGACTGGGCGTTGGCCTGCGACCGCCGACCCGTTTCGGAGATGGGCGTATCGGTTATGCCTTGAGTGGGCGAGGTGAGGGCAGTCGGCGTGCCTTGGGGCGTGGTATTCACCAAGTGTTCCCGACCATGACGGACGGGCAGCTGCAGGCCTATCTGCTCGATCTGATGGAGCGAAGAGTAGGGCTGTGGGAGCACTACCGCCAGCTGACGGGGCAGTTGGCGCGCCTGCGGCAGAGCCTGCGCCAGTGGCGCAGGGATGCCAGTAACCCGCTCGACGCGCTACGCCGCCGTCGGGTCGCAACCGCCGTACGGCGAAGCTGGCGGCGCAAGATAACTGACGAGGCTGGGGACTACGCGCTGATTATCACTGGCGAACGGGTCGGTAGCCTGCCGGCTTTGCCGGAGGGGGTGAGCTTTGATCATGTAAGACGGCTGATCCTCAGTGACCTCGGCCTTGGTGAAATCGATGGCGACTTCCTTCGGCGCTTCCCCAACCTGGTTGAGCTCGACCTGTCCGGCAATCGGCTGACGGCGATCCCTTACGGCATTGAGCAGATGCCGCGCCTGCGGCAGCTGAACCTGCGGGGTAACGGGGTGATCATGGACGAGGGCGGTGAACTGCGTCTTGCCGGGATGAGCTCCCTGCGGTACCTGGACCTCAGCCACAATCCGCTGGGAAGGGCGCCGGTGCTGACCCGCCTCGGCAACTTGCGTGAGGTCAACTTGCGCTCTGCCGGCCTCCAAGCGTTGCCTGAGCGGATTTCCTTTCGTGCTCATGTGGACGTGCGTAACAACAACATCCGCACACTGCGTCGGGAGTTGCAGCAGCTGCGCTTGCAGATGCAGCAGTTGTCCTTGCACGACAATCCTCTTGGTGAAGCTGACGGGGTGCTGCTTGATGAGGCCCGAGGGGTGACCCCGGGGCAGTGGGGGTCGGCGTCCGCGCGCCATAGGGCAATCGACAGTGACCTGTTCAATACCTGGGCCAACAGTACAGCTGGTGCTGAGCGTGATCACCAGCAAGCCGTATGGACAGCGCTGCTTGAAGAACCTCGATCAGATGGATTGTTTCGCTTCCTGGCAGACTTCGTCCACGGCGAGGATTTTGAACAGCATCCCGGGCATTACCGCAGCCGTATCTGGCGGATTCTGGAAACGTGCGAACAGCACGAGCAGTTACGTCAACAACTGTTTCTCGAGGCATCTGGCCCACGCAGCTGTGAAGACCGTCTGCTGATACTGCTGGAGCAGATGGAGCTTGGTGTGCTGGTGCTGCGGGCTGTCGAGGATGCCCACGGCAGCAGGATGGAGACACGCTTGGTAAGCCTGGGCCGTGGCTTGTATCGATTGGACGAGGTCGACCGCCTGGCTACGCTGCACGTACAACGCATGCATGTGGAGCAGGCGCCCCATATCGATGAGATCGAGGTCAGGCTTTTCTACCGGCAGCGCCTTGCGCATCCGCTGGGCTTGCCTCTCGAGATCGACGAAATGCATTTTCCGGGTTTTGCCAACGTCACCACCACTGATCTGCTGCGTGCCCAGGACACGGTATTGCAGAACGAGTCAGCGGAGGCCCTGATTGCTTCGTTGGCACAGCGGCCTTTCTGGGAGCGATACGCGCGGGAGTTTCATGCTCAGCGATTTGAAGAACTGGTGCAACCCCTGCATCAGCGCATGGAAGCCGTCCAGGCTCAGGTCGATGAGCAAGTGATCAACGAAAGCGAGTTTCTACAGCGCTGTGAAGCACTGAGGACTGATTACGATCGCAGCGAACGCGCCTTGTTGGCGCGTTTGGCGCGTGAAGCCTATGACCGCTGGGCGAGTACGCCCCCTTGATGAACCAAGAGGGCTTCACCCTCACCGTCAGGCTGCGCGGCTATCGGCGCGCAGCTTGTGGACTTGTTGCAGGTACGCTTCCAGGGCCATCTGCTCTTGTGCGTTCAGCGACAGGCCCAGCTTGGTGCGACGCCAGAGGATGTCAGCGGCTTGCTCAGCCCATTCCTCCTCCAGCAGATAGTCCACCTCGCGGGTGAACAACCCAGCCCCGAGCGGTTGTCCGAGGTCCTCGGGCCCGTGAACGCCATCGAGCAGCCGCCACACACGGCTGCCGTAGGTGAGTACCCAGCGCCTGGCTATGTCAACGGGCAACCAGCCGAAACGTGCCAGCACGGCATCGACCAGCGCCTGTACCGTTGTCATGCCCTCTGCACCGGGCAGTGGCGCAGTGGCAGTCCAGGCGCCGCGCATCTGGGTAAAGAAGGGCTTGAGCTCAGCCATGGCCGATTCGGCCAGCTTGCGGTAGGTGGTGAGCTTGCCGCCGAATACTGACAGTAGCGGTGCCTGGCCTGTCTCTGCGGAAAGGGCGAGTGTGTAGTCCCGAGTGACCGCCGAAGGGTTGTCTGACTCATCGTTGCACAACGGACGAACGCCGGAGTAGGTATGCAGGATGTCGCCATGGCTCAGTTGATGGTTGAAGTGCTCGTTGACCACTTTCAACAGGTAATCTGTTTCCTGCCCGGTAATGGCGACTGCTGCCGGGTCGCCGCTGTATTCCCGGTCAGTGGTGCCGATCAGGGTGAAGCGGTCCAGGTACGGGATGCAGAAGACGATGCGCTGGTCTTCATTCTGCAGAATGTAGGCATGTTCGCCTTCATACAGGCGCGGCACGATGATGTGGCTGCCCTGGATCAGACGGATACCATAAGGGGCATCGAGCTTGAGGTCGTCCTTGATGAAGCTGGCCACCCAGGGGCCTGCTGCGTTCACCAGCGCACGGGCCTGGATCGTCTGAAGGCTTCCATCGGCGTGCTGCAGTTCAACCTGCCACAAGCCATCTACCCGTTCGGCGCGCAAGCAGCGGGTGCGGGTGTGAATCTGGGCGCCTAGCTCACGGGCTGCCATGGCGTTGAGTACTACCAGGCGGGCGTCGTCGACCGCACAGTCGGCATATTCGAAGCCACGGGTGATCGCCGGCTTGAGCGGATAGCCCGGGCCGAAACGCAGGCTGCGCGAAGCGCCCAGGCGCTTGCGCTTGCCCAGGTGGTCATACAGGAACAGACCGGCGCGGATCATCCAGGCCGGGCGCAGGTGCGGGCGATGGGGCAGCACAAAGCGCATGGGCTTGACGATGTGCGGAGCCTTGGCCAGCAGCACTTCACGCTCGGCCAGTGCCTCACGTACCAAGCGGAACTCATAGTGTTCAAGGTAGCGCAGGCCACCGTGGATCAGCTTGCTGCTGGCCGACGAGGTGTGCTGGGCCAAATCGTCCTTTTCGCAGAGGAATACCTTAAGGCCGCGACCCGCAGCGTCGGCAGCGATGCCCACGCCATTGATGCCTCCGCCGATCACGGCGAGGTCATAGCAGTTGGCGAGTGGTGGCTGGGACGAAACGGGCTGGGACACGGGCAAGGCCTCCTGAGGCTGTTCACATCGAATATGAACATTGATGTTCGTTTCCGAAAATATTAGCGCAAGAGAAATCCTGTCGCCAGTCAGTCTTCATAGAAAATACTGATCGGATGGCAATGAAATGAACATTTACGAAAACGGCGGGCCGCCAGCCGGCCCGCTAGCGGTTCACACCACTTCGAGGCGAATCTTGTTGTCGTTGAGCAGTTGGGTAAGTGCCGTCGTGGGCGCCTGGTCGGTCACCAGGCAATCGACAAGGTTGATGGACCCCAGCCGAACCATGGCGTTGCGCCCGAACTTGCTGGAGTCGGCGGCCAGAATCACCTGCCGGGCATTGGCGATGATCGCCTGCGATACGCGAACTTCCTGGTAATCGAAATCAAGCAGGCTGCCATCTTCATCGATACCGCTGATGCCAACCAGGGCGAAATCGACCTTGAACTGGTTGATGAAATCGACACTGGCCTGGCCTACCACGCCGCCATCGCGACGCACCGTGCCACCGGCTACCAGCACTTCGAAATCATCCTTGGCGGCAAGGATCGAAGCCACATGCAAGTTGTTGGTGATGACCTTCAGGTGGCTATGGTTGAGCAATGCCCGGGCAATCGATTCGGTGGTCGTGCCGATGTTGATGAACACCGATGCATGGTCGGGAATCTGCCGGGCCACGGCTTCGGCGATACGTTGTTTTTCGTCGCGCATCTGGTCGGCGCGCATGGCGTAGGCGGTGTTCTCGATACTTGAATCGTAAGCTGCGCCACCGTGGTAGCGGCGCAGCAGATTGAGCTCGGCCAGCTGATTGATGTCACGGCGGATGGTTTGCGGCGTCACGACGAACAGCTGCGCCATTTCTTCGATACTGACGTAACCGCGCTCGCGCACCAGTTCGAGGATTTGTTGTTGGCGTGGGGGCAGATTCATGGGCGGTCCTTTGGGGCTGCCGGACAAATTCTGCAATGATGCCGTAGGAAGGGGACTACGGCCAGTGGACGAACGCCATGGCCTTGCGCGGTCACTGTAGGATCGCCACACAAGGCCGCACCCACAGTGACCGCAGTGCGATCAAACCTCGTGATCTTCCCAGTCACGGGTACGTTCCACGGCTTTCCGCCAGCCGGCATACAGTTTCTCTTTCTGCGGCTCATCAAGCTGCGGACTGAACTCGCGCTCGATGATCGCCTTGTCGCGCAACTCATCCAGGCCGCTCCAGAAGCCACAGGCCAGGCCCGCGAGGTAAGCGGCGCCCAGCGCTGTGGTTTCGCGCATTTTTGGCCGCTCAACGCAGGTGCCGAGGATGTCCGCCTGGAACTGCATGAGGAAGTTGTTGGCCACCGCACCGCCATCCACGCGTAGCTCGGACAGGCGCTGGCCGCAGTCCTGCTGCATGGCGTCAAGTACATCGCGGGTCTGGTAGGCAATCGATTCCAGCGCAGCACGAATGATGTGGTCCACCTTTACCCCACGGGTCAGGCCGAACAACGCGCCACGGGCATACGGGTCCCAGTACGGCGCACCCAAGCCGGTGAAGGCTGGCACCAGGTACACCCCGTTGCTGTCCTTGACCTTGCTGGCGAAGTACTCGGTGTCGAGGGCGTCGTTGACGATCTTCAGTTCGTCGCGCAGCCATTGCACGGTGGAGCCACCGTTGAACACCGCGCCTTCCAGTGCATAGGCGACTTCCCCACGGGGACCACAGGCGATGGTGGTGAGCAGACCATGGGACGATGTCACCGCCTGGCTGCCGGTGTTCATCAACAGGAAGCAACCCGTGCCATAGGTATTCTTGGCCTGGCCCGGTTCCACGCACATCTGCCCGAACAGCGCCGACTGCTGGTCGCCGGCGATACCGGCGATGGCAATGCCGCTCTTGGTGTGGCCGTACACTTCCGAGGAAGGGCGCACCTCGGGCAGCATCTGGCGCGGGATACCAAGGATTTCCAGCAGCTTGTCATCCCACTGCAGGCTGTGAATGTTGAACATCAAGGTGCGGGAGGCGTTGGTGTAGTCGGTAACGTGCACCTTGCCACCGGAGAACTTCCAGATCAGCCAGGTATCGATGGTGCCGAACAGCAGCTCGCCGCGCTCGGCGCGCTCACGGGCGCCCTCGACATTGTCGAGGATCCACTTCAGCTTGGTGCCGGAGAAGTAGGGGTCGGTGACCAGGCCGGTGGTTTCGCGAATGTAGTCTTCATGGCCGTCACGCTTGAGCTGGGCACAGATCTCGGTGCTGCGGCGGCATTGCCAGACGATGGCGTTGTACACCGGGCGCCCGGTTTCCCTGTCCCACACCACGGTGGTCTCACGCTGGTTGGTGATGCCCAGCGCGGCCACCTGGGCGTGGCTGATGCCCGCCTGGGCCAAGGCCTCGACCATGGTCGCGCTTTGCGTGGCGAAGATCTCCATCGGGTCATGCTCGACCCAACCCGCCTGCGGGTAGTGCTGGGCGAACTCGCGCTGGGAGGTACCTACCACATTGGCGTCGCGATCGAAGATGATCGCCCGCGAACTGGTGGTGCCCTGGTCCAGGGCGATGATGTAGTTCTTATCCTGGGTGTCTGTCATGGTCGTAGGCCTTGCAAGAATTTGGGGTCAGGGCTGGGCGTGTTGCCGGCATCAATTGACTTGAGTATCGCCCTGGCGATTGTCATTTGTCTCAGGGTTCGCGGCGGGCACCACAGGCAGGTTGCGGGCAATCAGGCCGCGATAGGTCGCGGCACCCAGGCAAGCGCCAAGGATCGGTGCGAACACCGGAACCAGGAAATAAGGAATGTCCCGTCCGCCAGTGAAGGCGATTTCGCCCCAGCCGGCCAGGAAGGTCATGAGTTTTGGCCCGAAGTCGCGGGCGGGGTTCATCGCGAAGCCGGTCAGAGGGCCCATGGCACTGCCGATCACGGCGATCAGCAGGCCGATCAGCAGGGGCGCCATCGCGCCGCGTGGCAGGCCGTTGTTGTCGTCGGTCAGGGCCATGATCACTGCCATCAGGATGGCAGTGATGACCACTTCGACCAGGAATGCCTGGCCAGTGGACAGCGACGGGTGCGGGTAGGTGGAGAACACCGAGGCCAGTTCCAGGCTGGCTTCGCTACCGCGCAACATGGCGTGGGCTTGTTCGAAATCGAAGAACAAGTTGCTGTACAGGGTGTAGACCAGTGCCGCGCCACAGAATGCGCCGCAGACCTGGGCCAGCATGTAGAAGGGCAGCTTGCGCTTGTCGAAACCGCCGAACAGGGTGAGGGCGATGCTCACGGCCGGGTTCAGGTGCGCGCCAGAGATGCCGGCGCTGAGGTAGATGGCCATGCTGACGCCCACGCCCCAGATGATACTGATTTCCCAAAGACCGAAGCTGGCGCCTGCGACCTTGAGCGCGGCGACGCAGCCGGTACCGAAAAAGATCAGCAAGGCGGTGCCGAGGAACTCGGCCAGGCATTGGCTGGACAGGGTGGGTTGGCGTTGAGCAGTCGTCATGTATGACCTCGTTGTTTTTGTTGTGAGGCGCGTGGCGCTCGACAGCAAAGCCCGGGGTCGATCCCCATTGACCCCCGGGCGGATGTTGGAAATGCACCTTAAAAGGGCACCATTTATTCAGAAACGAAAAAATATAGACAAGAAACGCTGATGTCAAAGGTCGAAAGTGAACGACCAGTCACGAACTGGTCGCTAAAATCCGCCACGAACCCTCGTCCTAGAGGCGCGCGATTGCGGTGCGCTGGCTGGGATGTGGGAATTGTCCTAAAGTAGCCGCCGAGCCGTCCCAGACCGGAGCCCCTGCATGACCCCCGCCCTAGACCTGCTGAAGAAGCATCGCGCCGAGCACCGTGTGCACAGTTATGAACATGACCCGAAGTCGGCGTCCTATGGTCTGGAGGCGGCGGAGAAGCTCGGGCTCGACCCGCAGCAGGTATTCAAGACCTTGCTTGCGAGCAGCGAGAAGGGTGAGTTGCTCGTGGCCGTGGTGCCGGTGGTAGGTACCCTGGACCTCAAGGCCTTGGCTCAGGCGGCTGGGGTGAAGAAGTGCGAGATGGCCGACCCGGCGGCGGCACAGCGCGCTACCGGCTACCTGGTAGGTGGAATCAGCCCGCTGGGGCAGAAGAAGCGCCTGCGTACTTTCATCGATGACTCGGCGCAGCAGTTCGCAACCATCCATGTCAGTGCTGGACGGCGTGGGCTGGAAGTGGAGTTGGCGGCCGTTGTGCTGGCCGAGCATACCCAAGGCAAGTTTGCCGGTATTGGCAGGGGCTGAGCGTGTTGGGGCCGCAAAACGGCCCCTGGGATGCAGAATCAGGTCGCCGAACTGTACCGACGAACCCCGTTCTCCTGTCGCGTCAACTGCGCTGCAACGCTACCTGGCACCGGGAACAGCACCAGGTGGTCGGCCTTTACCGCAATCCCTACATCGTCGCCGAGCTGATGGTCGTTATGGCTGGGGAAAATGGCTTCCAGCTGGCTGCCGGTCGGCAGCTGCAGGCGGTACAGGGTCGAAGCCCCCAGGAAACTCTTGCCCACAACGTTCGCCCGTAACGGGCTGTCTGCTGCATGCACGATGTCGTCAGGGCGCAGCAGCACATCCACCGAGCTGCCTGGCGCCATGATGTAGGCCCGGTTGCCGCGCAGCTCACCCAGTTCGGTGTTGACCGCTTCATGGCTGCTCATCTGGCCACGGATGAAGTACCCCTGGCCAATGAAGCTGGCCACGAACGGCGTTTGCGGCTCATGGTAGAGGTTGTAGGGGGTATCCCATTGCTCCAGGCGGCCTTCCTTGAACACCCCGACCTGATCGCTGACGGCGAACGCTTCTTCCTGGTCATGGGTGACCAGAATGGCGCTGGTGCCACGGCTTTTGAGGATGTCACGCACTTCATGGCTCAAGCGTCGGCGCAGTTCCACGTCGAGGTTCGAGAACGGCTCGTCGAGCAGCAGCAGCTGCGGCTCTGGTGCCAGCGCCCGGGCCAGGGCGACGCGCTGCTGCTGGCCACCAGACAGCTCGTGCGGGTAACGCCCGCCGAGGCCACCCAGTTTTACCAGTTCGAGCATTTCTTCGATGACTGCGGCCTGGCGTGGGTGCTTGGCAATGCCGAAGGCAATGTTCTGCGCCACGGTCAGGTGCGGGAACAGCGCGTAGTCCTGGAACACCATGCCGATGCGGCGCTTTTCCGGGGCCAGGGTGAAGCCTGCGCGGGAAATCACTTCGCCGGCTAGCTGGATCTCGCCGTCGTGCACCGGCTCGAAGCCGGCAATCGCACGCAGGGTGGTGGTCTTGCCACAACCGGATGAGCCCAGCAGGCAACCGATGTCGCCTGCGTTCAGGTGCAGGTTGAGGTTCTGGACGATGCGCTGGTCGCCGTAGCCGCAGGCCAGGTTGCGCAGGTTGAGCAGTAGGGGTTGACTCATGCGTGGTGGTAAGCCGGTTCTACAAGGAATTCGAGAAGCGCCTTCTGTGCATGCAGGCGGTTTTCAGCCTCGTCCCAGGCGACCGAACGTGGGTCGTCGAGCAGGTCCTGGCTGATTTCCTCGCCACGGTGGGCGGGCAGGCAGTGCATGAAGAGGACATCGGGTGCCGCCAGGTCGAGCAGTTCGCGGGTGACCTGGTAAGGCGCGAAGTGCGCCAGGCGCCGTGCAGTTTCCTCCTCCTGCCCCATGGAAGTCCAGACATCGGTGACGACAAGGTGTGCGTCACGCACGGCTGCCTTGGCATCTCGGATGATCTGCACGCGGTCACCGCCCAGCGCCATGAAGCGCTGATCCGGCTCGTAGCCTTCGGGGCAGGCGATGCGCAGCTGGAAATCGAACTGCCTGGCGGCCTCGATATAGGAGTTGCACATGTTGAAGCCATCGCCGATCCAGGTCACGGTCTTGCCCTGGATCGAGCCGCGGTGCTCGAGGAAGGTCTGCATGTCGGCCAGCAACTGGCACGGGTGCGACTCGTCGGACAGGCCGTTGATGACCGGCACGCGCGATTTGGCGGCGAACTCGGTCAGGGTGCTGTGGGCGTGGGTCCGAATCATCACCACATCGAGCATGCTCGACAGCACGATGGCGCTGTCACCGATTGGCTCGCCTCGGCCCAGTTGGGTGTCGCGCGGGGACAGGAAGATGGCCTGGCCGCCGAGCTGGATCATCCCGGCCTCGAACGACACACGGGTACGGGTCGAGGACTTTTCGAAAATCATGCCCAGCACGCGGTTTTTCAGGGGTTCGAACAGCACGCCTCGCTTGCGCAGGTCCTTCAGCTCGATGCCGCGGCGGATCACCCCGAGCAATTCGTCGGTGGTGAAGTCCAGCAGGGAGAGAAAGTGCCTAGCGCTCATGATTGACTACCTTATCTGCAACTGTATGCAGGTCGACCGTATGGTTTTTTTTGACAACGGGAGTGACCTGCGGCGTAAGCCGCACGGGGCGGACGAAATAGGGAAAGGCGCAATACTATAAGTAAATGTCGCCTGAAGCCAAGGGGGGAAACAGCAGCCTGATTTCAAAGGGTGTTGCAAAGGGTGTCATCACCCGTTGGCCCGTGCTGTTCTTTATTTGCTACAGAAGGTTGTACACGGCTTGCTGGCAATTTGGCAAATCACTGTCGCAAATCGTGGGCCTGATGTCGGTGGATTCACGCGGCGAAGCACGCTGGCGGGGGGGAAGGGCTGGGCGCATAGTCACAGTCACGCAACATTCCACCACAACAAGGCAGAGGCGGCCATGACCAAGACCCTGCATCACCGTGCCTGTCACCTGTGCGAAGCAATCTGCGGGCTGAACATCGAAGTCAGTCACCAAAGCGACGGGCGGGCGCTGATCAGCTCGATCAAGGGCGACCCCCAGGACCCGTTCAGCCGTGGCCACATCTGCCCCAAGGCCGTGGCCTTGCAGGACATCCAGTACGACCCTGACCGGCTGCGCCAGCCACACAAGCGCGTTGGCGAGCATTGGCAGGCCATCGGCTGGGACGAGGCGTTCGCCCTGGCCGCCGACAAGTTGTGGGCGGTCCAGCAAGCCCACGGGCGCAATGCCGTGGCGGTGTATCAGGGTAACCCTAGCGTGCACAACTATGGCTTGATGACCCATAGCAACTACTTCCTTGGGCTGCTGAAAACCCGCAACCGCTTCTCGGCCACCTCGGTGGACCAGCTGCCACAACACCTGGTCAGCCACCTGATGTATGGCCATGGCCTGTTACTGCCGATCCCGGACATCGACCATACCGACTTCATGTTGATACTGGGAGGCAACCCGCTGGCCTCCAATGGCAGCATCATGACTGTGCCCGATGTGGAAAAGCGCCTGAAGGCCCTGCGTGCACGGGGCGGGCGGCTGGTGGTGGTTGACCCGCGGCGCAGCGAAACGGCGGCCATGGCTGACAGCCACCTGTTTATTCGCCCCGGTGGCGATGCGGCCTTGCTGTGCGGCGTGCTCAACACCCTGTTCGAAGAGGGCCTGGCACGCGGTTCCCACTTGCCGGTCAGCGGCCTGCAGCAAGTGCGCGAGGCCATTGCACCCTTCGGCGCCGAGGCCATGAGCGCACACTGCGGCGTTGCTGCTGCGGACATACGCCAGCTGGCGCGGGACTTCGCCGCTGCCGACCGGGCGGTGTGCTACGGCCGCATGGGCGTCTCGACCCAGGCCTTCGGCACGCTGTGCCATTGGCTGGTGCAACTGATAAATCTGGTCACCGGCAACCTCGACCGTGAGGGCGGAGTGCTATGCACCGAGCCCGCCGTCGACCTGGTGGCAAGCACCTCGGGTGGCCATTTCAACGCTTGGCAGAGCCGCGTGTCAGGTTTGCCCGAATACGGCGGCGAGCTGCCCGTGGCGGCGCTGGCCGAAGAAATGCTCACTGCAGGTGAAGGGCAGGTGCGCGCCTTGGTGACGGTGGCTGGCAACCCGGTGCTGTCAACGCCCAATGGCCGTCAGCTGGATACGGCGCTAGAGGGGCTTGAGTTCATGCTCAGCATCGACCTCTACATCAACGAAACCACGCGCCATGCCGACCTGATCCTGCCTTCTACCTCGGCGCTGGAAAACGACCACTACGACAGCACGTTCAACTTGCTGGCCGTACGTAACGTCACCCGCTTCAACCGGGCGGTTCTGGCCAAGCCGGACGGCGCCCTGCACGACTGGGAGATTTTTGTCGGCCTGGCTCAGGCGTTTGCCAGGCGTGCCGGGCTGGAGCTGAAACCGACTTGGGCGCCGGCGCAGATGATCGACCTGGCGCTGCGCAAAGGGCGCTACGGTGAAGCAACGCCTTGGCAGCTATCGTTGGCCACGCTGGATGAGCACCCCCATGGCATCGACCTCGGGCCATTGCGCGCCAGCCTCGCGGGGCGTCTGGCAACCGCCAGCAAGGCTGTCGAAGCTGCGCCTCAGGTGCTGTTGGATGACTTGCAGCGCCTGGCCCAACAGGCGCCACCGGCGCCGGGCGAACTGCTGCTGATCGGTCGGCGCCACGTCCGCAGCAACAACTCGTGGATGCACAACTTCCATCGCCTGGTGAAAGGCAAGCCTCGCCATCAGTTGTTGATGCACCCTCAAGACTTGCAGCTGCGGCGCCTTCAGGATGGCCAGCGGGTACGCATCCGCTCACGCACCGGCAGCCTGGAAGTCGAAGTGCAGGCCAGCGAGGACATGATGCCGGGCGTGGTCAGCCTGCCCCATGGCTTCGGTCATGGTCGCCAGGGCGTGCACATGCAGATTGCCCGGGCGCAACCTGGGGTAAGTGCCAATGACCTGACCGACGAGCGCCTGCGCGACCCGGTTTCCGGTAACGCTGCACTCAATGGCGTACCCGTGCAGGTGGAGGCCGCTTGAGGGACGGCAAGGCCGAGCACACGGGTCGGCTTTCCGATACAATGCCTCACCGTGCCGACGACCGCGTCGGAAAGTTCAGCTGAGGTGCTAGATGGATATCATCGATACGATCAAAGAGCAGATTGCCAACAACACCATTCTGCTTTACATGAAAGGCTCGCCGAATGCCCCGCAGTGCGGGTTCTCGGCCAAGGCATCCCAGGCTGTGATGGGCTGTGGCGAAAAGTTCGCCTACGTCGACATCCTGCAGAACCCGGAGATCCGCGCCAACCTGCCAAAGTACGCCAACTGGCCGACCTTCCCGCAGCTGTGGGTAGCCGGTGAGCTGGTCGGCGGCAGCGACATCATGCTGGAAATGTTCGAGACCGGCGAGCTGCAGACCCTGATCAAGGACGCTGCTGCCAAGGCCAAGGCCTCCGAAGCCTGATTTTCGGCAAGCATAAAAAAACCCGCGTGATGCGGGTTTTTTTATGAGGCGGATATTTACTCTTCGCCCATCTGCGACTGCAGGTAGTTCTCGATACCGATCTTGTCGATCAGCCCCAGTTGGGTTTCCAGCCAGTCGATATGTTCTTCCTCGGCTTCGAGGATGTCTTCGAGCATGTCACGCGAGCCAAAGTCGCCAGCAGTCTCGCAGTGGGCGATCGCTGCCTTGAGATCGGCCAGGCCTTTCTTCTCGAGTTTCAGGTCGCACTCGAGCATTTCCTTGGTGTGCTCACCGATCAGCAGCTTGCCCAGGTCCTGTACGTTGGGAATGCCTTCGAGGAAGAGAATACGCTTGATCAATTTGTCAGCGTGCTTCATCTCGTCGATCGATTCCTTGTACTCGTGCTTGCCGAGCTTGTTCAGGCCCCAATCTTCATACATGCGGGCGTGCAGGAAGTACTGGTTGATCGCGACCAGCTCGTTTCCGAGGATCTTGTTGAGATGCTGGATGACGCTTACGTCGCCTTTCATGTGGGTTCCTGCCCTGTTGAAGTGTGCCAATACAGAGAAGTCTGAGCCCGATACTAAGGTGTGTCAAACCTAAGTTGTTGAATAATAAGTGAAAATTAATAGGAATAAGAATGTTTGTGAACCGCGTTGGAACGCTAACTTATTGAATCTTAGGCATAAAAAAACCGGACGCTTGGTCCGGTTCTTTGAAATCTGGCTTTTCAGGCGGCGGTAAATTCTACCGGGTAGGGCAGGGCTGCCTGGCTGACCTGAAGCTCGGTCAGGGTCTCACGGACTACTTCCTTGGCCAGGCAGGCGCATTTGCCACACTGGCTGGCGACATTGGTCGCGGCTCGCACTTCCTTGTAACTGCAGCATCCTTCATAGATCGCATCGCGGATCTGTCCGTCGGTAACGCCGACACAAAGACACACATACATAAGGGCTGACCATCGCTGGTTGAGTCGATGGGTTGGAGCTTAATGTTAATGAGAATGCTTGTCAAAGGACTTTCTGAAAGGGCCGTGCTTGAGCGACCGGCGGTTGCCTGATCGTTGGATTCGGCCTGTCACCAGAAGCCGTGTATGATGGTCGGCCTTTGTTGGATGTCGGGCAAGCCCGTCTGGCCCGGCAAACGGTTTTTCACCCTCATCAGGAGATTACAATGAGCGTACTCGTTGGTAAGAAAGCCCCCGATTTCACCGTTCCGGCCGTGCTGGGCAATGGCGAGATCGTTGACAGCTTCAACCTGGCTTCGGCCATCAAGGGCAAGTACGGCCTGGTGTTCTTCTACCCGCTGGACTTCACCTTCGTCTGCCCGTCCGAGCTGATCGCCCTGGACAACCGCATCCCTGACTTCCAGGCGCGCAACGTGGAAGTGATCGGCGTGTCGATCGACTCGCACTTCACCCACAACGCCTGGCGTAACACCCCGGTCAACAACGGCGGCATCGGCCAGGTGAAGTACACCCTGGCTGCCGACATGACCCACGAAATCTGCAAGGCGTACGACGTAGAGTCCGAAGGCGGCGTGGCCTTCCGTGGCGCCTTCCTGATCGACACCAACGGTGTTGTCCGTTCGCAGATCATCAACGACCTGCCACTGGGCCGTAACATGGACGAGCTGCTGCGCTTGGTCGACGCCCTGCAATTCCACGAAGAGCACGGCGAAGTCTGCCCTGCCAACTGGAAAAAAGGCGACAAAGGCATGAACGCTTCGCCAGAAGGCGTTGCTGCCTACCTGAGCGAGAACGCCGGCAAGCTGTAATTGCTGCGTGCATGAAAAAACCGGCCCTGGTGGCCGGTTTTTTTGTGCCTGGCTTTGGGGCGTACGAAGCGGCCCCAGAACCCTGACTCAGTCGTTGAAGTCGCGCCAGCCGCCCATTTCTTTCCAGCGGTTGACGATGCCGCAGAACAGCTCGGCCGTCTTCTCGGTATCGTAACGCGCTGAGTGCGCCTCACGCCCGTCGAAGTCGATGTCGGCGCTCTGGCAGGCCCGCGCCAGCACGGTCTGGCCGTATGCCAGGCCGGCGAGGGTAGCGGTGTCGAAGCTGGAGAACGGGTGGAACGGGTTGCGCTTCAGGTCATTGCGCGCCACTGCCGCATTGAGGAAACCCAGGTCGAAGCTGCTGTTATGACCGACCAGGATCGCCCGCTTGCAGCCATTGGCCTTGAGCGCCTTGCGCACACCGCGGAAGATATCGGTCAGCGCGCTCTCCTCGCTGACGGCCATGCGCAGCGGGTGGTCCAGCTTGATCCCGGTGAACTCCAGCGCCGCTTGCTCGATGTTGGCGCCCTCGAACGGCTCCACGCGGTGGAAGTAGGTGTGTTCGGGGAACAGGAAGCCTTTCTCGTCCATGCCGATGGTAACGGCGGCAATTTCCAGCAATGCATCGGTAGCGCTGTTGAAACCACCGGTTTCCACATCCACCACTACCGGCAGGTAGCCGCGGAAGCGCTCGGCCATGGGGTGGCGCGAACCGCTGCTGCCCTGGGTGTCCAGGTCGTCTTCGTAGAGGTCTTCGCTCACGCGTTTTCCTCCAGCAGGCGCCAGCGCAGTTTTTCACCGGCGCGCAGTGGCACTATGGTCTGCTCGCCAAATGGCAGGTTGTCCGGGGCAGTCCATTCTTCGCGGACCAGGGTAATGGTGTCGGTGTTTGCTGGCAGGCCATAGAAGGCCGGGCCGTGCAGGCTGGCAAAGCCTTCCAGCTTGTCCAGCGCGTTACGCTGCTCGAACGCTTCGGCGTACATCTCGATGGCCGCGTAGGCGGTGTAGCAACCGGCACAACCGCAGGCGGCTTCCTTGGCGTGACGAGCGTGTGGAGCCGAGTCGGTGCCCAGGAAGAACTTCGGGTTGCCGCTGGTGGCCGCATCCAGCAGCGCCACCTGGTGGGTGTTGCGCTTGAGGATCGGCAGGCAGTAGAAATGCGGGCGAATGCCGCCAACCAGCATGTGGTTGCGGTTGTACAGCAGGTGCTGGGCGGTGATGGTCGCGCCGACGTTGGCCGGGGCCTCGGTGACGAACTGCGCGGCGTCGCTGGTGGTGATGTGTTCGAACACCACCTTCAGCGTCGGGAAGCGCTCGACCAGACGGCGCATGTGCTCGTCGATGAAGCGCTTTTCGCGGTCGAACACGTCGATCTCGCTGCGGGTGACTTCACCATGCACCAGCAGCGGCATACCAGCTTCCGCCAGTGCCTCTATGGCTGGGAAGATGTTGTCGAGGCTGGTCACGCCCGAATCGGAGTTGGTGGTGGCGCCGGCTGGGTACATCTTGGCGGCGTACACGAAACCGCTGGCCTTGGCCGCGCGGATGTCCTCGGGGCTGGTGCGGTCGGTGAGGTACAGCACCATCAGCGGCTCGAAGCGGCTGCCGGCCGGGCGGGCAGCCAGAATGCGCTGACGGTACTCATCGGCCTGCTGGGCATTACGCACCGGAGGAACCAGGTTGGGCATGATGATGGCACGGGCGAAGGTACGCGCCACATCGCCAACGGTGTGGGGCAGGACGGCACCATCGCGCAGATGGATGTGCCAGTCGTCGGGGCGCAGGAGGGTCAGGCGATCGGACATTGGGGATTCCAGGCGGGTCGAACTCAAGCCCCAATCCTACCGGAAAACCCCGGGGCGAGCACGGCTATCAAGTTTTCCGGACAGCGTCCGATAGCCTGCAGGTAAGCCGTCAGAATTTGTGGAGCCGCCCGTGCGCCAGCGTTACCTAGCCCTCTTGACCCTGTTCGCCAGCCTGCCGGCCGGCGCACTGACTTTCCAGACGCGCATGGAGAACATTGCCTGGAGGGTCGAGGGTGACCAGTTCGAGTGTCGCCTGATCCAGCCGATCGACGGTTTTGGCAGTGGTGAATTCGTGCGCCGAGCGGGCGAGCAGCCCGTGTTCCAGCTGCGCTCGGACAGTAACGTGCTGGGGGCCGGCAACGCCAGTTTGCTGGCGGCAGCGGCGCCCTGGCAACCGGGGCGGGGCGATATCAACCTGGGTAATGTGCGCCTGGCCCGCACGGGTGTGCTGTTCAGCTCGTCCCAGGGCCAGGCCAGCCGCCTGATCAATGGCTTGCTTGATGGGCGCAGCACGGTGGTGCGCAATTACACTGCAGAGGCGGGCAGGCCGATGGAAGTGCGGGTGCTGCCGGTCAGCTTCGCCAAGGCTTACAACGACTACCAGGTATGTGCCGGCAAGCTGCTGCCGATGAATTACGATCAGGTGCGCCAGACCCAAGTCGGTTTCCCGGGGGGCGGTATCGAGCTGGATGAGGCGGCCAAGGCTCGGCTGGACGTGATCCTCGACTACATGAAAGCCGACCCGACGGTAAATCATGTCGAGCTCAACGGCCACTCCGACAATAGCGGTAACCGCCTGACCAACCGCGACCTGTCGCGCCGCCGGGCATTGGCAGTGGCCGACTACCTGAAGGCCCATGGGGTGGCGGAAGAGCAGATTACCGTGCGCTTCCATGGCGAGCGTTATCCGCTGGCGAAGAACAACAGTGCGGCGAATCGAGCGCGGAATCGGCGGGTGAATATCGAGCTGGATCGGGTGGCGGTGGTTGAGAAACCGGTGGAAAAGCCGGCAGGGCAAGTGGCGCCGGTCGCTGCGCCAGCACCGGCGGCGGCGAACCCGGCTACCGCCGTGCCCGGTGCGAAGGTGCCGTGAAGCCATCAGTCTGCTGCCAGGTCATACCGCAAAAGATATCCGTCGCGCCTGCGAAAGTTCTTGTCGCTTTGTCGTCAGAAGCTGTCGCCCCACTGTAAATTTATCCGCAACGCCGTTAGAATCGACCCCTTTCCGTACAACCCCGTGGAGTGATGGCATGGCGGACGTAAAAAAGGTCGTACTGGCGTATTCCGGCGGCCTTGATACTTCGGTGATTCTCAAGTGGCTGCAGGATACCTACAACTGCGAAGTGGTGACCTTCACCGCTGACCTGGGTCAGGGCGAAGAGGTCGAACCGGCCCGTGCCAAGGCTCAGGCAATGGGTGTGAAAGAGATCTACATCGACGACCTGCGCGAAGAGTTCGTGCGTGATTTCGTATTCCCGATGTTCCGCGCCAACACCGTCTACGAAGGCGAGTACCTGCTGGGTACTTCCATCGCCCGTCCGCTGATCGCCAAGCGCCTGATCGAAATCGCCAACGAAACCGGCGCTGACGCCATTTCCCATGGCGCCACCGGCAAAGGCAACGACCAGGTACGTTTCGAGCTGGGCGCGTATGCGCTGAAGCCAGGCGTGAAGGTCATTGCTCCATGGCGCGAGTGGGACCTGCTGTCCCGCGAGAAGCTGATGGACTACGCCGAGAAGCACGGCATCCCGATCGAGCGTCACGGCAAGAAGAAGTCGCCGTACTCGATGGACGCCAACCTGCTGCACATCTCCTACGAGGGCGGTGTCCTAGAAGATACCTGGACCGAGCACGAAGAAGACATGTGGCGCTGGAGTGTCTCGCCTGAGAACGCACCGGACCAGGCCACTTACCTCGAGCTGACCTACCGCAACGGTGACATCGTTGCCATCGACGGCGTCGAGAAGTCCCCGGCCACCGTCCTGGCCGACCTGAACCGCATCGGCGGTGCCAACGGCATCGGCCGCCTGGACATCGTGGAAAACCGCTACGTCGGCATGAAGTCGCGCGGCTGCTACGAAACCCCTGGCGGCACCATCATGCTCAAGGCCCACCGTGCCATCGAGTCGATCACCCTGGACCGCGAAGTCGCTCACCTGAAAGACGAGCTGATGCCGAAGTACGCCAGCCTGATCTACACCGGCTACTGGTGGAGCCCGGAGCGTGTGATGCTGCAGCAGATGATCGACGCTTCGCAGGTCAACGTGAACGGCGTGGTACGCCTGAAGCTGTACAAGGGCAACGTGACCGTGGTTGGCCGCAAGTCGGACGATTCGCTGTTCGATGCCAACATCGCGACCTTCGAAGAAGATGGCGGCGCCTACAACCAGGCTGACGCTGCCGGCTTCATCAAGCTCAACGCCCTGCGCATGCGCATTGCTGCCAACAAGGGCCGTTCGCTGCTCTGATAGCTGGCTTGTGCAACGAAAGCCCTGGCTCATGCCAGGGTTTTTTTTGCCTGCGGAAAACCAGTGCGTTCAACAGTGGTGTTGAGCGATATCGCGATCAAGTGCACTGATCGACAGCTGTGCACATTGACGTTTATCCAGGTTGCAAAAGCGCCAGGTGCGCGTTGGTCCAGGCGGTTGGGCAAGGGCATGGAGGAGTTGCCGCTCCATCATGCGCTGGGCCTCGGGCCCGGAGAACATGAAGGTGAGCGGTTCGTCCGCCAATACCTCTGGGGCATCATTGGCCACTGCGGCTGTAGCCTCGCTGTTCGGTGATGGCGTACTGTCGTGTGTCGTTCGTGCAGCGGGCGAGTTGTAGAACGACTTGGAATTGAAGTTCAGTGTCAGGAAAAACAGTGCCGTCAGAAAGAACGGAAAGCCCACTAAAAACCAGGTGTAGAGATTTTGGCTGGACTCGCTGAGAAACGGCAGCGTGGCGAGGGCGGAAGCTTCGATGATCCCCGAGAAGATGGCAATGATCGTCAGCGGGGCGACAGGTTGTGCTTGGGGCATGGGGGGCATCTTCAGCGATTTTGTCCATCTTTACCTGACGGCCGCGATCAACTAAAGACTGGAGTGCTTTCCGGGTGAGGCGTAAATGGCCACACGCAATGCTTTGTTGGTTATTCACCGTGCTCGAATTGAATGTTTCTTCAAGCTGCAGCGCGTTTTCGGCTGACGCCTATTAACCGTGGGTTAATACGGTGAATTTCGGTAATAAGGACTTTGCTTGTTACAACCATAGTCGTGATGTGTAGGAAATTTCTGTAAGTGTTGTGAGTTTATTCTGCCCTTGTGTTTCCTCGGCAAATCGCCGCGCCAGCAGGCGTCCCGTCGGTTATGGTGACATGCCAGAGCAACAACAATGAATGAATGGATGTCGCATGAATAAAGTGCTTATCGTGGATGATCATCCGGTCATACGCCTTGCCGTACGCATGCTGATGGAACGGCATGGGTATGAAGTCGTGGCAGAGACCGACAATGGAGTGGCTGCGCTGCAGCTGACACGGCAACACCGGCCGGATATTGTGGTGCTGGATATCGGTATCCCGAAACTCGATGGCCTGGAGGTGATCGCCCGCATGGCGACATCGAGCCCGGGCAGCAAGGTATTGGTTTTGACATCGCAGGCGCCGGGCAACTTTTCAATGCGCTGCATGCAGGCGGGGGCGGCAGGTTACGTGTGCAAGCAGCAGGAGCTCACCGAGCTGCTAAGTGCCATCAAGGCGGTGTTGTCGGGTTACAGCTACTTCCCCAACCAGGCCATGCACGCTTCACGTGGCAGGGCGGCGGCCAGCGAGACCGACATGGTCAACCGCCTTTCGGCGCGTGAAATGACGGTGCTGCAGCAGCTTGCGCGAGGGCGTTCGAACAAGGAAATTGCCGACAGCATGTACCTCAGCAACAAGACGGTCAGCACCTACAAGTCGCGCTTGTTGCTGAAGCTCAATGCGCGCTCGCTGGTCGACCTGATCGAGCTGGCACAACGTCAGGGTCTGAACTGACCGCCTGGCCTTGAAGCCTCCAGCCAGGAGGCTTTGCCAGGGGCACCGGTGGGCTACAGATCGTAGTCGAAATCGGCCAGCTGCTTTTGCAGGCGCCGCTCTTCCAGCATGTTGTCAATGGTACGGCGCTTGCTCAGGTTGGTCTTTGCGGTTTCCACCTGCGGTTCCGCGTCATCGTCTGCGGCAACAAAATCATCTTCGATCGACAGGTCGTCTTTATCGGCACTCATGAGTCGCTCCAAGCCAAGGGGCCATTGGCCGTCCTTATAACCAGAAAGCAGACGCTGGTAAAAAAGATTTTTTCAATCGTGGTGATGGGTTTTCAGCTATCGCCTCAATCGTCAGAGGTTTTGTGCTTGTACTCGCACAGGTCTTCGATCCTGCAGCTGCCGCATCTTGGCTTGCGCGCCTGGCATACATAGCGCCCGTGCAGAATGAGCCAGTGGTGGGCGTCGAGCAGGTAATCCTTGGGTACGAATTTGACCAGCTTCTTTTCCACTTCCAGCACCGTCTTGCCTGGCGCGATACCTGTGCGGTTACTGACGCGGAATATGTGGGTGTCCACCGCCATGGTCGGTTGGCGGAATGCTGTGTTCAGCACCACGTTGGCGGTCTTGCGGCCAACACCGGGCAGCGCCTCCAGGGCTTCGCGGGTTTCAGGTACCTGGCTGGCGTGGCGCTCGATCAGCAGCCGGCAGGCCTCGATGACGTTCTTGGCCTTGCTGTTGTACAGCCCGATGGTCTTGATGTATTCGCTAAGGCCTTCAACCCCGAGGGCATAGATGGCCTCGGGGGTATTGGCGACGGGGAACAGGCGGGCAGTGGCCTTGTTGACGCCGACGTCGGTGGATTGCGCGGACAATGTCACCGCTACCAGCAGTTCGAACGGGGTGGTGTAGGCCAGTTCTGTCTTTGGGTCGGGGTTGTCTTCGTGCAGCCTGCGAAAAATCTCCAGGCGTTTGGCGGCATTCATGAAATCAGAGCTTTCCTTGACGGCGGGAATGGGCGGAGCCCGGACGCAGACGATTGTACAAGGCCAGCAGCAGTCCGAGCAGTAGCAGCGCACCTGGGGCCAGGGTGGCCAGGTGCAGGTTGGCAAATTCGGCCAGCCATTGGCGAATGGCGCCGAGCAGCAGGCAAACGGCGAATACAGCGCCGAGGTTGCTGGCAAGCAGTCGCCAGCGCCCCTCTTCGGGAAGCAGGTGGTCGCTGGCCAGGCATAGCAGGCACAGCAATTGTGGATAGTAGCCAAGAGCAAGTGCCATTGGCAGCGACCAGGCACGCAGGGCCATCTGCAGGCAACTGGCCAAGGCTGCCAGCAGCAGCAGGCTGGCCACGACATAGGCGCAATTCGCCAGGCGCTGGCGCAGGGGGGCCAGCAACAGTTGGTGCAGGCCGCCCATCACGATTGCGCACAAGCCAATGGCGGCGCCTTCGCGCAGGGTCCGGGTGGCGCCCAGCAGGGGCACCAGGCTTACCCCCAGTAGATACAGCCTATTCATGCCCGTTTTCCTTCAGTAGAACGCTGCGCTGCTCATCGAAATAGCCAAGCGCCTCCTGCAGTGCAGTGATGACTGCGCGTGAGGTCACGGTTGCGCCCGCCAACTGGTCAAAGTCGCCTTGGTCCCGTTTCAGCGCCCAATGATCGCCCAGATCGCGGTTGGCAAACTGCTCCAGCCAGTGCAGCTTCGGGTCGCCCAGGCGCGCACCCAGGCCAGGGGTTTCCTGCTGTTCAACCACCTGGCTGCTGATCAACCGGCCGTTTATGGCAATGGCCACGCTCAGCACGATCGGCCCGGCATAGCCCTGGGTCTGGGTGATCAGGATAATGGCAGTTGGCTTACCCGCCTGTGTCGCTCGGTAAGCCGCCAGGATTCGGCTGTTGGGCCGCTGGGCGGCGGGCGTGGGCAGTGGATTGTCCAAAGGCTGGTTGTCATGAATACCTGCTGGCAGTACGGCCAGCCGCTGGCGGTTTTGCAGCTGCTTCTCGGCATTGGCGATGGCCGGGCTGGTCCACTGCCGCCAGGCCAGGGTGGCAGACACCGCCAATGCGCACGTCAGTAACAGCAAGCCTGCGTCTCGTGCCAGGCGTTTCATCGGCCGGCCTGCTGATGCCGCATGGCCAGGCGGTCGAGCGTCGGTGACATCAGGTTCATCAGCAAAATGGCGAACGCCGTGCCATCCGGGTAGCTGCCCCATGTGCGAATCAGGTAGATCAGCAGCCCTGCACCCAGGCCGAAGCCAAGCCTGGCCCACGCGTTCTTGGGGCCGGACACCGGCTCGGTCGCAATGAAGAACGCCGCCAGCATGGTCGAGCCCGAGAACAGGTGCAGCAACGGCGAGCCGTTGGAGTCCGAACCGGAACCGTTCCAGCCCAGCAGGCTGAACACCAACAGCCCTGCCAGCAGACCGAGTGGCGCATGCCAGCTGATCACTTTGCGCTGCAGCAGGAACAGGCCGCCGAGCAGGAAGGCCAGGTTCACCCATTCACTGCCTCTGCCGCCAATAGCGCCGAACCCCGGATGGGTGGCAAACAGCTCTTCGATGGTGAGGCTGCGATTGTGGCGCAGCCCGTCGAGAATGGTCGGCCGGGCCCACGCGTCGATCTGTTCGCCACCGGCAGACAATTGCTGCAGGCTGTCGACCAGGCCAGGTGCTGGCCCAGGCCAGTGGTTCATCTGCAGCGGGAAGCTCAGCAACACGAAGGCATAACCAACCATGGCCGGGTTGTACAGGTTACGCCCCACGCCACCGAAGGCCTGCTTGCCGATGCCGATGGCAACGCATGTGGCTACTACCGGCAACCACCATGGCGCCAGGGTCGGCAGCGCGGCCGCCAGCAATACGGCAGTCACCAGTGCGCTGCCGTCATTCAGCGCTGCAGTGCACGGCTGGCCACGGAGCTTCAGCAGCGCGGCTTCACTCAAGAGTGCGGCGCAGGCGCACAGCAACAGGTTCAGCAGCATACCCCAGCCGTGCAGCCACAGCAGCGCCAGCAGGCCGGGCACACAGGCCAGCAAAACCAGGCCCATGCTCGCGCGCAGTCGTGGGTCGGGTGGGCTAGTCATTGAGCGAACATGCCGTTGAAGCCGGAAAAGGCCATGGCCATTACGCCAGCGCCGATCAATTCAAGGGGCAGGCCGCGCAGTACGCCGGGGATATCGGCGTGCTCGGTGCGTTGGCGCAGGTCGGCGAACAAGGCCAGTGCCAGCCAGAAACCTGCGCCCGCCAGCACGCCTTGCAACAGTGCGGCAAGCCAGGGGCTGCTGTCGCTGGTCTGTTGCAGGGCAAGCCCCAGGACTACGGCATTGCTCGACAGCAGCGCTGGCAACGCCGCAACGGGCCAGGCCGGGCGCAACTTGGCCAGCAGCCGTGGCAGGCCCCAGGCGAGCAGCGCTAGCCATGGCAGAAGCAGGAACAGTGCAAGGTCGAGGGCGTGCAGCGGAGCCAGTATCCCGCGCACCAGCACTTGCGCACCGATCACGCCCAGGGCAATGCACAGGGCGCAGGCCAGGCCGTGCACATGCAGATGCAGCCGGGAAACGGGCTGTGGTGGTTGGCACAGGTGATTGACCAGCGCAGCGCTGATCAGGACCAGGAGGAAATCGCTCATGAGAAAACGATAGCCGGGAATCGGGGGGGGTGGTCCGGTGATTGGCGCCGAAGCCTTGGGGCCGCTTTGCGGCCCTGTCTCAACACAAGGCCGCCCCCACAGGTGTGCGCTTGCACCCGGCAGGACCGGCGTTGCGATGGGCTGCGAAGCAGCCCTCGGCAAGGTTGCTTACTTGATGCGCTGCCCTGGCTTGGCGCCGCTGTCCGGGCTCAGCAGGTAGATTTCTTCGCCGCCAGGGCCCGCCGCCATGACCATGCCTTCGGATACGCCAAAGCGCATTTTGCGTGGTTTGAGGTTGGCCACCATCATGGTCAGGCGACCTTCCAGCTTGGACGGGTCGGGGTAAGCCGACTTGATACCGGAGAATACGTTGCGGCGCTCGTCACCAATGTCCAGGGTCAGTTGCAGCAGTTTGTCGGCACCCGGTACAGCCTCGGCCTTGACGATCAGCGCTACGCGCAGGTCGACCGCGGCGAAGGTGTCGAACTCGATTTCTGCGGACAGCGGGTCCTTGGTCAGCTCGCCGTTGCCTGCCGGGGCTTTGGCTTCGGCTGCCAGCAGGTCTTCCTTGCTGGCCGCGACCATGGCTTCCACCTTGGCCGGCTCGATGCGGCTCATCAGCGCCTTGAACGGGTTCAACGGGTGGTTTTCCAGGCGCGACAAGTGGTCGTTCCAGGTCAGCGGGGCCACGTTGAGGAAAGCTTCGGCGTCGGCCGCCAGCAGGGGCAACACTGGCTTGAGGAAGATCACCAGCTGGCGGAACAGGTTGATGCCCTGGGCGCAGATGGCCTGCACTTCATCCTGCTTGCCTTCCTGCTTGGCCAACGACCAGGGCGCTTTGTCGGCGATCCACGCGTTGGCACGGTCGGCCAGCGCCATGATCTCGCGCATGGCACGGCCGAAGTCGCGGCCTTCGTAAGCTTCAGCGATGGAGGGGGCCGCTGCCAGGAAGGCCTCGGTCAGCTCAGGGGCAGCATCACCGCTGACCATGACACCGTCGTTGCCCTTGTGGATGAAGCCGGCGCAGCGGCTGGCGATGTTGACCACCTTGCCAACCAGGTCGGAGTTGACCTTCTGCACGAAGTCTTCAAGGTTCAGGTCGAGGTCATCGACGCCGCGACCCAGCTTGGCTGCGTAGTAGTAGCGCAGGTATTCCGGCTGCAGGTGATCGAGGTAGGTGCGGGCCTTGATGAAGGTGCCGCGCGACTTGGACATCTTGGCGCCGTTGACGGTCAGGTAGCCGTGCACGTTGACTGCGGTCGGCTTGCGGAAGCCGGCGCCTTCGAGCATGGCTGGCCAGAACAGGGCGTGGAAGTTGACGATGTCCTTGCCGATGAAGTGATACAGCTCGGCCTTCGAGTCTTGATTCCAGAACGCGTCGAAGTCCAGTTCCGGGCGGCGGGCGCAAAGGTTCTTGAAGCTGGCCATGTAGCCGATCGGTGCATCCAGCCACACGTAGAAGTACTTGCCTGGCTCGCCCGGGATTTCAAAGCCGAAGTACGGTGCATCGCGGGAAATGTCCCATTCCTGCAGGCCGGAGTCCAGCCATTCGGCCAGCTTGTTGGCGACCGCGTCCTGCAGGGTGCCGCTACGGGTCCATTGCTGCAGCATGGCCTGGAAGTCTGGCAACTTGAAGAAGAAGTGCTGGGAGTCGCGCAGTACCGGGGTGGCACCGGAGATCGCCGACTTGGGGTTCTTCAGCTCGGTTGGCGCGTAGGTGGCGCCGCACTTTTCGCAGTTGTCGCCGTACTGGTCTTCGGCCGCACACTTGGGGCAAGTGCCCTTGATGAAGCGGTCAGCGAGGAACATGCCCTTTTCCGGGTCGAAATACTGCGTCACCGAACGGGTAGCGATGTGGCCGGCATCACGCAGGCGCGAGTAGATCAGGCTGGACAGCTCGCGGTTTTCTTCACTGTGGGTGGAGTGGAAGTTGTCGAAGTCCACCAGGAAGTCGGCGAAGTCGCTGCTGTGCTCGGCCTGGACATTGGCAATCAGTTGCTCCGGGGTGATGCCTTCCTTTTCGGCGCGCAGCATGATGGCCGAGCCGTGGGCGTCGTCGGCGCAGACATAGATGCACTGGTTGCCGCGCAGTTTCTGGAAGCGCACCCACATGTCCGTCTGGATGTACTCCAGCATATGGCCGAGATGGATCGATCCATTGGCATAGGGCAGGGCGCTGGTAACGAGAATCTGACGTGGCTCGGACATGGTGGCTCGGCTACTTATCTGGCTCGGGGTAAAAATGAGGGTGATCGGCCACTATAAAGGGCTGGCGAAGATATTTCACCCCGCAAGCGCATCTGCTGACGATTGACGGGTTAGGATAGGCGCCTGTTTTACATTCAGTTTGCCAATGGGAGTCTCCATGAGTGCCGTCACCCGTGCCGCCGTCGAAGGCGTGCTTCGCCAGTACACCGACCCCTACCTGAACCAGGACCCGGTCAGCGCCGGTTGCGTGCGCGCCATCGATATCCAGGGCGGGCAGGTCCGCGTGCAGTTGCAGTTGGGGTATGCCGCAGGGCTGTTCAAGAACGGCTGGGCGCAGGTACTGCAGACTGCCATCGGCAACCTGGAGGGCGTCAGCGGCGCCGAGGTGTCGATCGACTGCGTAGTGGCTGCGCACAAGGCCCAGGCCCAGGTCCCGGCCATGGCCAACGTCAAGAACATCATCGCCGTGGCCTCGGGCAAGGGCGGGGTGGGCAAGTCGACCACCGCGGCCAACCTGGCCTTGGCCCTCGCCCGCGAAGGTGCACGGGTGGGTATTCTCGATGCCGACATCTACGGCCCAAGTCAGGGCGTGATGTTCGGTATCGCTGAAGGCACCCGGCCACAGATCCGTGAGCAAAAGTGGTTCGTGCCGATCAAGGCCCATGGGGTAGAAGTCATGTCCATGGCATTCCTCACTGACGACAATACGCCGATGGTCTGGCGTGGCCCCATGGTTTCGGGCGCGCTGCTGCAGTTGGTCACCCAGACTGCCTGGGACGACCTGGATTACCTGGTGATCGATATGCCGCCAGGTACCGGTGACATCCAGCTGACCCTGGCGCAGAAGGTACCGGTCGCCGGTTCGGTGATCGTGACCACGCCGCAGGACCTGGCCTTGCTGGATGCCAAGAAGGGCGTGGAAATGTTCCGCAAGGTCAATATTCCGGTGCTGGGCGTGGTCGAAAACATGGCCGTGCACATTTGTTCGAACTGCGGCCATGCCGAGCACCTGTTCGGCGAAGGTGGTGGCGAGAAGCTGGCCAGCCAGTATGGTGTCGACCTGCTGGCGTCGCTGCCATTGTCGATGCTGATTCGCGAGCAGGCTGACAGCGGCAAGCCGACGGCGGTTGCCGAACCGGAAAGCCAGATCGCCATGGTTTACCAGGAGCTGGCCCGCCAGGTGGGGGCGCGGATCGTGTTGCAGGAAGCTGCGGCGCCGGCCATGCCGAGCATTACCATCACCGAAGACTGACGCATTTCCTGTGGGAGATTGCCCAACCGCTTGGGCTGCGGCGCATGGCACCGGCTTTGCCGGTGTTCGCGGGGCAAGCCCGCTCCCACAAAGTCCCGGCAAAATGAGTCAGTCTATGGGAGCGGCCTTGCATGCAGGGCCTTTCACAGGCATAAAAAAACCCGCCAGAAGGCGGGTTTTTTTGAAAGCTAGGAAGCGAGATCGACTTAGGCGATCTGAACTTCTTCAGCCTGCATGCCTTTCTGGCCGCGGGTAGCGACGAAAGTAACAGCCTGGCCTTCTTTCAGGGTTTTGAAGCCGTCAGCTTGGATGGCTTTGAAGTGCACGAACAGGTCGTCGCCCGACTGAGGGGTGATGAAGCCGTAGCCTTTCTCATCGTTGAACCACTTAACAACACCGGATTGACGGTTGGACATTTTTCTGTCTCCTTGGACAATTTGATAACGGTCAGGAAAAACCCTGCCCGGGACTGAGCGCAAAGAGAGCAGAAAATTCAGCGATGGGCCGATCAGGATCGTGCATCAAACTAGAGATTCTCGGTGTCACGTGCAGCACAGTGGCGTCACCTTACCCCACTTTCCGCAACCTGCCAATGGTCTGAAGGCGCTTTACGCAAATTCGGATCGACGGCGGCTACAACCCCCGCCCGGCGCGGGATGCGGCAGGGAACTTTAACCTGGGCGCCGGGACCGGTAAGATGCGCGTCACGATTTTCACCACGCAACTCTTCAGGACACCCCCGCCATGAGCATCAAATCGGACAAGTGGATTCGCCGCATGGCGCAGGAACACGGCATGATCGAGCCGTTCGTCGAGCGCCAGGTGCGCGGCGAGCAGGACAGCCGGGTCATCTCCTTCGGCGTTTCCAGCTACGGCTACGACGTGCGCTGCGCAGACGAATTCAAGGTGTTCACCAACATCAATTCCGCCACCGTCGACCCGAAAAACTTCGATGCCGGCAGCTTTGTCGACATCAAGAGTGACGTGTGCATCATTCCGCCAAACTCGTTCGCCCTGGCCCGCACCGTCGAGTACTTCCGCATCCCGCGTGACGTGCTGACCATCTGCTTGGGCAAGAGCACCTACGCCCGCTGCGGCATCATCGTCAACGTCACCCCGCTCGAGCCCGAGTGGGAAGGCCACGTGACGCTGGAGTTCTCCAACACCACCACGCTGCCGGCGAAGATCTACGCCAACGAAGGTGTGGCACAGATGCTGTTCCTGCAGTCCGACGAAGAATGCGAAGTGTCGTACAAGGACCGTGGTGGCAAATACCAGGGCCAGCGCGGCGTCACCCTGCCGCGTACCTGAGCCGACAAGCGCGGGGAATTACCCGCGCCTTTGGCACTCCAACCTGATAATGCTGCTGCGCATGATGTGTAGCGGCTCACGTCAGGAGCAGCCAATGAAACTCCACCCCGCAATCAGTGCCAAGCTGGCAGGCCTGCAGCCCAATCACGTCGGGTTGTTGCCCTGGTCACTACTGGCGCACCCGCTGCCGATGCAGGCGGGGGGCGTGCCCCACCAGCCTGATCCCGATACCCCGCAACCTGCGGAGCCTGGTGAATCTCCCCCCATGGAGCCCGGCGAACCGACCTTGCCAGACGAGCCACCTCCAGCACCGGTGGCCTGAGCGCCGCTACAGTGGCCAGACGCGGCCGGCGCCGGCCAGGTAAACCTGGCTGGTGCTGGCAGGAGTGACCTCCCAGCCACCTGTGAATTCACCGAATGCCGGTAGCAGGCTGACCTGCGCATCGATCAGGAAGCACGGCAGGCGCAGGCGTTGACGGGCCTTGCCGCGCAAGACGAAGACCGGGTGCACGTGGCCTGCCAGTACCGGGTGTGTCGGGTGGGCCTTGGGTTCATGTTGCAGCGCAAAGGGGCCCAGAATCCACGGTTCGTCCTGCACTTCGATATTCAACGAAGCAGGCGGATCGCCGGCGTTGCGATCATGATTGCCGCGAATTAGCACGATTTTCAGGTCCTGATGCCGTTCTCGCCAGGCATACAGGCGCGCTAGCGTTGCGGGTGCCCGGGCTGTGCGCGCATGCAGAAAGTCGCCTAGCACGATCAGTCGTTCGCAGTCATAGGCCTCCAGCAAGGCGTCCAGGCGGGCGAAATTCGCCTCGGTAGTGCCGCGCGGCACAGGTTGGTGCAACGCGCGATAGCTGGCGGCCTTGCCGATATGCACATCGGCAACCAGCAGGGCGCGCTGTGCTGGCCAGTAAATGGACTTGTCCGGGAGCAGCCATAGAAGCTGGCCGCAGTGCTCGATGGCCTGATGGTTCATTGTCCCGCGCCTGCCGCGTGCTCCAGCTCCGCAACCATCCGCGCAATCCGGTCCGCCAGTTTTTCGGTACTCAAAGTTTCGCGCATTCCCTCCACCAACAAGGCGAACGCCAGCGGCCCTGGCCGCTTCAGTGCCTGCAGGTCCAACCGCAACCCATTCATTTTCAGCAGCTGCCGGTGCAACCGTTCAATCTCCAGTTCTTCACTCAATACCTCATCCCGCGCCTGGCCAAGCAGCAGGTTACCCGCATCATGCTTGCGGAACACTTCGTAGAACAGCCCGCTGGACGCCTGGATCTGCCGGGTGCTTTTTTGCGCGGCCGGGTATCCGCCAAACACCAGCCCAGCAATCTGGGCAATTTCGCGAAAGCGCCGTAGCGCCATCTCCCCCGCATTCAGGCTGGCCAGCACATCCTCCAGCAGCTGCTCGGTGCTCAGTGCCTGGGGCAGATGCGTAGCCCAGTCCACATTCCCCGGGCTGAGCAGTTCGAACCCATAGTCATTGACCGCGATCGAAACCGAAAGTGGCTGGGTGCGGCTGACCCGCCAGGCAATCAGGTTGGCCAGGCCCAGGTTGGCCATGCGCCCGGCGAACGGGTACAGGAACAAGTGCCAGCCCTGGCGGGACTTGAAGGTTTCGGCCAACAGCGTCCCGGTTGTGGGCAAGGCTGACCATTGCGCCTGCAGTGCCAGCAATGGGCGCACTGCGCGCATCTCCGGGCCGTCGAAGCGTTCATGGGCAGCCGCGTCGAGCTGTTCGACCAGCGCATCGGCCAGTTCGCTCGAGAGCGGCATGCGCCCACCGTTCCAACGGGCTACCGCAGCCTTGCGCGCGGTGCTGCGACGCACATAGGCGGTCATGTTCTCAACGCGCACCAGTTCCAGTACCCGCCCGGCAAACACCAGCGTATCGCCGGGCCGCAGGCGGGCGATGAACGCTTCTTCGACACTGCCCAAGGTCTTGCCGCCACCGCCCTTGCTCCAGAATTTCAGTTGCAGGTTGGCATCGCTGACGATGGTACCGATGCCCATGCGGTGGCGACGAGCGAGGCGTTCGCTGGCCACTCGATACACCCCGTCGGCCTGGCGCTCAACGCGCTGGTAGTCGGGGTAGGCGGTAAGTGAACTGCCGCCGTGGCAGACAAAATCCAGTGCCCACTGCCACTGGCTGTCGCGCAACCCGGCAAAAGCCCACGTGCTGCGCACTTCGGCCAATAGTTGCTCGGGGTGAAAGCCACTGCCCAGGGCCATGCTGACCACGTGCTGCACCAGCACGTCCATGCACAGGCGCGGTGAGAAGCGGGCTTCGATGTGCCCGGCGGCCAGTGCCTGCCGGGCCGCCGCCGCCTCGACCAGTTCCAGGCTGTGGGTAGGCACCAGCGTGACTCGCGAGCGCCGCCCAGGCGCGTGCCCCGAGCGCCCCGCCCGTTGCATCAGCCGCGCAATGCCTTTGGCTGAGCCGATCTGCAGCACCCGCTCCACTGGCAGGAAGTCCACGCCCAGGTCCAGGCTGGAGGTGCAGACCACCGCTTTCAGGTTGCCTTGCTTGAGGCTGCGCTCGACCCAATCGCGGGTATCGCGGGCCAGCGAGGCATGGTGCAGGGCAATCAGGCCGGCCCAGTCCGGGCGGGCTTCAAGCAGGGCCTGGTACCACAGCTCGGCCTGGGCTCGGGTATTGGTAAATACCAGGCAACTGGTACTGGCATCGATTTCCTGGCTGACCTGGGCAAGCATCTTCAGCCCCATATGGCCGGCCCAGGGGAAGCGTTCTATCGCCATCGGCAGCAGGGTGTCGACCTGCAATGCCTTGTCTTGTCGCCCCTGTATCAGCTGGCCGCCTTGCGGCAGCAACACATCCAGCGCGTGCTGCAGGTTACCGAGGGTGGCCGAGAGGCCCCAGGTCGTCAGCCCAGGTAGCCATTGGCGCAGGTGGGCAAGGGCCAGTTGCAGTTGCACGCCCCGTTTGTTGCCAAGCAGTTCGTGCCATTCGTCCACCACTACCAGGCGCAGCGTGGCGAAGTCCTCACGGGCCTGGGCCCGGGTCAGCAGCAACGTCAGGCTCTCGGGTGTGGTGACCAACACGCTTGGCAGGCGCCGGCTTTGCCGGGCACGCTCAGCACTCCCGGTGTCGCCGCTGCGCACGCCAACGCTCCAGGGCAGCTCCAGCTCCTCCAGCGGCGCCTGCAAAGCGCGTGCGGTGTCTGCGGCCAGTGCGCGCATGGGGGTAACCCATACCACTTGCAACGGTGCCGGCTGGCGACCCTGGGCTGGGGCCTTGAACGCACGTAGCGCACCGAGCCATACCGCGTAGGTCTTGCCAGCACCGGTACTGGCGTGGAGCAGGCCTGACTCGCCGCGCTCCAGCGCCGCCCATACCCGACGCTGGAATGCGAATGGCTTCCAGCCACGTTTGGCAAACCAGGCATTGGCGAGGTCGGGGGTGGAGGGCATGTGGCGGGTGGTCCTTCGAAGGCTGTGTTTCTACAGACCTCCCGTTGGCGGCAATGGTTTTACCGGATCAATTGCCCAGCAGGTAGCCGCTGCGGCACACCTGCTCGCCGGCCACATGGGCGATGACCATGCCGGCCGTTGCCATGCGCCGTGCGCTGCGGGCATACAGAAGGCCGGGCTGGCTATTGCGTATGGCGGTGACCCGGTCATTGAGCGGGTCGATGACTTCGGCTATCAAATGGCCGGCTTCCAGGTGTTGGCCGGGTTTGGCGTGATACACCAGCAATCCGCCCAGGGGTGTCGCCACTGGTTCCACTGCAGCCAGCGGTGTAGCCGGGCGGTGCAAGGCGGGCAGGGCCCCGCAAGTGCCCTCGATAACGCCTGCATGGGTGAGGAAGTCGAGGATCGCCCGGCAGTCTTTGCTGGCCAGGTCATGGCTTACGTCCGCCTGACCACGCAACTCGACGGTTACCGAGCAGCAGCCCAGCGGAATCGGGAAGCGCTTGCCAAAGCGCTGCTGTAACTGCCACCAGACCAGGCTGAAGCATTCATCGAACGACTGCCCGCCCGAGTCGGTCGCCAGCAGGCTGGCCTGGGCGCCCAGGTAGCGGGCCAGTGGCTCGATCTGCGGCCAGGCGTCTGGCGTGGTGTACAGGTGCTCGACCGCCTCGAAGTCGCAGTGCAGGTCCAGCACCATGTCGGCGTCACAGGCCAGCCGTTGCAGGATCAGGCGCTGGGCCTGCAGGGGGGTGCGCGCAGGGTGCGCATCCAACCCCCTGCGCAGGAATTCGCGAATCAGCGCGACGTTGTGTGCCGGGTCCTGGGTCAGGTGCCCTTCGATCTGGTCGCCGATGCTGTCCGACAGGTCGACGAAGTTGCGATTGAAGTTTTCGCCGCTTTGCAGTTCGAACCGCCCCAGTGGTGCGTCCAGTAGTACCTGCTCCAGGCCGACCGGGTTGGCCACCGGCACCAGGATGATCTCGCGCTGCAGGCGGCCCTGTTGCTCCAGTTCTGCCAAGTGGCGCTTCAGGTGCCAGGCCACCAGCATGCCCGGCAGCTCGTCGGCGTGCAGCGAGGCCTGGATATACACCTTGCCGCCACCGCGGGGGCCGAAGTGGAAACTGTGCAGTTGACGGGTGATGCCCGGAACGGGCGAGAGCAGGTCGTGGGTTGAATGGTGCATGGTGGTCCTGGCTGCGTGGCGAAAACGGTCTGCGACACGGGTCGGCATTCAGATAGAAGCACAGTTTCCGGCCTTGCGCCTCCATCGGTGTTTACCTGGCTACCGCGAACCAGCCAGCACGGTCCGGAACGGGTGTCAGGCCAGCAGGCCCTGCAGCGTCGCCAGGTCATCCGCTTCATCCACCGGCTTGTCCAGGCGCCAGCGCAGCATGCGCGGAAAGCGTACGGCGATGCCGCTCTTGTGGCGGCGGGACAGGGCGATGCCTTCGAAGCCCAGCTCGAACACCAGCGTGGGCGTCACGCTGCGCACAGGGCCGAAGGTTTCCACCGTGGTCTTGCGAATGATGGCGTCGACCTTGCGCATTTCTTCATCACTGAGCCCTGAATAGGCCTTGGCAAACGGCACCAGTGCCCGCCCCGGCGAGCCGGCTGGCGCGTCCCACACAGCGAAGGTGTAGTCGCTGTACAGGCTGGCCCGACGGCCGTGCCCGCGCTGGGCATAGATCAGCACGGCATCGATGCTGAACGGGTCGATCTTCCACTTCCACCAGGTGCCCATGTCCTTGGTCCGGCCCACCCCGTAAAGGGCTTCGCGCTGCTTGAGCATCAGGCCCTCGACGCCCAGGCTGCGCGAAAGCTCGCGCTGTCGGGCAAGGTCGGCCCAGTCCGGGCCTTCAAGCAGCGGCGACAGCAGCACCGGTGCAAGCGGGTGTTCATCGACCAGCCGTTGCAGTTGGCTGCGCCGTTCGTGTTGCGCTCGGCTGCGCCAGTCTTCGCCTTGCCACTCCAGCAGGTCGTAGGCCTGCAGCACGACAGGCGCATCGTTCAGCAGCTTCTTGCCCAGCGTTTTGCGCCCGATGCGCTGCTGCAGCAAGGCAAACGGCTGTACGGCCAGTTCATCTCCATTTCCCGGCTTCCAGACCAGAATCTCCCCGTCGAGCACCACGCCGTCCGGGAGCGTCTGCGCCAGGCTGTGCAGTTCGGGGAAACGGTCGGTCACCAGTTCCTCGCCGCGTGACCAGATCCAGATTTGGCCATCGCGCTTGACCACCTGGGCGCGAATACCGTCCCACTTCCACTCGATTTGCCAGGCACTCGGCGGCCCGAGGAAGGCATCGAACTGCTCGACTGGGACTTGCAGCGGATGGGCGAGGAAGAATGGATAGGGCTGGCCACCACGCTGGCTGTGTTCATCGGCGGATTCAGCAGCAATCAGCTTTTGATAGCTGGCGGCCGTAGGGCGATGGCTGATATCGGTGTAGCCGACCAGGCGCTGGGCCACGCGTTTGGCATCCAGCCCGGCCAATTGCGCCAGCGCGCGGGTAACCAGCAACTTGGACACGCCCACGCGAAAACTGCCGGTGATCAGTTTCAGGCAAAGCATCAGGGTGGGGCGTTCGAGTTGCGCCCACAGCGGTGGCAGGCGCTGCCGGACCTGTTCAGGCGGCAGTCCACGCAAGGGCAGCAAGTGTTGTTCAACCCAGGTCGCCAAGCCTTCGTCGCTGCCTTGGGCATGCAGCGGTAGCAGTAGCGATATGGTCTCTGCCAGGTCGCCGACGGCTTGGTAGCTTTCTTCGAACAGCCAGTCCGGCAAGCCGGCCAAGGCCGTTGCCAGTTCGCGCAGAAGACGCGTGGGCACCAGTTGCCGCGGACGCCCGCCGGCCAGGAAGTACACGGCCCAGGCAGCATCTTCGGCGGGCGCTGCCGCGAAGTAGTCGCGCAGAGCCTCGAGCTTGGCGTTGCTGGAGGTGGTCGCGTCCAGGCGCAGGTACAGCATGGCGAAGGCTTTCATGGCGAAAGCCCAGTGTCCGGTGCGTCGTCCTCGTTACCATATTCGGTGACGAAGGCACGGGCATCCAGGCCTTGCTCGTTGAGGTAGCGCACCAGCACGTTGACCGAGCCGTGGGTGACCATAACCCGTTCTGCGCCGGTCTGGCCGATGGCCCAGAGCAGGCCTGGCCAGTCGGCATGGTCGGAAAGCACGAAACCGCGGTCTACGCCCCGGCGTCGGCGTGTCCCACGCAACAGCATCCAGCCGCTGGCGAACGCATCGCTGTAGTCACCAAAACGGCGCATCCAGCTGCTGCCTCCGGCTGATGGCGGAGCCAGGACCAATGCCTGGCGCAGTAGTGGGTCGTTGCGTGGGATGTCGCCGGCATAGCGGGTTTCCGGCAGCCGGACACCGGCCTCGCGGTAGACCCGGTTGAGCGGTTCGACGGCACCATGCACCAGGATCGGGCCGATGCTGGCGTCCAGCCCGTGCAGAATCCGCTGGGCCTTGCCGAAGGCATAGCAGAACAACACGCTGGCCTTGCCTTGCTCGCTATTGGCCCGCCACCAGGTATTGATGCCGGCGAAGATCTCGGCCTGGCTCGGCCAGCGGTAGATCGGCAGGCCGAAGGTCGATTCGGTGATGAAGGTATGGCACGGCACAGGTTCGAAGGGCGTGCAGGTGCCATCGGGCTCGACTTTGTAGTCGCCTGAGGCGACCCAGACTTCGCCTTGATACTCCAGGCGCACTTGCGCCGAGCCCAGCACATGCCCGGCCGGATGCAGGCTCAGTGTCACGCCGTGGTGTAGCAGGCGCTGGCCGTAGGGCAGGGTCTGTAGATCGATGTCCTGGCCCAGGCGGCTGCGCAGGATACCGGCCCCGGGGCTGGCGGTCAGATAATGGCCATTGCCGGTGCGTGCGTGGTCGCCGTGGCCATGAGTGATCACGGCTCGGTCCACGGGCCGCCAGGGGTCGATATAGAAATCCCCAGGCGGGCAGTACAGGCCTTCGGGGCGAGCAATCACGAGGTCCATGGGCGTTTTGCACGGGCTGAGTTACCAGTTAGGAGCCGTGGTGGAGGCAGGAAGTTCGGACGGGTTGGGGTTGGCAGGTGCCGGGCGGGCAACTGGCAGCGCCTGTGAGATCGTGCGCCGCCCGCGCGGCGCTTCGCGGGGCAAGCCCGCTCCCACATTTCGGGTCAGTTAATCCTGTGGCAGATTGGTACGCCCCCTTGGCGCATGGCTCGACATTGAGCGGTCTAACAAGGCGGACAGCGGTGCCCTCACAGGAATGATTGGCCCGAAACAGATGTGGGAGCGGGCTTGACCCGCGAAGCGCCGCGCGGGCGGCGCACGATCCCACAGGCGCTGCCAATATCTGGTCAGGCGTTTCTCAGCCTCCCCCGTTACATATGCCTTACCGCCCCGGCACCAAGGTCAAACGCTGGTTGCCATACGCCCGCCCGAAATTCTGCGGCTGCAGTGGCAGGCTCATGAAACGCCCTTTGAACCAGGCATCCAGCGCGTCGCCGTGGTGCGCGCTGGCCGGGTTGCCGGACTGGCCGCTGCTGGTCAGCACCTGCAGCGGTTCGGCCTGACTGAAGTCGACGATCATCCGCGCCGAGGCCGGCAGACGGGTATCGAAGTCGCTGCCCCAGGCGTACGGGGTGAGGGCCAGGGTGCTGAAGTCGCCGCCTGCGGCCAGCGGCGAGCGGCTCAGGGCGTCGCCCAGGCCATGGTAGGCCGGTGCCGGCCAGCGATACTGGTGCAGCCTGCCCCACTGCCAGGCACGGCGGTCGGCCCCCAGTTGCGCGGTGCCGGCATCCACCGCGCCCGCCAGGCTGCGGGCGAGGATGGTGGGCTTGTCTTCTTTCTGCGCGGTGTTGCGGTCATCCCAGAACGGGCTGTCATCACGGCCCAACAGGTGATCGGCCTGTGCCGAGAATGACAGCCGTGCATTGCTGACAAAGGCTTGCCAGGCCGGGCCAGACTCCGGTCCGAGGTCGTCGAGGAAGGTCTGCCGCGCCACTTCCTGGAGGAACAGTTCGTACAACGCGGCATCCGCCGACACCGGGCTCAGGCGGCCGTCGAAAGCCTTGAGCCGGGTCAGTGCCTCACGGGCCTTGTCGCGCTGTGCGGGAGGCAGGGCGTCGATCGCCTGCTTCAGTGGCAGGGCCATGCCGGGGGCGTCGAACATCTGCTTGAGCTTGTCGGCCAGCAAGGTCACCTGGTCGTTCTGCAGGGCCATCAGGCTGCGGCTGTCGTGGCGACCATTGCCTGCCAGCTGGGCCAGGCGTTCGGCGCGCTCAGGGTAGTACCAGGTATTGGACAGCTGCATGCCATAGCCACGCGGCTGACTGCGCTGGTTGGCGTGGCCGATCCAGCCCGCGCTCGGGTCCTGGTCATACGGGTGTAGCATCGGGTCGGCGTAGCCATCCCAGTCGTAGCGCCCGTCCCAACCTGGCGAGGGTAGCAGGCCCTGGCCTTCACGGCGGTTGGGGTAGCGGCCACTGACTTGCCAACCGATGTGCTCGGGTTCGGCGAATACGAAGTTCAGCGCCGCGGCAGTCACTTCACGGGTGCTGTCGAACGCCCGCTCGACGTTGCTGGCCCGGGTCAGGTTGAACAGCGCATCCAGGCTGCGGTCGCCCTTGAACTGCGGCAGGTTCAACGCCAGGCCCAGGCTGGCGTTGGCTGGCTGGGCCAGCAGGGTGCCGTGACGGGTGTCGTACATGACCTCGCGCAGCGGCCGTTGGCCGCGGACGAAGAAGGTTTCGCTACGGGGGCGGGCGGGCAGCCATTTGCCGTCGGCCAGATAGTTCAGCTGGCTGCCCTGGCGACGCAATTGCTCCAGGAACAAGTCCTGGTTGTCGGCCATGACCGCGCTGCTGCTCCAGGCCAGCTTGCCGTTGTAACCGGCCAGCACGATGGGCAGGCCAGGCAGCGACAGCCCGGCAACCTGATATTTGCTGGTATGGATCTGCACCGGGCTCAACGCCCAGGCAGCGCGGCTGTCGCTGGCCATGAGGCTTTTGCCGCTGCGGCTGCGCTGCGGGCCCAGGGCCAGGTTGGCGGAGCCTGGGCTGCCGAGCAGGTCGAGATCGGCCAGTTTCTGGCTGGTGGCCGCCAGGGCTGGCAGCCCCGGCAACTGGCTGGCAAGGTTCAGCCCCTTGAGCTTGTCCATTTCGCTGTGCGCCAACGGCTCGTCCGGGGCACCGGGCAGCAGCCAGGCCAGCTTGTCGCTGCCGACCTTCTGCGCCAAGGTCAGGGCGCTGAGCTCTTCCTGCAGGTTGACTGACTGGCTGAACGCGTACAGGCAGAAGATCAGCGCGGAGTCCTCGGGCTTCCAGTATTCCGGGCGATAGCCGGTGCTGGCCAGTTCGGCAGGCAATTTGTCGCGGTAGCGGAACAGGTAGGCGTTGACCCCGCGCGCATACACTTCAAAGAAGCGCTTGAGCCGTGGCGACGCGTCGGCATATTGCTGGGCGGCGCTCTGCTTGAGGTTGGCGGCGCGCATCAGGCGGTCGATGTCCAGTGCTTCGCTGCCGGCCAGTTCAGCCAAGCGGCCTTGGGCCAGCAGGCGCATGGCGACCATCTGCTCGATGCGATCGCCGGCATGTACATAGCCCAGGCTGAACAGCGCGTCATGAAAACTGCTGCTTTCGATCAGCGGCGCGCCCATGGCATTGCGCCGCACCGAAACATTCTGCGCCAGGCCCTTGAGCGGCTGCACACCACTGGTCGGTGGCACGCTGTTC
The DNA here is from genome assembly GCF_026240995.1 of Pseudomonas sp. DCB_BI. Lineage (NCBI taxonomy): Bacteria > Pseudomonadati > Pseudomonadota > Gammaproteobacteria > Pseudomonadales > Pseudomonadaceae > Pseudomonas > Pseudomonas sp. DCB_BI. Next base: position 48,409 of record NZ_JAPFCG010000002.1, on the reverse strand, counting down.
TGGTAGCCGCCCGTCTGGCAGCCGGCCAGCCCGAGCATGCCGAGCAGCGTGGCAGCGGTTGCGAACCGCGGGCGGAAGGGTGGAAAGGCGGGGGCGGCCATGGCAAGGGCTCCTGCAAGGCGAGGCTGGTTTGGAAAGGCGCTAAAGGTAGTTAGCGCGCAGGCGCCATGCAAGGTCCTGGGTCGGTTTATTTGCCGGCGGCGGATCAAACGTCGAAGTGATCGGCCAGGGCGTCCGAAAAATGCGTGCAATTGATACGTGCGTAGCGCCGGTAGTCACGGGTGACGGCAAATGCAGAACCGGGCATCAGCAGGATCTTGTGCTGTTCCAGTTTGCGCATGAAAGGTTGCAGGTCGGGCAGGTCTGGGTGGTAGACCCACAGGAACATACCCCCTTGCGGGGCAATTTCGAACTGCCAGCCGCGCTCGAGCAACAGGCGTTGGGTTTGCACTTGCTGGCGAATCAGGCGCTGCTGCACGTCCTTCATGTGCCGGGCATAAGTGCCATCCGACAATATGGTGTTGACGAAGCGTTCGCAGAACGCCGGCACGGCGACGCAGGTCAGCAGCTTCAGGCGCGTCAGCGGTTCGATCAGGTCTTGCGAGCAGGCAATGAAGCCTACGCGCAGTGAGGCCGACAGGCATTTGGAGAAACTGCCCACGTAAATGACCCGGTCCAGGTTGTCCAGTTCGGCGAAGGTCTGGCGCACGGCCGGGCTGAAGTCGCCATACACATCGTCCTCGACCACGTAGAACTCGTGCTCCACCGCCAGGCGCAGCACGCTGAAGGCGATGTGTGGGCTGATGTTACTGCCGGTCGGGTTGTGGAAGGTGCTGTTGCAGAAGAACGCCTTGACCTTGTGCGTGGCCAGGTAGCTTCGCATTTCGTCCACATCCGGCCCGTCCTGGGTCCGCCGGATGCCGACCACGTGCCCACCCGCCAGCTGGATCAGCTTGATCAGGTTGCCGTTGCCCGGCTCATCGACGAATACATGGTCGCCCGGCTTGATCAATAGCCGCGCAACCAGGTCCAGCCCTTGGGTGGCGCCCAGCGTGGTCAGCAGCTGGTTGGGGCGGGCTTCGACGCGGGTCAGCCGTTTCATGTGCACGCACAGCTGCTTGCGCATGGGCAGGTAGCCCTGGATATCGCCATATTCGGCCAGCGAACTTTGTTCCAGCCGCGCGGTGCGCCGGATCGCCTTGGCCAGTAGCTCGGTGTCGCGCCAGGCGGGCGGCAGCCAGCCGCTGCCCAGTTTGGTGTAGTGCTGGCCACCCTGCAGCAGGCGGAACAGCGGGTCGCCGGCCATGCACTCGGGCTCGTGGATCACGCTGGCTTGGCGGCTGCGGTTGGCAACGAAGTAGCCGCGGCCGGGTGACGCCGTCAACACCCCCTCGCTGACCAGCTGGGCATAGGCCGACACCACATCGTGGTAACTGAAGTCGACGGCAGCTGTCAGCTTGCGAATCGAGGGCATGCGCTGGCCAGGCAACCATTCACCCGCATCCAGGCGTTGTTTCAACAGGAGATGAAGGTTGCTGGTGATCATGGCAGGTCCGAAACCGTTAGAAAAAAAAGCCTAACAGTTAACGGAAATGCTTGTCGACTGTTCGTTTGCAAGTGGCCAGTACATGCCACTATCCCCTTGTCGGAACTTTCGGCTGCCCGCCTTGGCAGCACATTTAACGTCTGTTCAAACCAGACAACTGGATATCGAGCCCTGCCCCCTATGGACATGCAATCAGCCGTCATTGCCAGGCTTCCTGTGCCTGATGAACTGGAGTCATACAAAGTTGTAAAAAACCTTGTGACCTCTGCGTTATTGGAGTGCTGTTCAATTGAAGAATTCGAAGCGCTGAAAACAACAGCGATTATTGATGAAGTGACCGAGCAGGCGCATGCCGACCTGCTCGCATTTGCCATGAAGGACCCGGCCGCCGGCCGTGACCTCATCTTCATTGCCAGAACCTATACCTCTTATTCCGCTGTGTTGCATTACCGGCTTGCCCACTGGGTCTACAGCAACAGCGCAGCTTCATATGGCGCCGGCGGCCAATGCCTCGCCGCCATGATTTCACGGCGCGGAAAAATGCTTTCTGGAGCGGAGATCCACTTCCGTAGCCGCATCGGCGCGCGCTTCATCATCGATCACGGCATGGGCACCGTCATCGGCGAAACCTCGACCATTGGTGACGATTGCTACGTGCTCGGCGGCGTCACCCTGGGTGCTCGCGGTATCAGCGACAACCCGTCGAACGCGAGGCATCCGACGCTTGGCAACCGCGTGCAGATCGGCGCTTTCGCCAGTGTACTGGGTGCAATCCATGTCGGTGATGGCGCCTTTATCGGGCCGGGTTGCATTGTGACCAAAGACGTTCCTGCTGCTGCCCGGGTGCAGGTTAAAACATCATTGCAGGTGGTACTTGAATCATGAACGCTCTGAACTATGAAGTTATGCGCAATACCGAAAAACTGTATTACAAGGATCAATACCTGGCGGGTGCCAACACGCAAGTTACCCGGGTGCACAGTGACGGCATCGAGTTGCAAAGTACCGTCGCTTATCCCGAAGGTGGCGGCCAGGAGGCGGACTTCGGCACGATTGAACTCCCCATGGGTACCGTGCGATTTGTCTGGGTTAAAAAACTCTACGGCAGCCCCATTCGCCTGGAAGGTTTCAAGGGCGGAAAGCTGGGCGGCATCATTATTCACAGCTTGCACCCTGACGACCTGCATGTGCTGGATGAGGTCACGGTCGGCATGCCGGCCCGCGTCACCATCGACGTTGAACGGCGCGAACGTCTAACGCTTTCGCACAGTGCCAGCCACTTTCTGTATGCCGCTGCCGTCGGGCTGCGGGAGGAACTGAAGCAGTGGACCATCGGCTGCCATATCAAGGAGGACACGGCCCGCTTCGACTTTTTGGTCGAGGACGCCTTCACGGCCGAGGACGTGGTCGAGATAGAACGGCGGGCGAATGAACTGATCGGTTGCAACGCGCCCATCGAGCACTACGCGGTCGAGGGGCTGGAGGACGCCCGCTTGTGGACCTACGACGGCATCGAGATCCCGTGCGGTGGCACGCACCTGGATTCACCTCGACGCATCGGGCGGCTGAGCGTTCGGCGCAAGCGTCTGGGCAAAGGCAAGGAACGGCTGATCTGCGTGTTCCCTGATGCCGAAATCGACCTGTCCACCTATCACGAGCATGCACTATGACCAGCACCCTGCCGCGGCGCACTTACCTGTATTTCAGCGCACAGTCGATCAACCTGACCACGGCGGTCATGTCGGTAACCATGGCTGCCATCGTCGGTGCCGCGCTGGCGCCAGATGCCGCGTGGTCTACGGTGCCTTATGGCTTCCAGTTTCTGTGCCTGATGCTGGCAACCTATCCGGTTTCCAGGTTGATGAGCCGCATTGGTCGCAAGAAAGCGTTCATGCTCGGCGCGATTCCCCTGGCGCTGTCAGGCGTCAGCGGCTTTCTGGCGGTGCAGCACCAGCACTTCGCAACCTTGATACTCAGCCATTCTGCGCTGGGTGTGTACATCGCTTTTGCCAACTTCAACCGCTTTGCAGCCACAGACAACCTTGCCCAGGCCCTGAAACCCAAGGCCCTTTCGCTGGTCGTGGCCGGCGGCGTCATCGCTGCCGTGGTCGGGCCGACGCTCACCGAATGGCTGCGCGACATGGGCGGCTATCCGTTGTTTTCGTTGTGTTACGCCGCGTTTGTCGGCTTGGCGCTGCTGTCACTGCTGATCGCCCTGTGCCTGCCCAACGATACCCACACGGCCAATGCGGCCAACAGCGCCGTCAGATCGGCCAGTGCCCGCGCCGAGCCGGCAAGCCCGAGCGTTCTAGTGGCAATGGCCGTCGCTGCGCTGGGCTACGGGATCATGAACCTGCTGATGATCCAGGCCTCGATGCACATGAAGCACATGCACCAGGACTTTACCGACGTGCGTTTGGCGATCCAATGGCATGTGATTGCCATGTTTGCGCCGTCGTTCTTTACCGGTGCAATCATCCAGCGGCTAGGCATCAGGACCACAATCTGCGCAGGCCTGGCCCTGTTGATCGGTTGCTCGGCGTTGAACATCTGGTCGCACAGCTACGCCATGATGACCCTGGCGCTGGTTGCTCTCGGGCTCGGCTGGAACCTGACGTATGTGGGGGGCGGTGCCTTGCTGGCGCAGTCGCTGCAGAATAGCCCGGCAGCGATGCAGATGCAGGGCAAGAACGACCTGGCCATCGCCATTTTCGCCACCATCGGCGCCTTCAGCCCTTCGCTGTTGCTGAGTACGGTCGGCTGGGACGGTACCAATGCCATTTGCATGGTCTTGTGCATCGGCCTGCTCATCGCCACTGCCGGCCTGCTGCAGAACAAGGCCTGCCTGCGTGCTTCAATGGAAGGTGGCCGCAAATGAGCGAGCTGATCAGCGTCAGTGAACGCATCTATACCAAGCTGGAAATGAACAACCCGGGTGGCAGCCACAAATACCGTGCGGCCCGGCGCATCATCGAGCATGCCGTTTGCAATGGCGACATCATCCCTGGGGTGACGACCGTCATCGAGAAGACCGGTGGCAGTTTCGGCTTTGGCCTGCTGGCGGCTTGCCACAAGTATCAGGTTGCGGTCGAACTGGCCGTTGGGCTGAGTTTCAGCCAGACCAAGCGTGACTTGCTGGAGTGCTTCGGTGCCCGGTTGATTGGCAAGGAAATGCTCCTGGCCGGTGCAACACCCAAGGACGTGGTGATGCACCACCTGGAAAACCAGGCCGCGCTGGGCAAGTCATACTTCTACACCGACCAGTTCAACAACCCTGTGGGGGTCGAAGCCCATCGGTATCAGACCGCCAGCGAACTGGCCGTGCAATTGACCAATGCCGGTGCGGGGCGGGACATCCTGTTTGTCGGCTGTGCAGGTACGGGTGCCAGTTTCACCGGTATTACCCTGGGGTTGAAGGATCATGGCTTTGACGTGTCGACGGTGCTGGTTGACCCCAGCGGCTGTGATTCGCGGGCGGGTGTGTTCGCCGATCATCGCTTCGAGGGCATGGCGGTGGGGGTTTGCCCGCCTTTCATGGACTGGTCGCTGGTGGACGAGCGGGCCCAGGTGCAGCACGCCGAAATGCTGGCCGCGCAACGCTGGTTCTACATGCAAAGTGGCATTTTCGTGGGCAATACCGCCGCCGCCTGCCTGGCGGTTGCCCAGCGCATGGCGCAGCATCCGCGCTATGTCGAGACTACCCTGGTGACCATCGCCTATGACGCTGGCCTGTGGTATCAGGACCTGCTGGGGACGAGCCGGCGTAATGCAGCGTAGCTCCATGCAGGTACAGGTCGGCCTGGAGCCTGCACGGTTCATGTGGCAGCGGGCTTGCCCGCGACGGATCCAGCACGGTAGATGGCACCGGCTGTGCCGGTGATCGCGGCTACAGCCGCCCCCACAGGTACAGCGCCAGCGCCAGATTGGTTGCCTACTGCGATGGGCGGCTAATCAGGCCCCGTGGCACTTCTTGAACTTTTTCTCGCTGCCGCACGGGCACGGGTCGTTACGGCCAACGTCCTTCAGGGCGTTGCGGACCGGTTCCTGGTGACCGTGGTTGCAGTGCGGGCCGTGGACATGGCCGTGGTCGTGATGATGGTCATGGTCGTGGTTGCAGTCAGGGCCATGAACGTGGGGTTGTTGGGACATTGCAGGGTTACTCCGGGATATGATCGCCGGGGATTATCTCACCACTGCGCGATAAGTGCAGGTCCCGGTGGATGAGCAGCCCGGTGGCCAGTTCGCCCTGCAGTGTGTAGTGCAGCGGTTGCTTGCTTCTGAGCAGCTTGGCCAGCGGCTTGAGGTGTTGCCACAGGTTGGTTCGCGCGGTGATCTTGAAGGTGCGCCCGGCATGCCCGCCGACGCTGCGCCAGAGGCTGGTCTCGTCCTGCACCAGCAACAGGTCGTTGAGCCGTACGGCATATGACAGGCTGCGGATGAACAGGCGGCTGTCGTTGGGGTTGTCGACCTGCAGGTGCAGCACGAACTCCTGCTGCAGCAAACTGGCCTTGACCGTTTCGACCTCGACCAGGCGTACCTCAGGTTCGCGCCAGTCGTCACCGCCCCAGCTCGCACAGCCGGCCAGGCATGCCATCAGCGTAGCGAGTAGCAGCAGGCGGGCGCGGGCCGTCATGATCAGTTCGCCACGTAACTGGCACAGCACTTCTTGAACTTCTGCCCGCTGGCGCAGGGGCAGGGGTCATTGCGCCCGGCCTTCAGCCCGACCGTGGGGTCGATGAAGTACCAGCGCCCGGCGTGCTGGACGAACGCCGAGCGCTCGCGGTGCTGGTGGTCGCCGTCCAGGTCGTGCCAGCGTGCGGTGAAGGTGACAAAACCGTGCTCCGGCTGGCCACCGAGTACTTCCGCGCTTTCCACCTCCAGGCCCAGCCAGGTGCTCTGCGCACTCCAGGCGGCCATGGCGACACGGTCCAGGTCGGCTTGCTGGGCGGGCAGCGTGGTGGCCACCAGGTAGTCGACTAGGCCCAGTACGTAGGCACTGTAGCGTGAACGCATCAGCGCCTGGGCATCCGGCGCCGGGGTGCCGGCATGGTAATGCCCACAGCAGGCGTCGAGCAGGTTGCCACTGCCACACGGGCAGACCGAGACACTCATCATCACCACCAGTACTTGCCGAAGTTTTCAGGGTTGGCCCAGAACCGGGCATTGAGCCAGTCCGGGACCTGCTTGTAGTCATGTAGATCATAGGTGAACAGGCTCAAGACCTGCTGGTCACGCCTGAATTTCTCGCTGGCCGACAGGGCCAGGGCGAAGAAGTCGGTGTCCTGCCAGCCACAGGCGGCCAGGTCGGCCAACACGGCAACCCGGCTGGCATTGAGGTTGCGAATGCCACCGAGCAGTTCCAGGCCGGTGCGCTTGGGCAGGTGCTCCAGGCAGTCCACCAGCACCGCCAGGTCGAAGCGCTGGGCAGCGAGCTCGGCTGGTAGTGGGCCGGGGGCGGCAGTGGCGATAGTCACGTGAGGGTGCGCCTGGGCGAAGGCATCCAGTGCCGGGAAGCGCGTGCCCACCAGCAGCAGGCGTTGCGGGGTGAAGCGCTCGAGCAGCGCCGCCAGGGCTTGCTGCGGGGTGCGTTGGGAAAAACCGTCGGTCATTGCCTGTCCTCGTTCAAGTCGTCCAAGACTAGCTGGCCGCAGCGTGTGGGCAAAGAGGCATGTGACCGCGTCGTGGCTTATTGCTGGCAGCATTGGAATGCGCGGTCTTTACTCCCAGAGATCGGCCATATGCCGATTCCCCTAGGAGAAGCAATCAAATGAGCATAGTACGCACAGCGTTACCCCTGGTACTGCTCACCAGTGTGTTGACTGGTTGTGCAGGTTTGCAAAAAACCGACTGGCCGAAATGTGCTGCCGTCGGGGGTGTCGGCGGCGCCGCCCTGGGCGCTATCGAAAGTTCCAGCTGGGCGGGCTGGGGTGCGTTGCTGGGCGGTGGCCTGGCAGCGGGCTACTGCTGGGCCCATGGCGATGGCGACGAGGATGGCGACGGCGTGCCGGACAGCCGTGACAAGTGCCCTGGCACCCCGCGCGGGGTGCAGGTCGATGCCAATGGCTGCCCGCCCGAGCCGCCAGCGCCAGTGGTCGAAGAAGTGGTGGTGCAGAAGGAAGAGGTCATCGTCATCCGCGATGTGCACTTCGAGTTTGACTCTGCGCGCCTGACCGCCCGCGACAAGGAACGCCTCAATACCATTGCCACGCGCCTGAAACAGGAAGCGCCATCCGCCCGGCTGAGCGTGAGCGGCCATACCGACAGCGTCGGCTCCGACAGCTACAACCAGAAACTGTCCGAGCGCCGTGCCCATTCGGTGACCGATTACCTGGTCGAGAGCGGTGTGCCGCGCAGCAGCTTCATTTCGGTGGTGGGTGCCGGTGAAACCCAGCCAGTGGCAGACAATGCCACGGCCGATGGGCGGGCCATGAACCGTCGTACCGAAATCAAGATCCAGCGGTAAATCGGTATGCGCCCGTGCCTTGAGCAGTGGCACGGGCGCGTCTGCATGCCGGTCAGACGTTGGTGGCCAATGACACAGGAGCATTCAGCATGAGTGTGACGTCGAAGGCGGCATTGCCGCTGCTGGTGGCCGTTAGCCTGCTTGCAGGCTGCGCCACGCACAGTGATGGCAGCGCGCCGCTCAACCAAAGGACCTGGCCCATCTGCAGCCTGTTGGGCGGCCTTGTCGGTGGCGGCCTGGGCGCTATCGAAAGCTCTACGTGGGCGGCTGGCGGCGGTGCCTTGGGCGCGATCGCCGGCGGATTGATCTGTTATGCCCAGGACGGTGATGAAGATGACGACGGTATTTTCGATCGCCGCGACCATTGCCCCGACACCCCTGGCAACACCCCGGTCGACCACATGGGTTGCCCGTTGAAGGAATACCCGGCAGCGCCGCCGGCCACTGCTCCCGAACCCTCGCCTGAAGTGATCATCCTCGATGACAACGGCGCGGTGATGTTCGCCTTCGACTCCGCCGAACTGACGCCAGCGGCCAAGGCGCGTTTGCAGGACCTGGTGGCGAAACTCAATTCACCGACAGTGGCCAAGGTCAGGGTGATCGGCCACACCGACAGCGTCGGTTCCGACAGCTACAACCAGGCGCTTTCCGAACGCCGCGCCAGCAGCGTGGCCGAGTACCTGATCGGCCAGGGTCTCGAGGCCGGCAAGGTCACCAGCCAGGGCCGCGGCGAAAGCGAACCGGTCACGGACAATGAAACCGAAGAGGGCCGCACACGCAACCGACGGGTGGAGCTGCACCTCAACTAAGCGGTGCTGGCGCCGGTCTTGGCCTTGCAGTTAATGTGGGTCGCACGGCTCGCGCGCGGGCCGTCCCGACATAACGACAATTCATAGGGGCGGGGTATGAAGTTCATCCTGGGCCTGGGCAAGGTCCTGACGGTCGCTTTCTGGGGCGTGGTGTTGTTCAATCAGCTGATGCCACAGCCGTTGCCCTTCAATCTGCTGATCAATGCCGCCGGCATCTTCCTGCTGGGCCTGCACCTGCTTGAGGTACTGTTCTTCAATCGCAGCCTGCGCGGGCGTAGTCACCGCTGGTTCGACCGTTTGCAGATCCTGCTGACGGGTATCTTCCATGTCATGTCCATTCCCCGTGCGCAGGAGGCGCCGCGCAATGCGTAATCTGATATTGCTGGCCATGTTGGCCACCCCCCTGGCCCAGGCCGAAAACCTGGAGGTTGCCGCTAACTCCATGCTGCGCCTGCCCGACAAGTCGGCCAGTGTGCACTTGACCCAGTTGCATGTCGCTGATGCGGCGACCCTGATGCTGCCGGCGACGCTGGCAGAGTTGAAGATTGACCAGCTGGAGCTGGGCCGCGATGCGCGGATTGTCGTGGCCCCCGCCGATAGCCCGCTGCTGATCGAGGCGCGCAGCGCGCGGCTGGGCGAGGGCAGCGAGTTCAGCGCCACCGGGGCGGCGGGTAGCTATCAGCGGGCAGCCCGCTCGGGTCGAAGCCTGGACCTGAAGCTGGCGGAAGTGGATGCCGAGCGGCTAGCGATCGATGCCCGCGGCGGCGCAGGGGCACCGGGTTACGTGGGGCTCGATGGTGGCAACGGCCAGGCCGGTGGGTGCACGTGGGGCCAGGCCAGCCCCGGTGCCAATGGCGATGATGGCGGCAACGGGCACGATGGTGCCCCGGGCGGGCGCATTCGCCTGAGCTTGCCGCAGGGCTTCCCGCAAGCGCGCATCGTCGTGCGCCTGGATGGCGGCGCTCCGGGTAAGCCCGGGGCAGCAGGCAAAGCCGGCAAAGGTGGCGCGAGCAAGGGTTGCCTGGTGTACAGCACTGATGCCGGCGCCAATGGCCGACCAGGCCAGCCGGGGCAGCCTGGCCTGGCCGGGGCTGCAGGGGAGTTGATCCTGCAGCGGCTCTGAACCCTGTGGGAGGCAGCTCCCACCGTTGTCAAAGCACCAGTCGCGAACTGGCCACCACAACCACGGCCAGGCCCAGCAGCAGGTTGATGCCCACCATCCGCCGAATCCGCCCCAGCACCGCCGCGCCCGTCGGCCAGTCCTCGGCCAGCACCGCGGCTTTCAACTCCGGCAGCAGCAGCGCCTGAATACGCATGAACAAGGCAAACATGGCGATCCCGCCACCGATCATCACGTGCACATACTTCGGCGCCGTCTCGAAACCGCTGAAGCGCATGTGCAACATGCCGATACCACTTATCGCCAAAATCGCCACTGCCAGCCAGACCCAGACGAAGAAGCGTCGGAAAACTTCCACCCACAAGCGCAGGCGGGCAGGCCCTTCGAGGGCTGCAACCGTTGCCGGGCGTAGCACCAGCCAGGCGAAGAACATGCCGCCGACCCACACCAGGGCGGCCAGGACATGCAGTGTGTAGGGGAGGGCGAAGGCGAGCATCAGGATCTCCATGCGGCACAATGGGCAATAGCGGGGTATGATAGCCGCCCCATGCGAAACACTGAAAATATATCCAGCCCTCCGGGCGCCTGCAGACCATGATCAGCAACGAACTCAAAGCCACCATCCAGGGCGCCTATACGCGTTTTCTCGAAGCCAAGAGCCTCAAGCCGCGCTATGGCCAGCGCCTGATGATCGCCGAAGTGGCCAAGGTACTTGGCGACATCGCCTGCGACGATGAAGGCCGCCGTGCCGGCGAACCTGCCGTGGTCGCGGTGGAGGCGGGCACAGGTACCGGCAAGACGGTCGCGTATGCACTGGCTGCAATCCCTGCCGCCAAGGCGGCAGGCAAGCGCCTGGTGATCGCCACTGCAACCGTGGCCTTGCAGGAGCAGATCGTCATCAAGGACTTGCCCGACTTGATGCGCAGCAGCGGCCTCAACTTCAGCTTCGCCCTGGCCAAAGGCCGCGGTCGCTATCTGTGCCTGTCCAAGCTCGACATCCTCTTGCAGGAGGGCCACGCCCAGTCGGCCACCGCCCAGCTGTTCGAGGAAGAAGGCTTCCATATCGAAGTCGACGAGCGCAGCCAGAAGCTGTTCAACAGCATGATCGAGAAGCTTGCCGGCAACCGCTGGGACGGTGATCGCGACAGCTGGCCCGAAGCCCTGGAAGACCAGGACTGGGCGCGCCTGACCACCGACCACAGCCAGTGCACTGGCCGCCATTGCCCGAACTTCCAGCAGTGCGTGTTCTACAAGGCTCGCGAAGGCATGGGCAAGGTCGATGTGATCGTGACCAACCACGACATGGTTCTGGCCGACCTGGCCCTGGGCGGCGGGGCGGTATTGCCCGACCCGCGCGACACCATGTATGTGTTCGACGAAGGGCACCACCTGCCAGACAAGGCCATTGGCCATTTCGCTCATTACTCGCGCCTGCGCTCCACCGCCGACTGGCTGGAACAGACTGCCAAGAACCTGACCAAGCTGCTGGCCCAGCATCCACTGCCTGGCGATCTGGGCAAGTACATCGAGCAGGTACCCGAGCTGGCGCGCGAAGTGCGCACCCAGCAGCAGTTCATGTTCACCCTGTGCGAACAGGTGGCCGACTTCCGCCCCAGCGAGGACACCGAAGGCCGCGAGCGCCCGCGTTACCGCTTTGAGGGTGGCGTGGTGCCGGAACAGATCCGCGAAGTGGGCATCGAGCTGAAAAAGGGCTTTGCCCGCCTCAACGACCTGTTTACCCGCCTCGCCGACCTGCTGAAAGAAGGTATGGACGGTGAGGTCAACATCGGTATCGCCAGCCACCAGGCCGAGGAGTGGTACCCGCTGTTCGGCAGCCTGGTCACGCGCGCCCAGGGCAACTGGGAACTGTGGACGGCCTTTACCGCCGAAGACCCGGAAGACAGCCCACCGATGGCGCGCTGGCTGACCTTGGCCGAGAGTGGTGCGCTGTTTGACATCGAAGTCAACGCCAGCCCTATTCTCGCCGCCGAAATGCTTCGCCGCAGCCTGTGGAGTGTGGCCCATGGCGCGCTGGTGACCTCGGCGACACTGACCGCGCTGGGCAAGTTCGACCGTTTTCGCATGCGTTCGGGGTTGCCACGCGATGCTGTCACTTGTGTGGTGCCCAGCCCGTTCGTGCATGGCGATGCCGGCCTGTTGCGGGTCCCCGACCTGCAGGCCGACCCGCGCGACGCCGCGGCGCACACCGCGGCGATCATCCGCGAGCTGCCGAACATCGTCGAAGGCGCCCGTGGCGCGCTGGTGTTGTTCTCCTCGCGCAAGCAGATGCAGGATGTGTTCGATGGCCTGGACCGTGACTGGCGCAAACTGGTACTGATCCAGGGCAACCTGTCCAAGCAGGAAACCCTGAACAAGCACAAGGCGCGGGTCGACGACGGCCAGCACAGCGTGTTGTTCGGCCTGGCCAGCTTTGCCGAAGGGGTCGATTTGCCGGGAGCGTACTGCGAGCACGTGGTCATCGCCAAGATTCCTTTCTCCGTGCCCGACGACCCGGTCGAGGCGGCATTGTCGGAGTGGATCGAGGCCCGCGGCGGTAACCCGTTCATGGAAATTGCCGTACCCGACGCCTCGCTCAAGCTGATTCAGGCCTGTGGCCGCCTGCTGCGTACCGAACAGGATCGCGGCATTATCACCTTGCTGGACCGGCGTCTGGTCACCCAGCGCTACGGCAAGGCTATCCTCAATGCGCTGCCGCCGTTCCGGCGGGAGATTTCCTGACCGCCGGAGCACTTGCTCCGGCGTGTTGTCCATTACTCAGTCTTGGGGCCATGACGGCCCTGAAGGAGAGCCTCAGCCTTATGGTCCGCCGTACCCTGCCTGCCGTTTTCGCCCTGTTGTTCAGCTCGCCCTTGCTGGCCGGGCAGCAGACGCTGTTCAGCTTCGTGCGCCCGGCCTCGGTGGTCAATGTGGCGACCGAGGATGCCGGCATGCCGCAGTACAACGCGGAGCAAACGGCCGAGGGCGAGGTGTTGCGCCGCGTGGTGTTCAATCCGGCCCAGCGGCCCACCCTGCGCCTGAGCCCCCAAGGCGGGGTATGGGACTGGTCCACCGGGCAGTTCCTGACCTTGCGCCTGCAAAGTGCCATGGACTGGGCGTTGACTGTGGATGTGACGGTGCAAGGTAGTGACGGCCGCACCCTGACCAGCCGTATCGACCTGCCTGCTGGGCCCGCGCAAACCGTGATGGTGCCGCTGACCGCCAACTCGCCGCTGAGCCAGGGCATGCGCGCCGGCCCACCGATGCCGTGGAACCACGGTGGTCAGCGCCTGCTGCTGAGCAGCAGCGCCGGCGCGGTCGACCTCAAGCAGGTGGCTTCAGTGAGTCTCAGTATTCCCAACCCCAAGGTGGCGCAGAGCCTGCTGATCGAGCGCGTCGGCATCCAGGATGACGACCAGGCGTACCAGGCGGCCTATCAAGGGTTGATCGATGCCTATGGCCAGTCCACCCGCGGCAACTGGCCGGAAAAGGTGGCGGCTGACGAGCAGCTCAAGGCCGCGGGTGCACGTGAACAGCAACAGCTCAAGGGCTGGCTGGCAGAGCGCGGCAAGCAGCAACTGGACGCTTACGGCGGCCTGGTGGCCGGGCCGGCTTTCGCGGCCAAGGGCTTCTTCCGTACGGAAAAGCGTGACGGCCGCTGGTACCTGGTGACTCCGGAAGGGCACCCATTTTATTCCCTGGGGGTGAACGCCGTAGCGGCAGACGGCGGGCGGACCTACGTCGCCGGGCGTGAAGGTATGTTCAAAGCCCTGCCGGGCGAGGCAGATGCCCTGTCGGCGTTCTACGGCGAAGGCAACAACGACGATGGCAATGCCTCGTCGAAAGGGCGCAATTTCAAGAAGGGTCGCTGGTTCGACTTCTATGCCGCCAACCTGCAGCGCACCCACGGCAAACCCTGCCCTCCCGCCACCGAAGGGCAGCCGGCCAGTTGCCCACCGCTGGTGCTGGACGCGGCCCGCTGGCAGGCCCATGCACTCGACCGGCTGCAGGCCTGGGGCTTCAACACCATCGGCAACTGGAGCGAGCCTGCCTTGGGTCAGGCCCGGCGCATGCCATATACCCTGCCGCTGTCGATCGTCGGTGACTACGCCAGCATCAGCACCGGCATGGACTGGTGGGGCAGCATGCCCGACCCGTTCGACCCACGTTTTGCCATGGCCACCGAGCGCGCCGTGGCGATTGCTGCCCGTGATCACCGTGACGACCCCTGGCTGATCGGCTACTTCGCCGACAACGAGCTGGCCTGGGCTGCGCCTGGCAGCGACCCCAAGGCACGCTATGGCTTGGCCTATGGCACCTTGCGGCTGACCACCGACGTGCCGGCCAAGCGCGCCTTCCTCAAGCAGTTGCGTGACAAGTACCGTAACCAGGAAGGCTTGTCCAAGGCCTGGGGCATTGAACTGACGGCTTGGGAACTGATGGAAGACCCGGGCTTCGAGGCGCCATTGCCCAACCCTGAGCACCCCGAAATCGAGCGCGATTATCAGCACTTCCAGCAGGTCTTTGCCGAAACCTACTTCAAGACCATTGCCGATGCGTTGAATTGGCATGCACCCAACCACCTGCTGCTGGGTGGCCGCTATGCCGTCAGCACGCCCGAAGCGGTCAAGGCCTGTGCCGAGTTCTGTGATGTGCTCAGTTTCAACTTTTATACCCTCAAGCCACAGGACGGCTACGACTTTGCCCGCCTGGCCGAGCTGGACAAACCCGTGCTGGTGTCGGAGTTCCAGTTCGGCTCGCGCGACCGCGGACCGTTCTGGCCGGGCCCGCTGGAGCTGGTTCGGGAGGAAGACCGTGGCCCGGCGTACGGTAACTTCCTCAAAGCGGCCCTGGCGCAGCCGATGATCGTCGGCGCGCATTGGTTCCAGTACCTCGACCAGCCGGCCAGCGGCCGGTTGCTCGACGGTGAGAACGGCCATCTGGGGCTGGTAGCGATCACCGATATGCCGTATCCGGGTTTTGTCGATGCTGTGCGCAAGAGCAACCTGCAGGCCATGGCTCAGTTGCGTACCGAACTGGAAAAACCGGCTCCCTGACTGATGCACAAGTGCTGTGGGGAGCGGGCGCTTTTGCTCCCCACAGAAATTGCTCAGGGTTGTGGGGTTCTGGCAAACAGCACGTCCAGCTTGGGGACCTTTCATCGCGACCACCCAGCCCAAGGCAGTTTGCAAAACGCCAAACTACTGAAACAATGCACACCTTTTTGAATATGGTCGTACGGAGAGCAGCGGGTGCAGATCCAGGGTCACTATGAGCTGAAGTTCGAAGCCGTGCGCGAGGCCTTTGCCGCGTTGTTCGATGATCCCCAGGAGCGTGGTGCCGCGCTGTGCATCCAGGTGGGTGGCGAAACCGTCGTCGACCTCTGGGCCGGCAGCGCCGACAAGGACGGCCAGCAGGCCTGGCACAGCGACACCATCGCCAACCTGTTCTCCTGCACCAAGACCTTCACTGCCGTTACTGCCCTGCAGTTGGTCGGCGAAGGCAAGCTGGCCCTCGATGCTCCGGTGGCCAACTATTGGCCCGAGTTTGCCCAGGCCGGTAAACAGTCGGTTACCCTGCGCCAGTTGCTCAGCCACCGTGCCGGTTTGCCGGCCATCCGTGAGTTGCTGCCGGCCGAAGCCCTGTATGACTGGCAGACCATGGTCGATACCCTGGCGGCCGAGACCCCATGGTGGACGCCAGGCACGGAGCACGGCTATGCCGCCATCACTTACGGCTGGCTGATCGGCGAGCTGATCCGGCGTGCCGATGGCCGTGGCCCAGGTGACTCGATCGTGGCCCGTACCGCTCGGCCGCTGGGGCTGGATTTTCATGTTGGCTTGGCCGATGAGGAATTCGACCGCGTGGCCCATATCGCCCGTGGCAAGGGCAACCCCGGGGACGCGGCGGCGCAGCGCTTGCTGCAAGTGACCATGCGCGAGCCCGAAGCCCTCTCGACACGTGCCTTTACCAACCCGCCGGCGATCCTGACCAGCACCAACAAGCCGGAATGGCGGCGCATGCAGCAGCCAGCGGCCAACGGCCATGGCAACGCGCGCAGCCTGGCGGGTTTCTATGCCGGGTTGCTGGACGGCAGCTTGCTTGAATCCGAACTGCTCGACGAGTTGACCCGCGAGCATAGCCTCGGCCAGGATCGCACCTTGCTCACCCAGACCCGTTTCGGCCTGGGCTGCATGCTCGACCAGCCTGACGTGGCCAACGCTACCTTTGGTCTCGGCGCCCGTGCTTTCGGCCACCCAGGTGCCGGAGGTTCTGTCGGTTTTGCCGACCCGGAGCACGATGTGGCATTCGGTTTCGTGGTCAATACCCTCGGCCCATATGTACTCATGGACCCTCGCGCGCAGAAGCTGGTACGCGTGCTCGGCAGTTGCCTTTGATCGGGTAATGCGGGTATTGGCCCACCCCTTTGACTATCCTCAATGCCAACGCCTGAAGTGCCTAGGCAAAATATCTTTCTATTTCATGGTGTATCGCTGATGTCTTCACATAAAACCTTAGCACTCGCCCTGTGCCTGACCGCCGTTACCGGCTGCGCCAGCCACGCCCCGGACGGCTCCAAGGAAGGTGGCTCCAGCTGGTGGCCTTTCGGTTCGGACAAGGTAGCCGAGCAGGAAGTGAAGGCAGCCGTCACTGAAAAAGTGACCAAGGCCGATGCCAAATCCGAAAGCGCCAGCCGCTGGTGGTGGCCGTTCGGTGGTGACGAAGCGCAGGCCAAGGGCCCTGTGGTACCGAAAATCGACCAGAAGGCCACTCAGGCCTGGCTGGACGAGTACGAGCCCAAGCTGCGTGAAGCGATCAAGGACAGCAAGCTGGAACTGGAGCGCCGCGACAACGTGCTGGCCGTTACCCTCCCGGTGGACAGCTCATACAACCCGGACCGCCCGAACATGCTGCTGCCAATGACCCTTGGCCCGATCACCCGGGTGGCCAAGACGGTTGAAGGTGACCCCAAGACAGCCGTGCTGGTACTCGGCCATGCCGACACCAGTGGTGCCGCCGCTGCCAACCAGAAGCTCAGCCTGGAGCGCGCCGCTTCGGTATCGGCCATCTTCCGTCTCAGCGGCCTGCAGCGTGACCGCCTCACTCTCAAGGGCATGGGCTCGGTGATGCCGCGCGCCGCCAACGACAGCGCCGAGGGCCGCGCACTGAACCGCCGTGTGGAAATGCTGCTGACCCCGCAAAACACCATGGTCGCACTGTTGGCCAAGTACCAGCAGGCCGCCCCGGCACCTGTCCCGGCCTCGATGGTGGCAGTCCAGGATGCCAAGGCACCAGCCACCAAGGCCACCGACAGCAAGGCGGCGGCCAAGCCGGCAGCTAAAAAGCCGGTCGCCAAGGCCAAGGCCCCTGCCAAGACTGTAGCCAAGAAAAAAGCCGCGCCGGCCAAGCCAGCCGCCAAGCCAGCCGCGAAAAAAGCTACCACTGATAAAAAAGTAGCTGCCAACAGCCCTGCGAAGACCAACTGATCGTCAAGGAACGCAGCAATGACCCAATCCCTGGCCGATATGCGCCGCGACTACACCCGTGATGGCCTGGCTGAAGCCCAGGCCCCGGGGGAGCCCTTCGCACTGTTTCACCAGTGGTTTGCCGATGCGGTGAAAACCGAGCAGGCCCCTGTGGAAGCCAATGCCATGACCCTGGCTACTGTGGACGGCGAAGGCCGCCCACATTGCCGTGTATTGCTGCTGAAGGGGCTCGATGAGCAGGGTTTCACCTTCTTCACCAACTACGAAAGCGCCAAAGGCCAGCAACTGCAGGCCAACCCGTTTGCCGCCATGACCTTCTTCTGGCCGGCGCTGGAGCGCCAGGTTCGGATCGAAGGGCGGGTGGCAAAGGTTTCGGCCAAGGAGTCAGATGATTACTATCAGGTGCGCCCCTTGGGCAGCCGCCTGGGGGCTTGGGCTTCGCCGCAGAGCCGGGTCATTGCCGGGCGTGAAGAGTTGGAGGGCTTGGTCAAGGCAACCGAAGCGCGTTTCTCGGATACTCAGCCGCATTGCCCGGAGCATTGGGGTGGTTACCGTTTGCTGCCTGAGCGTATCGAGTTCTGGCAGGGGCGGGCTAGCCGCCTGCATGACCGTCTGAACTACCGGTTGGTGGATGGGCAATGGCTGCGCGAGCGGCTGGCGCCCTGAGGTTTTGGGGCCGCTTTGCGGCCCCTGCAATGTTCACGCTTACCCCGGATAGCCCGCCGCCTCCCGCTCCAACCACCCCGCCAGTTCCTTGCGCTTTACCCTCTCGACCCGCGCCTGCTCCAGCTTCTGCAGCATGTAGACCCGCTTCTGCGGATCCGCCCCCGCCAGCGACAACGCCTGGTCACGGTCCATCCATCGGCGCATGCGCACATACAGCCACCCGTGGAAATACAACCCTGCAACGGTGGCGACCACGACGATGAAGTAATCCATGGCTATCCTTGGTCTCACATTAAAGGCCCTTGGACACAGCCATGCAGGCTGTACCCCGGCTGAATGAAAACAATTTTATTACGTTTGTACCGTGACAGCCGTCAACGTGCAGCGTCTAATGAGCACCTGACTTATGGAGACTTTACCCATGCGTAAATCCGCTTTGCTGGTGGCGACCTTTACCACCATGTCGCTGCTGCTGGGGGGCTGTGCCTCGAGCCTGACCGGTGACAGCTACTCCCGTGATGAAGCCCGCCGCGTGCAAACCGTACGCATGGGCACCATCGAATCGCTGCGTCCGGTCAAGATCGAGGGTACCAAGACCCCGATCGGCGGTGGTGCTGGCGCCATCGTCGGTGGTGTGGCCGGCAGCGCGGTGGGTGGTGGCCGCGGCAGCATCGTCGCTGCAGTGATCGGTGCGGTGGCCGGTGGCCTGGCCGGTTCCGCTGCCGAGGAAGGCTTGACCCGCACCCAGGGTGTGGAGATCACCGTACGTGAAGACGACGGCAGCATGCGTGCCTATGTGCAGGCGGTGCAGGAAAACGAAATCTTCCGAGTTGGTGACCGTGTGCGCATCATGACTGTCGACGGTACCAGCCGCGTCTCGCACTGACCGTCATGCCGTAAAACAAAACCCCGACATGGCGGCTGCCAGTCGGGGTTTTTTAATGCCTCGCGCTTAACCTGCGGTAGACCTGCGGCTGGCCATGGCGGTGACGGCATAGCCGATAACAGCGGCGAAGAACGAGCCGGTCAGGATGCCCATGCGGTCCATGCCCGCGTAGTCGCTGCTACCCGGTACGAAGGCGAGCGAACCCACGAACAGGCTCATGGTAAAGCCGATGCCACAGAGTATCGCCACCCCGAGCAACTGCCCCCAGCTGGCCCCTGCAGGCAGTGCGGCCAGGCGCAGTTTGACTGCCAGCCAGGTAAGGCCGAATACACCCACCGTCTTGCCCAGCAACAGGCCAGCTGTGATACCCAGCGGCACGGGGTGGGTAAAGCTCTGCACGCTCATGCCCGCCAGCGAAACGCCGGCATTGGCGAAGGCGAACAGCGGCAGGATGGCGTAGGCCACCCAGGGTTGCAGGGCATGTTCAAGGGCCAGTAGTGGTGAAGTTTCGGCGTTGCGCGTTCGCAGCGGGATGCACAGGGCCAGGGCGACACCGGCCAGGGTGGCATGCACGCCGCTCTTGAGCACGCAGACCCACAGGATCAGACCAACCACCATGTAGGGCCCAAGCTTGACCACGCCAAGGCGGTTCATCGCCACCAGCACCACCAGGCAGGCTGCGGCCAACAGCAGCGAGAGGCTGGACAAGGTGCCGGAGTAGAACAGCGCGATGACTATGATCGCCCCCAGATCGTCGATGATCGCCAAGGTCATCAGGAACAGTTTCAGCGATACCGGCACGCGCTTGCCCAGCAAGGCCAATACACCTAGGGCGAAGGCGATGTCGGTAGCGGTAGGGATTGCCCATCCGGCAACGGCGGCAGGGTCGTGACGGTTGATGAACCAGTAGATCAGCGCGGGTACTACCATGCCGCCGACGGCGGCCGAGGCAGGTAGCACGATCTGCGACGGTTTGGACAGGTGGCCATCGACTACCTCGCGCTTGACCTCCAGGCCGATCAGCAGGAAGAACAGGGCCATCAGGCCGTCGTTGATCCACAGCAGCAATGGCTTGGCGATGTTCAGTGCGCCGACCTGGACCGCGACGGGCACGTCGAGCAAGCCACTGTACAGGTAGGACAGTGGCGAATTGTTGATGACCAGTGCCAGCACGGCGGCGGCTATCAGTAGCAGCCCGCTGGCGGCTTCAAGCTGGAAGAAACGGGTGAACAGGCCACGCACGGGCTGTTGGCTCTCCATGAGCAGTTTAAGAATGGTACGGGCGTACACCCTAGCCTGTAGGGATATGCTTTAAAACAAAAACTATATTCGTTTTCGTTATATGTTGTTGCAGACAGGCCTGGAGCAAGCCTAGATGGATTCAGGGAAGGAAGGGGGAGGGGAAGTCTGGAGTCTGGGGTGGGTTTTTCTGATGCCTGCCAGGGCCCTTTCGCGGGCAAACCGCTCCTGCAGTGAGATCACTGTCACGTGCATGAGCGGGTGTACCCGCGAAGAATGCCTGTCTGTCTATGAAACTGTCAGAGCCCGAGCATATCCCGTGCCACCGCCTCGGCAATACGAATGCCATCGACACCTGCCGACAGGATCCCGCCGGCATAACCGGCCCCTTCACCCGCCGGGAACAGCCCCTTGACGTTCAGGCTCTGGTAATCCTCTGCGCGGGTAATCCGCAATGGCGACGAGGTACGCGTCTCGATCCCGGTCAACACCGCGTCATGCAGGTTGTAACCCTTGATCTGCCGATCGAACGCCGGCAGCGCCTCGCGGATCGCCTCAATGGCAAAGTCCGGCAAGCTCGGCGCCAGGTCACCCAAAGTCACGCCCGGCTTGTAGGACGGCTCGACACTGCCCAATGCGGTGGATGGCCGGCCGGCGACAAAGTCGCCTACCAGTTGCGCCGGGGCCTGGTAGTTGCTGCCACCCATCACGTAGGCATGGGCTTCCAGGCGCTCCTGCAGTTCGATACCGGCCAGTGGGCCGCCCGGGTAGTCGCGTTCGGGGTCGATGCCGACGACGATGCCGGAGTTGGCATTGCGCTCGTTACGCGAGTACTGGCTCATGCCGTTGGTAACCACCCGGCCCGGCTCGCTGGTGGCCGCGACCACGGTGCCACCTGGGCACATGCAGAAGCTGTACACCGAGCGTCCGTTCTTGGCGTGATACACCAGCTTGTAATCGGCAGCACCGAGCTTCGGGTGGCCGGCGTACTTGCCCAGGCGTGCCTTGTCGATCAGCGTTTGCGGGTGTTCGATACGGAAGCCTACCGAAAACGGCTTGGCTTCCATGTACACGCCCTTGGCGTGCAGCATGCGGAAGGTGTCGCGGGCGCTATGGCCCAGGGCCAGGACGACGTGACGTGAATGCAGTTGCTCGCCACTTTCCAGGACCACACCCGTCAGTTGGCCATTGTCGATCAGCAGGTCGGTGACCTTCTCCTGAAAGCGCACTTCTGCACCCAGGGCGATCATGTCCTGGCGCATTTGCTCGACCATGCCGGTAAGGCGGAAGGTACCGATGTGCGGCTTGTTGATGTAGAGGATCTCGTCCGGCGCACCGGCCTTGACGAATTCTTCCAGCACCTTGCGGCCGTGGTGTTGCGGGTCCTTGATCTGGCTGTAGAGCTTGCCGTCGGAGAAGGTGCCGGCGCCGCCTTCACCGAACTGCACGTTGGACTCTGGGTTGAGCACGCTTTTGCGCCACAGGCCCCAGGTATCCTTGGTGCGCTGGCGCACTTCCTTGCCGCGTTCGAGGATGATCGGCTTGAAGCCCATTTGTGCCAGCAGCAGGCCCGCAAAGATGCCGCACGGGCCGAAACCGACCACGATCGGACGCTCTTGCAGGTCGGCCGGGGCCTGGCCAACGAACTTGTAGGTAACGTCCGGGGCGGGACCGATGTTGCGATCGTCGGCGAACTTGTCGAGCAGTTCGGCTTCGTTGCTGGCTTCCAGGTCGATGGTGTAGATGAACAGCAGTTCGCTGTTCTTCTTGCGCGCATCGTAGCTGCGCTTGAACAGGTTGAAGCTGAGCAGTTGCTCGTCGCGGATGCCCAGGCGCTGGACAATGGCTTCGCGCAACGCTTCGTCGGGATGGTCCAGGGGCAGCTTCAGTTCGGTGATTCGTAGCATGGCAGGGTCCAGTATCCCGGCCATGGGCGGCCGGCGGCTTTACTCAAACCGCCAAGTATAAGCTGTTAGCCGCCCCGACTGGCAGGATAAAAGCGCCCGGCGATCAGTTGTCGCGCGCGCCACCGTAGTAACCGCAGCCTCGCAGGGTCTGACCGTCGATGCGCAGTTCGGCGCGCAGGTGGTGGACGGCGCCGGTGGCGCTGTCGACGCAGCGTTGCGGGGCCACCCACAGTTCCACGTGCTGGCCGTTGGCTTCGCTGGTCAGGGTCAGGCCGCCGCCGGGCACTTCTTCTTCGAGGAACGGCAAGGGCAGCGGGTCTTTGCCGATGCGGTTGAGCACCATGCCCTTGCCGCTGGCCTTGATGTCCCAGTCCGGTTCATGGCCATTGGCGCGCAGGGTCAGCTGCTTGAAGTTGGGATCGTCGCAAGCACGGGTGGAGGGCTCCAGGCGGTACAGGCGGCTGACTTCCAGCTGGCCGTCGTTGTCGGCCTGCTTGGCGCCAGTGAGGCGACCGCGCACGTCGGCGAACAACTTGGCGTTGGCGTCCTTGGCCAGGTTGGCGGACTCCTGCAGGATGCCGGTGCCGGCGACGTCGTTGATCACGAAGCGGCGTGCTTCGCCGCAGGGCTTGAACAACAGGCGGCCGCCGTTGGCGCTCAGTTCGCCCTGCATGCGCGTGGTGCCGATGTTCGGGTCACGGGGCTGCTCGGCCAGTAACTGGCAGCCAGCGAACAGGGGCAGCAGGGCACTGAGCAGCAGGGTAGGGGTGAGGCGCATGGGGCGGGCTCCGAAAATCTTTGCCAAAGAGCTGGCCACGATACACGTCCTGCGGGCAGAAAAAAGGGCCCGAAGGCCCTTTTTCATTCAACCCCCCAGGTAGGCATCGCGCACCTTCGGGTCGGTCAGCAGTGCCTCACCGGTGCCCTGCATCACTACCCGGCCGTTCTCCAGCACATACGCCCGGTCGGCGATTTTCAGCGCCTGGTTGGCGTTCTGCTCCACCAGGAACACCGTCACACCATCGCGGCGTAGCTGTTCGATGATGTCGAAGATCTGCTGGATGATAATCGGTGCCAGGCCCAGCGAAGGCTCATCGAGCAGCAGCAGCTTGGGCTTGCTCATCAGCGCCCGGCCGATGGCCAGCATCTGCTGCTCACCACCGGACATGGTCCCGCCGCGCTGGATGTAACGCTCTTTCAGGCGCGGGAACAGTTGCAGGACCTTGTCCAGTTGCTCCTGATAGTCGCCCTTGTCGGTGAAGAAACCGCCCATGGCCAGGTTTTCCTCGACGGTCAGGCGAGCGAACACGCGACGGCCTTCCGGCACTACCGCGATGCTCTTGCGCATGATGTGCGATGACGGCTGGCCAACCAGTTCTTCACCCAGGTACTTGATGCTGCCGCTATGCGCCTGCGGCGAACCGCAAAGGGTCATCAGCAAGGTCGACTTGCCGGCACCGTTGGCGCCGATCAGGGTGACGATCTCGCCCTGGTTGATCTCTACGTTGACGCTGTGCAGCGCCTGGATCTTGCCGTAGAAAGTGGAAACGTTTTCAAATTTCAGCATTTACGCTTCCCCCAGGTAGGCTTTGATCACGTCAGGGTTGTCGCGGATCTCTTCCGGCGTGCCGTGGGCCAGGGGGGTACCCTGGTTGATCACCACGATATGGTCGGAGATGCTCATCACCAGCTTCATGTCGTGCTCGATCAGCAGCACGGTGACGTTGTGCGACTCACGCAGGTAGGCGATCAGAGCCTTGAGGTCTTCGGTTTCCTTCGGGTTCAGGCCAGCCGCCGGTTCATCGAGCATGATGATGCGTGGCTGGGTCATCATGCAGCGGGCGATTTCCAGGCGGCGTTGCTGCCCGTAGGCGAGGGTGCCGGCGGTACGGTTGGCGAATTCGGTCAGGTTGACCTTCTCCAGCCAGTACTGCGCGCGTTCCATGGCCTCCTTCTCACTGCGGCGGAAGCCCGGGGTCTTGAACAGGCCGGCGAAGAAGTTGGTGTTGAGGTGGCGGTGCTGGGCGATCAGCAGGTTTTCCAGTGCGGTCATTTCCTTGAACAGGCGCACGTTCTGGAAGGTCCGCACCACGCCCTTGCGGGCGATCTGGTGGCCGGCCAGGCCCTGAATCGGCTGGCCATCGAGCAGGATGGTGCCGCCGCTGGGCTTGTAGAAGCCGGTCAGGCAGTTGAACACGGTGGTCTTGCCGGCGCCGTTCGGGCCGATCAATGCCACCACCTGTTTTTCCTTGACGGTCAGGGCCACGCCGTTGACCGCCAACAAGCCGCCGAAGCGCATGCTCAGGCCGCTGACTTGCAGAATTTCACGGCTCATCGATGCAGCTCCATGTGTGGACGTTGCATAGGCAGCAAGCCTTGCGGACGCCAGATCATCATCAACACCATCAGCGCACCGAACATCAGCATCCGGTATTCGCTGAACTCACGCATCAGCTCGGGCAGCAGGATCATCACGATGGCCGCGAGGATCACGCCCAGTTGTGAGCCCATGCCGCCGAGCACGACGATGGCGAGGATGATCGCCGACTCGATGAAGGTAAACGACTCCGGTGTGACCAGGCCCTGGCGCGCGGCGAAGAAGCTGCCGGCGAAACCGGCGAAGCAGGCACCCAGGGTGAACGCCGAGAGCTTGATCACGGTCGGGTTCAGGCCCAGTGCACGGCAGGCGATCTCGTCTTCACGCAGTGCTTCCCAGGCACGGCCGATCGGCATGCGCAGCAGGCGGTTGATCACGAACAGCGCCAGCAGCGCCAGCAGCAGGGCCACCAGGTAAAGGAAGATGACCTTGTTGATCGAGTTGTACTCCAGCCCGAAGAACTCGTGGAAGGTCTGCATGCCCTCTGCGGCACGACGTTCGAAGGTGAGGCCAAAGAACTCCGGCTTGGGGATGTTGCTGATGCCGTTCGGGCCACCGGTCCAGTCGGTGAGGTTACGCAGGAACAGGCGGATGATCTCGCCGAAGCCGAGGGTCACGATCGCCAGGTAATCACCACGCAGGCGCAGCACCGGGAAGCCAAGCAGGAAACCGAAGGTGGCGGCCATCAGGCCGGCTATCGGCAGGCACACCCAGAAGCTCCAGCCCAGGTAGTGCGAGAGCATGGCGTAGCTGTAGGCGCCGACGGCGTAGAAACCGACGTAACCGAGATCGAGCAGGCCTGCCAGGCCGACCACGATGTTCAGGCCCAGGCCCAGCAACACGTAGATCAGGATCAGCGTGGCAATGTCGACCGCGCCGCGCGAACCGAAGAACGGCCATACCAGTGCCGCGACGATCAGCCCCATGATCACATAGCGCTGGGTTTTCGGCAGGGTCAGGTAGTTGCTGACAGCCGGCGGGATCAGTTTGCGATCCGAACGGCGGCCCATCACCGCGCTCCACTGCTTGTCGAACAGCACGCGCAGGAACATCAGCACCGAACACACGGCGATGATGCTGATGGTGAAGGAGCCCTGGCTGTGCACGACCAGGCTGATGCCGTCGATGCTCAGTTTCAGGCCCAGCACCGGGAAGGCCACGGCCCATACCAGCAAGGCGCTGAAGAACGCCTGTTTGAGATTTCTGTTCATACTTTTTCAACCTCCGGGCGGCCGAGGATGCCGGTCGGCCGGAACAGCAGGACAAGAACCAACAAGCCGAATGCCACCACGTCCTTGTACTGGTCGCCGAAGATATCGGCGCCGAACGCTTCGGCCACGCCCAGCACCAGCCCGCCGAGCATGGCGCCCGGGATGCTGCCGATGCCGCCCAGTACCGCCGCGGTGAAGGCCTTCAGGCCCACCAGGAAACCGGCGTTGGGGTTGATCACCCCGTACTGCATGCTCAGCAGCACGGCCGCTACGGCGGCCAGGGCGGCACCGATGACGAAGGTGAGGGCGATGATGTTGTTGGTGTTGATGCCCAGCAGGTTGGCCATCTTGATGTCCTCGGCGCAGGCGCGGCAGGCGCGGCCCAGGCGGGAGCGGGAGATGAACAGGGTGAGCAGGGTCATGGCGACCAGGGTGACCACGAACACCAGGATCTGCATGTAGCTGATCAGTACTTCTTCAGCACCGCCTGGCCCGAACGAGAAGCTGCCGGGTATCAGGTTGGGGATGGACTTGTCCTTGGAGTCCTGTGAGAGCAAGACCGTGTTCTGCAGGAAAATCGACATGCCGATGGCGGAAATCAGCGGGATCAGACGGTTGCTGTTGCGCAGGGGGCGGTAGGCAACCCGTTCGATGCTGTAGCCATAGGCGCTGGTGACGAAGATCGTCGCGACGAAGGCGACGGTCATCAGGATCGGCAACGAATGGATACCCATCATGGCCAGGCCCGCCAGGGCGATGAAGGCCACGTAGGAACCGATCATGTACACCTCGCCGTGGGCGAAGTTGATCATGCCAATGATGCCGTACACCATCGTGTAGCCGATGGCGATCAAGGCATAGGTGCTGCCGATGGTCAATCCATTAACCAGTTGTTGGAAGAAATGGTAGATCTCAGGCATTACAGCGCTCCTAAAAACCTGATTTGCATTTCGCTGGCGGGGGTAAGGCCAGGAAACCGCGGGTGACGGTTTTAAGATTTTCAGGTGGGCCCGCCCCCGGATCGCGGGGATCAGGCCCATGAACCTCGTAAAACAAAGCCCACTGCTCGCACAGTGGGCTTTTACGGTCAGCTATTTAGTCACGCAGTTACTGAGGGGAGACTTCAGTCTTCGGCTTGCCGAAGTGCCATTCGTAGACCACGAACTTGAAGTCTTTCAGGTCGCCTTTCTCGTCATACGACAGGGTGCCGGTCGGGGTCTTGAAGGAACCGGCGTGGATGGCGGCTGCCACCTTGTCGGTGTCTTCGGACTTGGCCGCTTCGATACCTTTGGCGATCAGCTCCACAGCCGAGTAGGCTGGGAACACGAACGGGCCGCTCGGGTCCTTGCCGTCAGCCTTGATGGCGTCGACGATGGCCTTGTTCTCAGGGTCGGCGTCGAACGACTTCGGCAGGGTGACCAGCAGGCCTTCGGAAGCACCTTGGGCGATCTGCGAGATGGAGTCGTTACCCACGCCTTCCGGGCCCATGAACTTGGCTTTCAGGCCTTTTTCCTGGGCTTGGCGCAGGATCAGGCCCAGCTCTGGGTGGTAGCCGCCGTAGTAGACGAAGTCGACATTGTTTTGCTTGAGCTTCTGGATGATCGAGGAGAAGTCCTTGTCACCGGCGTTCAGGCCTTCGAAGACAGCAACCTTGGTGCCTTTCTTCTCGAGGGTCTGCTTGACCGCGGTGGCGATGCCTTCACCGTACTGCTGCTTGTCGTGCAGAACGGCAACGACCTTCGGCTTGACGTGGTCGGCGATGTAGTTGCCGGCAGCCGGGCCCTGAGCGCTGTCCAGGCCGATGGTGCGGAAGATCAGCTTGTAGCCACGGGCGGTGATTTCCGGCGAAGTGGCGGCCGGGGTGATCATGATCACGCCTTCGTCTTCGTAAATGTCGGACGCAGGCTGGGTGGAGCTGGAGCACAGGTGGCCGATGACGAACTTGACGCCGTCGTTGACCACTTTGTTGGCGACTGCCACGGCCTGTTTAGGGTCGCAGGCGTCGTCGTATTCCTTGGCTTCGAGCATCTTGCCATCGACGCCGCCCTTGGCGTTGATATCCTTGATGGCTTGCTTGGCGCCGATGAACTGCATGTCGCCGTACTGGGTCACGGGACCCGTCTTAGGACCGGCGATGCCGATCTTGATGGTATCGGCGGCAAACGAATGGCTGGCTACCCCGGCCAGTACCATCGCGGCGAACAGCTTGGAAATCTTGATCATAGTGCTCCACTCATTCTGTTGTAATTCTTATAGTCCTGGCGGCCAGGGCTACAGACCGGGCGGGATTTGCGGCGTGGCCATGCCAACGCGCAAGCCCACCTTCCCCCGGAACATGTCCCGGAACTGTACCGGTACAGTGTAGAGCGCTGTTCGCGCGCTTGAAAAGCGGGCAAAAAGTACCTGTTCCGCGGGTTGTCGCATGATCGACACAAAGATACAAAAAGGCGCCATCAATTTGCCTGCATCTTGAGCCCCACCCCACAACTTCGAGGCTAATCGACCAAATTACATATTTGAAACCGGGTTTTTCTGCAAAAATGCCGGCCATTTTTATTGGCCGATTTTTGCGGATACCACCCATGACTGATCAAACAAGCACCCTCTATGCCAAATTGATTGGCGAGACAGCAATCATCGAGTGGAAAGCGCTGGAGCGTTTCTGGGCAAAGGGTGACCTGATTTGGGTCGACCCCAGCCTCGACCTGATCACCGTTGCCGAGGCGATGGCCGAGAATCGCAGCGAGATCTTCGCCAAGTGGCGTAGTGATGGCACTGTTGGACCGGTATCGGCCGAGCAGGCGCTGGACCTGCAAACCCGCGATCCAGAGATCTGGGCCGTGGTGGTTTCGCCGTTCATCGTGATCCAGGTGAAGCGGCCGGCTGAAGCGTGATCTTTTTTTGTGCGCAAAAATGCGCAGTAGCCCCGTTTTGGTGCGCGTAGGCGTTCAAGACGGGTGGAGGTAAGTAACAATTCGGCGTGGCGGTAACAGTTTACGGGATGCGTAATGTGTCCTTGGTCCTACCAGGCCCGCTCGTGGCCAGCCTGGAAATGTTCGAATGAGTCAGGAGTCATCGATGAGTACTGCACTACCTTCGCTTGGATTCGCCGGTATCGGCCTGATGGGCCTGCCCATGTGCCGACGTCTGCTGGCCGCGGGTTATCCGCTGACCGTGTGGAACCGCAGCCCGGACAAGTGCGCTGCGCTGGTCGCCGCCGGCGCGCGCCTGGCCAACAGCCCGGCCGAGCTGTGTCGTGACAGCGACATGGTGCTGCTGTGCCTGGCCGACACCGCAGTGGTGCGCGAAGTAGTGTTTGGTGAGCAAGGCATTGCCCAGGGTGGGCGCAGCGGCCAGTTGCTGATCGATTTCTCCAGCCTCGAACCCACCGCCACCCGTGAAATGGCCGCTGAACTGGCGGTGCTGTGCGGGATGGCTTGGCTGGATGCGCCGGTTTCTGGCGGCACGCCCGGCGCCGAATCTGGCACCCTGGCAATCATGGTCGGCGGCGAAACGGCTGACCTGCAGCGCGCGCACCCGGTTTTGCAGGTGCTTGGCCAGCGGGTGACGCACATGGGCGCAGTGGGTGCCGGCCAGGTCACCAAGGCCTGTAACCAGATGATCGTGGCCTGCAATGCGTTGGTGATTGCCGAAGTGGTGGCACTGGCCGAACAGTCCGGGGTGGACGCGACACTGATCGCCGAAGCGCTTGCCGGCGGTTTTGCCGATTCAAAACCGTTGCAGATCCTTGCGCCACAAATGGCCGAAAGCCGGTTCGAGCCGATCAAGTGGCACGTGCGCACGTTGCTCAAGGACCTCGATGGCGCGGTCAAGTTCTCACGCGAGCAGGGTTCGGCAACACCGCTCAGTGGCCTCGCCGCGCAGTTGATGCGCCTGCACGGTAGCCAGGGTTACCTGCATAAAGATCCGGCGACCCTGGTAGAACTGTATCGCAACAAGGGCTGAGCACAGCATCCTGGCGCAGCCGCTCAAGCAGTGGCTGCAGTTCGCCCATCGGCAGTGGGCGCGCCAGCAGGTAGCCCTGCAGGTAGTCGCAGCCATGGCTTTCAAGAAACGCACGTTGCTCGGGGGTTTCCACACCATCGCTGACCACCTGCAGGTGCAGGGTATGCGCCATGATGATGATCGCCTGGACGATTTCGCGGTCTTTCTGGCTGCCGGGTACGTCCTGCAGGAAAGTGCGGTCGATCTTCAGCACGTCCAGCGGCAGGCGTTTGAGATAGGCGAGGGAGGAGTAGCCGGTGCCGAAATCGTCGATCGACAGAGCCACGCCCAGGGCACGAACGCGCTTGAGCAGGTTGACAGTGCGCTGGATATCACCCATCAGGGCGTTTTCGGTTATCTCCAGCTCCAGCTGGCGCGCCGAGAGCCCGGCATGGAACAGCGCCATCTCCACTTCGTGGGGGAGTTCGTCGTGGCTCAAGGTCACGGCCGAACAATTGACCGTGACCTTGAGCTCGCCATAACCGTGGCGTTGCAGGTAGGCGAGGTCGGCACAGGCGTGGCGCAGCACCCACAGGTCAAGGTCGATGATCAGGCCGTTGGCTTCGGCAATACCGATAAAGCGATCGGGGCCGAGCAGGCCATGCTGCGGGTGCTGCCAGCGCACCAAGGCCTCCAGTTTGGCCACATGCCCATGGCTCAGGTCAAAAATTGGCTGGTAATACACGCACAGCCCGCGTTCTTCCAGCAGGGCCAGGCGCAGCTCTTCTTCCAGTTGCAAGGCAATCGAGGCCCGCGCCTTCAGGCTGTCGTTGAAGAAGTTGAGGCTGTTGCGCCCGTTGTCCTTGGATTGATACAGGGCCAGGTCGGCATGCTTGAGCAGCTCTTCGGCGGTTTTGCCATCGTCCGGGAAAATACTGATGCCGATGCTGGTGGTCATGACCATGCGCCGGCCGCCAAGGTCGATGGGGTCTTTCATGCGTTGCATGATGCGCTGGCCGAGGTGGCGGGCTTCATCACGGTTGTTGAGGCTGGTGACCACGCAGAATTCGTCGCCGCCAAAGCGCGCCACCAGGTCGTGGCTACGGGTGGCGGCCTTGATGTGGTTGGCAATCACCTTGAGCAGCTGGTCTCCGGCGTCGTGGCCGAGGCTGTCATTGATGCGCTTGAAATGGTCGATGTCGAGGAACATTACCGCCAGGCGGCTTTCGCTGGCCTGGTGCTCAGCCAGGCGTTCGGCGAGCACCTGGTTGAAGCCACGGCGGTTGACCAGGTTGGTCAGGGCGTCATAGTGGGCCGCCTGCTGCAGCGAAGCGCGGGCTTGGTCCAGCTGGCTGAGCAGCTCGCTGACCCGGCGCAGGTCGTGGTCCTTGCTTTGCAGCTTTTTGTCCGCCAGTGCGGCACTGATGCTCGCGCCACTGATCAGCAAGGTGATGAAGCCAATGCCCAGCGCCAGTTGGAGGCTGTTGTCGCCAGACGGCAAACGTAGCGCGGTATCGGCCGGAATGACCAAGGTCATGGCCGACATCGCGGTAAAGTGGGTGGCAACGATGCCGCCCGCCATCAGCAGGCTGGCGCCATATTTCATGGCTTGGTACAGGGTACCGCTGCCATTGCGGAAATAGCGGGCCATGCACAGTGCAGCCAGGCTGGTGAGCAGGGCAATGGCGGCGGAGGTCAGTAGCAGCCCGGTCTGGTAGTACTGGCGGGCGCCGGTTTCCATCGCGGCCATGCCGACAAAGTGCATCAGGATGATACCCAGGCCAATCAGTACTGCGCTTTGCACGAAATGCCACCCACGCATCTGCTTGCGTTCGAGGCTGTGCATGGCCAGCCAGGCCACGCCCAGGGCGATAAGCAGCGAAAGGATGGTCAAGGAAACGTCGTAGTGCACTTCCACCGGGGCCTGAAAGGCCAGCATGCTGATGAAATGCATGGCCCAGATGCCACCGGCCAGGCAGCAGGCGCCAAGCATGTTCCATTGTCGGTGTGCGGTGGGGTCGTCGCTGTGAGACTGGCGCTCGGCCATGTCGAGGGTGGCGAAGCAGGCTGCGCAGGCGACGAAATAGGCGAGCAGAACCAGCAGCGGCTCATGCCGACAATCGATGACGATACGCCCGGATGCCGGAAGATCGGCGAACAGTTGCAGCCCCAGCCACTCCATGGAATGCCTCTTGATCGAGTTTTCACTCGTCTGCGCTACAACCCTGTGCAGACTGTCCAGAGGCAGTATAGGAAGAGGTGTTTAAGCCTTCCTGAATAATGGCATATTGATTTCTACCATTTGGTTATCGTTTCAATCGCTGTCAGGAATATTGCTTTCCCTGTGGGAGCGGGCCCCGCGCCCCCACGGGCGGCGGGGCCTGATCTTGCTTAGCCAGCCACCAGCACGCGAATGGCTTCCAAGCGCAGGGCGGCCTTCTCCAGCATCGCCAGGCCATCTTCGCGCTGCTTGCGCAAGGCGTCGATTTCGCTGTCACGCACACTCGGGTTGACCGCTTGCAGCGCTACCAGGCGCGCCAGCTCTTCGTCGGCCTCGGCTGCGAGGCGGCGCTGGGCTTCGGCCACGCGCTCGACGTGGTTTGGCAGAATTTTCTGCTCGCCGCCGCTGATACGCTTGGCCAGTACATCGCGCTGGGCCTGGACGAACTTGTTGGCGCTGGCTCGCGGCACGCTTTCGAGCTGATCGTTGAGGGTTTCGAACGCCACGCGCGATGCCAGGTCGTTGCCGTTTGCATCGAGCAGGCAGCGCAACGCAGCCGGTGGCAGATAGCGGCCCAGTTGCAGGCTGCGTGGCGCCACCACCTCGCTCACGAACAGCAGCTCCAGCAGCACGGTACCCGGCTTCAGTGCTTTGTTCTTGATGAGGGCCACGGCGGTGTTGCCCATCGAACCGGACAGCACCAGGTCCATGCCGCCCTGCACCATCGGGTGTTCCCAGGTGAGGAACTGCATGTCCTCGCGAGACAGCGCCTGCACACGGTCGTAGGTGATGGTTACGCCTTCGTCGTCGCCCAGCGGGAAGCTGGCGTCGAGCATCTTCTCGCTCGGCTTGAGGATCAGCGCGTTCTCGGAATGGTCCTCGCTGTCGATACCGAAGGCGTCGAACAGGGTTTCCATGTAAATCGGCAGGGCGAATTGGTCGTCCTGTTCAAGAATGGCCTCCACCAGCGCTTCGCCCTCACCGGCGCCGCCAGAATTCAGCTCCAGCAGGCGATCCCGGCCGGTGTGCAGTTCGGCTTCCAGGCGCTCGCGCTCGCCGCGTGCGTCTGCCACCAGGGCCTCCCAGGCCTTGCTTTCACCACCTTCGAGCAGCGGCAGCAGGCGTGGGCCGAACTGGTGTTGCAGGGCATTGCCGGTCGGGCAGGTATTCAGGAAGGCGTTGAGGCCCTCGTGGTACCACTGGAACAGGCGTTCTTGCGGGCTGTCCTGCAGGTACGGCACATGCAGCTGGATGGTGTGCTTCTGGCCGATCCGGTCGAGGCGGCCGATGCGCTGCTCCAGCAGGTCCGGGTGTGCCGGCAGGTCGAACATCACCAGATGGTGCGAAAACTGGAAGTTGCGGCCTTCACTGCCGATCTCGGAACAGATCAGCACTTGGGCGCCGAATTCTTCATCGGCGAAGTAGGCGGCGGCGCGGTCACGCTCGAGAATGCTCATGCCTTCATGGAACACCGAGGCCGGAATGCCGGAGCGCACGCGCAAGGCGTCTTCCAGGTCCATGGCGGTTTCAGCGTGGGCACAGATCACCAGTACCTTGGTGCGTTTGAGCATCTTCAAGGTGTCGATCAGCCAGTCGACCCGGGGGTCGAAACGCCACCAGCGCTGGTCGTCGGCCACGTCACCCTGGGCCTGGAAGGCAACTTCCGGGTACAGCTCTGCTCTCTCGCCTGCTGGCAGGTCGCGGTATTGCTCGGGCATGGCCACCGGGTAAGGGTGCAACTGACGCTCAGGGAAGCCTTGGACCGCCGCGCGGGTGTTACGGAACAGCACGCGGCCAGTGCCGTGGCGGTCGAGCAGTTCGCGGATGAGGCGCGCGCTGGCCTGGGTGTCGCCATCGCTGACTGCGGCCAGAAGGGCTTCGCCCTCGGCGCCCAGGAAGCCCTGGATGGTGGCGTGGGCCTTGGGCGACAGGCGGCCTTCGTCAAGCAGTTCCTGCACGGCTTCGGCCACCGGGCGGTAGTGCTCGCTCTCGGCGCGGAAGGCGGCCAGGTCGTGGAAGCGGTTGGGGTCGAGCAGGCGCAGGCGGGCGAAGTGGCTGTCCTGGCCGAGTTGCTCGGGGGTGGCGGTGAGCAGCAGCACGCCCGGAATTACCTGGGACAGTTGCTCGACCAGGCCGTATTCGGCGCTGACCTGGTCTTCGTGCCAGACCAGGTGGTGGGCTTCGTCGACCACCATCAGGTCCCAGCCGGCGGCAAACAGCGCGTCCTGGGCCTTTTCGTCGTCGACCAGCCATTCCAGGGCAACCAGCGCCAGTTGGGCGTCTTCGAACGGGTTGCTGGCATCGCTTTCGATGAAGCGCTCGGCGTCGAACAGTGCCACCTGCAGGTTGAAGCGACGGCGCATTTCCACCAGCCACTGGTGCTGGAGGTTTTCCGGCACCAGGATCAGTACGCGGCTGGCGCGGCCCGACAGCAGCTGGCGGTGAATGACCAGGCCGGCCTCGATGGTTTTACCCAAGCCCACTTCGTCGGCCAACAATACCCGTGGCGCGCTGCGGTCGGCGACTTCGCGGGCGATGTGCAACTGGTGGGCGATGGGTTGCGCGCGGCAACCGCCCAGGCCCCATAGTGGCGACTGCATCTGCTTGCTGGTGTGCTGCAGAGTGTTGTAGCGCAAGCTGAACCACGACAGCGGGTCGATCTGCCCGGCGAACAGGCGGTCGCTGGCCAGGCGGAACTGGATGAAGTTGGACAGCTGGGTTTCCGGCAGGGTACGCGGCTGGTTTTGCCCGTCCAGGCCGTGGTAGATCATCAGCCCGTCGATGTCCTCGACCTCACGTACGGTGAGCTTCCAGCCTTCGAAGTGGGTGATCTGGTCACCTGGGGAGAAGCGCACGCGGGTCAGCGGCGCATTGCGCAGGGAATACTGGCGGGTGTCGCCAGTGGCCGGATAGAGCACGGTCAACAGGCGGCCATCCTGCGCCAGGATGGTACCCAGGCCGAGCTCTGCTTCGCTGTCGCTGATCCAGCGTTGCCCCGGTTGATACTGCTGCGCCATACTGCCTGAACTCCCGCGATGAAAAAGCCGATTATGTTAACGGATCGGCCGGTCAGACCAAAGTGCCGAGCGCACCGAAAGCATTCGAAAGCACAGTCTAGCCGTTTCATCGCCCTGTACTGCGCCGCCGACGAGGGCCACGGATCAACATGTCTGCCAAGCATTGCTGGATCAGCACCTCGATGGCCTTGGGCAGCCTGTTGCTGCTGAGCGCCTGCGAGCAGAACAACTTCGAGCCCTTGCCCCCCATTCCAATGGAGCAGCTTGAGGTACTGGGCGTGCAGACGCCAATCAAGAGCGTGCATTTTCGTGACCGCGATGGCGAAGGCTTGCTGGTGTTGAGCCGCAGCGACGGCCAGGCCAGCGACCCCGAAAGCGAGCAGGAAGTGGACAAGGTGGTACTCAACGCCACCTTGTACGGGCGTGCAGCCGAAAGCGATGCCTTCAAGGCGCGCTGGCAGATCGAACAGGAAACCACTTGCCCGGGGCTGGACCTGGATGTGGACTTCTATAATGACGTAAGTGATGTCAGCGACCTGAACAAGGACGGTGTAGCCGAGGTGACAGTGGCGAGCCATGCTTTCTGTGGTGGCGGTATCGACCCCCACGACATTGCCATCGAGATGCGCGAAGGGCAGGCGAGCTACACCATTACCGGCCAGTCGCTGATCACCCCGGCGGGCGAGGAACCGGTTGGCGGCGAGCGCGACGACAGCGCCTCGCTGAAAGCCGCGCCGCAGGTATTGCGCGATCATATGGATGCAGTCTGGCAGCAGGTCTACAAGCGGCCGTGGAGTGAAGCCAGCCCGCCCAGCGATGACGACCTTGACGACGAAGCCGAGTAAATGTTGTCCAAGACTTCAAGGTAAACCCGCGCCTGCCGATACAGAGGGCATAGGAGAACGTCCATGCTGCCGCCGCTCATTCCGCTCAGTGCCGCTCCGGTGACCTCGCAACAGGACCCGGTCAAGCCAACCCCCGACATCAAACCGGTGGTGCCGACGCAGCCTGCGTCAGGCGAAAGTGCCATTGACCTCAAGCAGCAGCGCGACCCGCAGGAGCAGGCATTGCTACTGCGCGATGAGCAGCGGCGCCAGCAGCAACGCCGACAACAGGGTGACCAAGGGCGCTACCAACCCGTGCCCGGTGACGAGGTCAACGCCGACAACACCGTGCCGGTGGCCCCTTTGATGGGCGAGAATGTACGCCAGGGGCTGCTGGTGGACATCGAAGTCTGACGAGGGGCTGGTCAGCGCCGGCGCCTGGCTTCATCATGCAAGCCTCAGTTGATCGTCGAGCCCACCCATGAGCCAAGACAACCTCATCGATTTCGATGCCGAACGCGCCAAGCGCGTCCATGACCTGAAGGAAAAGCGCCTGAACGAAATGCGCAATGCATTCGAACAGGCCCTGCCGTTGGGCGCCAGCAAGAAAAAGAAACCCAAGGGCAAGCCGAAAAAGCGCTGAAACTTGACGCAAGTCAACCCTGCACCCGCCTCGCGTGCCCGGTCCCGGGCACCATTGACCTCGATCAATTTCCCCACTCGCCGCATTGGTTAACTTGCTCCCATCGGACAACGGCAAACGAATGGGGAGGCCAACATGTTCTTCGACAATGTGGTTATCGCCGGTGTGGTAACGGTCGGCCTGATGGTCGCTTTCTTTGCCGGTCTGGGCATTTTCATCTGGAAGGACTCGAACAAGCGCAAGCCGCGCTGACCTTCTGGGTATACGAGCACGCAAGGCATTTAGGGCGACTTCGGTCGCCCATTTTTTTTGCCTCAGATTCCTGTGATGCTTGCGCTTGAATAAAGATGATTAGCTAGCTAATTATTCATTTACGCTTTATCCTGCTCACCATTGTCTATCTTTTCAGTAAGATCATTCCCCGCAAGGTCCGCCGAGTGCCCATCACCTTCCAGGCCCTGTTCGCCCCCAGCAGCCTCGCCCTCAAGTTCGCCATCAAGACCCTGCTTGGTGGCGGCCTGGCGCTCTGGCTGGCGATGCGCTGGGGCCTGGAACAACCGTCGTGGGCTTTGATGACCGCCTTCATCGTCGCCCAGCCTCTATCTGGCATGGTGGTTCAAAAGGGCCTGGCGCGGTTGGCCGGCACCTTGGTCGGCACCGCCATGTCGGTGCTGTTCATCGGCCTGTTCGCCCAGACCCCTTGGCTGTTCCTGCTCACTCTGGCCTTGTGGCTGGCGCTGTGCACCGCCGCGTCCACCCAGTTGCGCAGCGCCTGGGCATACGCCTTCGTACTGGCCGGCTATACCGCGGCGATCATCGCGTTGCCGGCAATCGACCACCCGCTCCAGGTATTCGACCAGGCCGTAGCCCGTTGCACCGAGATCTGCCTGGGAATTTTCTGCGCCACGGCCAGCAGTGCCTTGCTCTGGCCGATGCGGGTCGAACAGCAACTGGGTGGGCAGGCGCGGCAGGCCTGGCAGAACGGCCTGCAGGCCGCCAGTGCCATGCTGGGCGGCGAAGACGAGGCGCGCAAGGGCTTGCTGGAGAGCCTGGGACGTATCGTTGCTATCGACAGCCAGCGCGAACATGCCTGGTTCGAAGGCAGTCGCGGTCGCCAGCGTGCGCGCGGCATTCGCGGCCTGAGCCAGAAACTGATGGTGCTGTTGCGTATTTCCAGGTCGGTGCGCCGCCAATGGCGGCAGCTGGATGAGCGCGAGGCCGAGCACCTTGCGCCTTGGTTGCAGCAAGTGCGTACGTCGCTGGGCAACCCCGATCAGCCCAGCCTGTTGTTGCTGCGCCAGCGCATCTGGGATGCCGCTCACGATGAGCGGATCAGTTCGGCCGAACACTTCTGCCTGGCGCGCATGGCCTTGCTGCTGGACTACGCCATGGCCGCCGGCCAGGCGCTGGAGGATGTCGAAGCGGGCAGGGCGCCGAAGGATGTAGCCCAGGGCCTGGCGGTGCACCGTGACTGGTCATTGGCGTTGCTGTTCGGTTCGCGGAGTGCGCTGGCTTTTCTGGTGATGAGTGGTTTCTGGCTGGCCACCGCCTGGCCTTCTGCACCGGGTGGCCTGGTGCTGACCTGCGTGGTCTGCAGCTTGTTCGCCAGCCGGGAGAACGGCGCGCAGATTGGCCTTAGTTTCTTGCGCGGGATCTTTCTGGCGATTCCCGCGGCGTTTCTGGTCGGGCAGATTCTGCTGCCGCAATGGAGCAGCTTCGCCATGCTCTGCCTAGGCATGGGGGTGCCGCTGTTTTTCGGCGCCTTGGGCATGGCCCACCCGCGTACCGGTGCCACTGCGACCTCCTATTGCCTGCATTTCATCGTGCTGGTGTCGCCACTGAACGCCATGCAGTTCGGCGTGGCGACCATGCTGAACAGCGCACTGGCCATGTTGGTAGGCGTGTCGGCGGCGGTCATGGCCTTCCGTTTGTTGGTGTTCCGCCACCCGGCCTGGCTGGGCCGACGCCTGCGTGCCGCCACCCAGAGCGATCTGGTGCGCCTGACCCGGCGTGACCTGCGCGGGGCCGATACCTGGTTTGGCGGGCGTATGGCCGACCGCCTGATGCAACTGGCGCGACATGCCAGTGAATTACCGCAAGGCGAACGCAAGCGCTGGGATGATGGCCTGCATGGGCTGGATATCGGCGACGAACTGGTCCACCTGCGCATGTGTCTGGCGGTCGCCCAGGCCCCCTTGGGGCAAGCCGAACGTGAGTACTTGCAACAGGTGGAAGCGGTACTGGCCAAAGGGCCGGCGGCCGGCCGTGGGCAGCGCCTTGACAGTGCCAGTGAACAGTTCATTGCCGCCTTGCGCCGCTTGCCTGCCAGCGACCCGCTGCGTTTGGCAGAGGGTGCGGTGCTGCAATTGCAGAAAAGCTGGGGCAAATGGTGCCGCTGGCAGGAGGAAGCCCATGGGGTTGCGTGAGTGGGCAGTGGGCGGCGTGCTGCTCAGCCCGTTTCTACTTTATGTGTTACTGGCGCTAGCGCTGACCGGCCTGCTGCGCTTGCTGGTCCAGGCCACGCCGCTGGGGCGGTGGATCTGGCATGAAGCGCTGTTCGATGCGGCGCTGTTCGTTTGTGTGTTGTTCCTGGTGGTACGCCTGCTGGGAGCTTTATAAAGGAGTGTTTCGATGCGTGCGGCCGTACGTACTCTGGTAACCCTGTGCGTGGTGGCCCTGGCCGTGTTGGCCGGCTATCAGCTGTGGCAGTACTACATGCTTACCCCCTGGACACGCGATGCCCGCGTGCGCGCCGATGTGGTGGTGATCGCCCCTGACGTGTCCGGGTGGGTGCGCGAGCTCAAAGTGCACGACAACCAGCAGGTCAAGGCGGGCGACCTGTTGATGAGCATCGACCGCGAGCGCTTCCAGGCAGCATTCGACCAGGCCCGCGCGGTGACCGAAACACGGGCGCAGCAACTGCGCTTGCGTGAGCGTGAAGCGGCCAGGCGTACCGCCCTTGGGCCGGAGGCGATCAGTGCCGAGCTGCGTGAAAATGCCCAAATCAATGCTGCGATTGCCCGGGGTGAGCTGCATGAGGCCGAGGCGCAGCTGCAGGTGGCGAAAATCAACCTGGCGCGTAGCGAGGTGCGTGCTCCACGCAGTGGGCACATCACCAACCTGCGCCTGGCCGAAGGCAACTACGTCAACACTGGGGAGTCGGTGATGGCCTTGGTGGATGATTCAACCTTCTATATCCAGGCCTACTTCGAAGAAACCAAGTTGCCGCGCATCCGCGTAGGCGACACGGTGAAAGTCTGGCTGATGGGTGCGGGCGAACCGATGCAGGGGCATGTGGAAAGCATCAGTCGCGGCATCACCGACCGCAACAGCAACCCCGACAGCCAGTTGCTGCCGGAAGTGGAGCCGACCTTCAATTGGGTGCGACTGGCACAGCGCATACCGGTGAGGATTCGCTTGGACCAAGTGCCGGAAGGCGTAGTCCTGAGTGCCGGCATGACCGCGAGCGTGCAGGTGCATGAGGATGCGGATCGGCAGTGAGGGCCCTGGGGCCGCAACGCGGCCCCACCCTTTCGAAGTTAGAGGAACATGCCGCCTGAAACCTCCAGCCGCTGCCCGGTAATCCAGCCGTTACCGTCTTCCAGCAACAACGCAATTGCTGCCCCTATATCATCTGGCAAACCTACCCGGCCCAGCGCGGTATTGCCGGCGATGTAATCATTCACCTGCTGGTTATCCCGCACCACGCCACCCCCAAAATCGGTCTCGATCGCTCCGGGTGCCAGAATGTTCACCCGAATGCCGCGTGGCCCCAGCTCCTTGGCCTGGTAACGGGTCAGCACCTCCATCGCACCCTTCATCGCCGCATAGGCGGCGTAGCCCGGCAGGGCAAAGCGCGCCAGACCCGTGGAGATGTTGACGATGCGGCCATTGTCCACCAACAGCGGCAGCAGGCGCTGTGTGAGGAAGAACGGCCCTTTCAGCTGAATGTTCAGCAACTGGTCGAACTGCGCTTCGCTGGTTTCAACATATGGCACGTTCAGCCCGATCCCGGCATTGTTCACCAGAAAGTCAAAGCGCTCGCGCCCAAAGTGCTGCTGCAGGGTGCTGCCCAGGCGCTCGGCGAAGCTGGCAAAACTGCTGCTGTCGCTGACGTCCAGTTGCAACATGGCTGCCTTGACCCCGGCCTGCTCCAGCCGGGTCGCCACGCGCTGCGCTTCGTCCGCCTTGCTATGGTAGGTACCCACGACATCGATACCGCGTGCAGCCAGGTGTTCGGCTGCGTTGCGGCCAAGGCCGCGGCTGGCGCCAGTGATCAGGGCAATTTTGCGAGTCATGGTGAAAGCCTCGTGTTGGGGAGTCAGCACAGGTTATTGGTCGTGCCGGTGCTGTTAAATCCGGTAAATATGGAAATACTGTTCGTTAAAACCGGATAGTCGAGGCCGTCAGTGAACAAGCTGGAGTTGTTGCGCACCTTTGTGCGAGTCAGTGAGGTCAGCAGTTTTACCCTGGCCGCCGAGAGCCTGGGGCTGCCACGTTCAACGGTGTCGGAGCAGGTGAGGGCGCTGGAACGCCTGTTGGGTACGCGGTTGTTCAACCGCACCACCCGCCGTGTGCAAGCGACCCAGGATGGCGCCTTGTTGTACGAGCGGAGCAAGGACCTGTTGTCTGGCATGGACGAGATCGAGAGCCTGTTCAGTGCCGACGATGCTGAACTGGCCGGGCGCCTGCGTATCGACCTGCCGACCATGATGGCGCGACGGGTGATCATTCCGATGCTCCCGCAGTTTCTGCAGCGCTTTCCACGGCTGGAAGTGGAACTCAGTTGCACCGACCGCCAGGTCGACCTGCTGCGCGAAGGTTTCGACTGTGTCATGCGCATCGGCGCCTTGTATGACCTGGATGTGGTGGCACGCCCGGTCGGGCAACTGAGCATGCTCAACTGTGCAAGCCCTGGCTATCTGGCCCGCTATGGGATACCCCATGCCTTGCAGGACCTGGCAGGGCACCAACTGGTGCATTACGTGCGCACGCTGGGTGCGCGCAGTGCCGGGTTCGAGTACCTGCTGGGGGGTGAGGTGCGGTACCAGGCCATGGCCGGCGTGGTCACGGTCAACAACGCCGAAGCCTACTCGGCGGCATGCCTGGCGGGGCTGGGGCTGATCCAGGCCCCGGCGGTGGGGGTGGCCGGGCACCTTCAGCGCGGCGAGTTGGTTTCTGTGCTGGAAGACTGGCAGGCGCCGGCCATGCCGGTATCGCTGCTGTATGCCCGGCAGCGGCATGTGCCACGCCGGGTGCAGGCGTTCATGCAGTGGTTGGCCGAGGTGCTGCGTAGCCAGGTCGATGCAGCGGCGTGCAATTGAGCCAAGTCATGGCGCGTGGTTGACCACTTGCATTAGGCTGGCCGTTGCGAGTTGCCCGGCAGAGGCAACCGTTACCGCCCGGCGTGCGTATCTTCCGAATTCATTGCGAGGTTACGTCATGGCCATCACTTCCCAGGACATCTGCAACGCCGCCAACCAGCTCAAGGGTTTTGTCGGTTTTCACGGCAAGCGCGGCGTGCATATCGTGCGCTTTTCAGAGGATTCGTTCGGCATGGATGTGGCCGACACCAGCATCACCCCTTGTAGCGAATTTGTCTGGCGGCCCGGGCAAGGTGCGCGAATGGCGCTGTGCCGCGAACGGCTGGCGTTGTTGCTGGAGCAGCATGTGGATGACCGCCTGAATATCGGCGAGCCGCTGCGTGCCTACTTGCGTCGCCGTGACCTGCCGGAGATCGTGGCCGAGCGCAGGCTTCAGCAGCCTGGCTGAGGCTGGCTGAGGGCCTGTTGGGGCGGGTCTGACCGCGAACAATCCAAGTGGCGTGATGGCTTGCGGGCCAGCCCGTACCTACAGAGGGCGCGCGCTGCTTCGGGCGGGGTCCTGCAACAACGCCACCACCCCCGCACTGTCCAGCGGCCGGCTCAGGTAATAGCCCTGCACCTCATGGCAGCGATCCTTCTC
This sequence comes from Pseudomonas sp. DCB_BI, assembly GCF_026240995.1. NCBI lineage: Bacteria > Pseudomonadati > Pseudomonadota > Gammaproteobacteria > Pseudomonadales > Pseudomonadaceae > Pseudomonas > Pseudomonas sp. DCB_BI. Next base: position 6,087 of record NZ_JAPFCG010000002.1, on the reverse strand, counting down.
TAGCGCCTTGAGCTGTTGTTCGCTTTCTACGCCTTCGGCCGTCACGGTCAGGCCCATCGCCTCACCCAGGTTGATGATGGCCTGGACCACGGCGCGGTCGCTGCCGCCGTTGTTGTTGAGGCCGCTGATGAAACGCTTGTCGATCTTGATGCTGTCGAAGGGGTAAGTGCGCAGGTAGCCCAGCGATGAATAACCGGTGCCGAAGTCGTCCATGTTCAGTCGCACGCCCAGTTCCTTGAGCGACAGCATGGTACCCAGCGCGCCTTCGATGTCGTTGAGCATCACGTTCTCGGTAATTTCCAGTTCCAGGCGCTGGGCCGGGAACGCCGTGTCCAGCAGTATTTCGCGCACATCCGCTACCACGTCGCTGCGCAGGAACTGCGCAGGCGACAGGTTCACCGACACCAGAATGTCGGCGGGCCAGTCATGGGCGGTCCGGCAGGCCTCTCGCAGCACCCAGCGGCCCAGCGCGACAATGATGTCGCTCTGCTCGGCCAGCGGGATGAAGGTATCCGGGCCCAGCAAGCCTTCTTGCGGGTGCTGCCAGCGCAGCAAGGCTTCGACAGCGACGATACGCAGGTCACTCAGGCGGTAGCGCGGCTGGTAGTGCAGTTCGAACTCCTGATTGCGCAGGGCCCGGCGCAGGTCGTTCTCCAGCTGGCGGCGGTACTGGATCTGCTGGTTCATTTCGGCGGCGAAGTAGCGCCAGGTATTCTTGCCATCGGCCTTGGCCTGGTACAACGCAATGTCGGCGCAGCGGATCAGTTCGCCAGCATCGAAGCCCTGGGTACGCGTCTGGGCGACGCCAATGCTGGCGCCGACGTGCAGGGGCTGGCCGTCGAAGACGACAGGCTGCTGCAGCAGGCCGATCAGGCGCGCACAGAAGCGGTCGATTTCGCTGCGGTTGTCCATGCCACCCAGCACCAGGATGAACTCGTCGCCGCCCAGGCGCGCGACCAAGTCACCTTCGCGTGTGGTGTCGCGCAGGCGCGTTGCCACTTCCTGCAGCACGGCATCCCCGGCGGCATGGCCCAGTGAGTCGTTGATCGGCTTGAAGTTGTCCAGGTCCAGCAGTAGCAAGCTCAGTGGCGGCGAGTCGCTGCCTCGCAGCAGCGCCTGCTCCAGGTGCCTGGCGAGCTTGTTGCGGTTGGCCAGCCCGGTCAAGGGGTCGTGCAGCGACAGATGCTGGATGCGTGCGTGGGCATCGACTTCGTCGGTGATGTCACTGGCGGTACCGCGAAAACCTATGGGCTTGTCGTGGCGCCAGATGGCGCGGGCGGAGATCCGGCAGTAGCGGTTCTGGCCATTCTGGTCGCGGTAGGTGCAGCGCAAGTTGGCCAGCTGCTGCGGGTCGGCGCTGGCCAAGGCATCCAGCCACGGTGAGAGGGGTGTGGTATCGCAAGCCAGCAGCTGGTTGAGCGGGTGCCCCAGCCAGTTGTCGACCGGGTAGCCAGTGACGTTGGCAAAGCGCTGCGACAGGTAGGTCAGGCGTTGTTGCCGGTCGGTCTCCCATATCCAGTCCGAAGCCGACTCGGCCACTGCACGAAAGCGTTGCTCGCTGGCCTCCAGGGCCTGGTTGCTCTGTTGCAGGTGCGAAAGCGTGAGGCCAACCGCTCGCGAGCTGCGCAGGGCATGGCGAAACAGGTACAGCATGATCAGGCCGAGGATCAGCAGTGCACTCAGTAGCGGCGGCAATACGGCATGCAGCAACTGGCGGCCCGGCAGCGGGCTGCTCCAGGACAAATGATAGCCGGTGTCGCCCAGGTCGATGCGCTGATGCCCGTGTTCACCCCTATCATCCTTTTCCACGTGCATACCGGTCAGGCCGGCGCCACTGCTCAGGCGTGCCAGCTTGTCCTCGGTGAGCTGGTCGACGAACAGCATCACCGGCGCCTGGCGCACTTCGCTGTCAGTCACCTCCCGGTCAGGGCGTACGGCTGCTGCGCTGAGCACGGCCGGCCAGCCATTGAACAGGACGAAATGGGTGACCTGCTCGCGTGATATCGCAGCTGTACGGGCCTGATCGATGATCGGCTGCAGGGCTGCATCGATGTAGGTGTTCGCCGCCGCCTGGCTGGGTTGGCCTTTGAACAGGGCGTAGGTCGTGCGGGAATCCTCCACCACGAACACCCCTTCATAGCCACTGGCGCTGTAGAGCGACTCGCCGACGTTTTTCTCGTCATAGGCCCATTTCCAGTCGGCCTGGCCAGCCAAATGTTCGAAGGCTGCGTCCCACACCGCATAACTGGACAGGAACTGCCGCGAGGCGAGCAGCCGTTGTTCCAGGGCTTGGGTAGCCTGAAAGGTACTGCGCTGGCGCTCCTGCTGGTCAAGGGTGCTGGCGATGTTGAACAGGGCGCCGAGTATGGTCAGGCAGGCCAGGCCGAACACAGCACTGAACCCCACAATGAGGTGGCGTACCTGAAATCTGGGTGTGGGGCTGGCGGTTGGAAGCTTGGCGGTCCTGGCCATGCGCGAGCGGCTCCTTCAGGCAACCTCCCGCCAGGCAGTCAGGCAGTAGGTTCAATCAGGATAGGCCAGCCTGAGCGTGGCAGCTTCACCGCGGGCGAAATTGACCTGATCGCGGCCGGCGTGCTTGGCGGTGTATAGCGCCTTGTCCGCTTGCTCCAGCCAATGCTCGGGGGATTGCAACCCGGCTTCGAATGGTGACAGGCCGATACTCAGGCTGATGCGCAGATGCGGCATTTGTGGGTTGCGGTAGCTCGAAACCCGTTCGCGTAGGCGTTCCATGGCTTGGCAGGCCTGGGCTTCGCTGGTATCGGGCAGAATCACGCAGAACTCGTCGCCACCATAACGCCCGGCCTGGTCGGCCTCGCGCAGGCTGCGCCGCAGTTCGCTGCTGAGCTGGCGTAGGACACAGTCACCGACTACGTGGCCATAGGTGTCGTTGATGGTCTTGAAATGGTCGATGTCGATCAGGGCAATCACCGCGTGGCCCTGCTGCTGTCTACATGCCTGGAACTTCAGCAGCAGCAGGTCTTTCCAGGCCCCGTGGTTGAGCAGCCCGGTCAGGCTGTCGGTGAGGCTCAGGGCACTTAACCGGCGTTTGTGATCGCCCAGCTTGATCGCCAGCTGGTAGCACACCCAGCCAAGGGCCAGCGGGTACAGCGTCAGCATGGGCAGGCAGGCATACACCTGCAGCGGTGTGGCAGCAAGTTGCAGGCCGGGGCCTAGCAGCACGATGGCGACCAGCATGCCGGCCAGCTGCGCCAACACTCCGCGAAAGACCATGCGCTTGCCGCCTGCGGCGACGTTGTTCATGGTCATCATCGACAGCACGGTAACGCTGGGTAGCGGGTTGAAGTGCATGGCGGCTGTCCAGAATCCGCCCATCAGCGAGTCCAGCAGCAGGTTGCGCTGTTCTGCCTGGTACGGCGTTGCCGAGCGGGTAGCCCAGAGAAAGGCAATGTGTGGCCACAAAAGCCCATTGAACAGCAGCAGTAGCCACGCCCAGATGGGGGGCGCCAGTGGGGCAATGGCCGCCATGACACTGAACATGCCGATGCCCAGGCCGATGATGCGGGGCAAGTAGATGCGCTTGACGAATGAAAGGCCTTTGCCGCTGCGGTTGTCCATCATGGTCGTATTCTTCTGCCGGGTACCGTTTATCGCATAACTTGCATGAATATTGTTGAACAGTGTTTCATCGACGAAAAATGACCTTGCAAGCCAATTCACGGTTGATCCGGTCACTGTGGGGTAACATGAAGGCTTTTCTGATGCTCGGAGTGTTGCTGATGGTTCCTTTGACCAATGCCGCCGGCGAGCCGGCGCCACAGCGGGACGGGCGTTTTCACAACCAGACGTTGCTGCCCCAGGATGGCGTGTTGAAGAAGCTGCGCATCGGGCTCAAATACCTGTTTCTGCGCAAGCCGCCGGAAACCCGCCCGGCCACCCCGATCAGCGTGCAACCGATGACCCGTCAGCAACTGCTCGACGCACCCGATCACAGCTTGTGGCGTTTGGGGCACTCCACAGTATTGTTGAAGTTGCGCGGGCGCTTCTTCATCACCGACCCGGTGTTCGCCGAGCGCGCCTCTCCGGTGCAGTGGGCTGGCCCGCAACGCTTTCATGCGCCACCGCTGGGGCTGGACCAGTTGCCGCCGCTGGCGGCGGTGGTGTTGTCGCACGATCACTTCGACCATCTGGACGAGCAGGCGATACGTCAGTTGGCGTCGCGCACTGGCGTTTTCCTGGCGCCGCTGGGGGTAGGCGACCTGCTGACACGTTGGGGTGTAGAGCCGGCAAAGGTACGTCAACTGGACTGGTGGCAAGAGAGCGACGTGGAGGGCGTGCGCTTCGTCGCTACCCCGGCACAGCATTTTTCCGGGCGTGGCTTGCTGGACAGCAACCGCACGCTATGGGCGTCATGGGTGATCCTCGACGAGGGGCTGCGGGTGTTCTTCAGTGGCGATACTGGCTATTTCGATGGCTTCAAGCACATAGGCGAACGCTTCGGCCCATTTGACCTGACCCTGATCGAGACCGGTGCCTACAACGCTGCCTGGCCTGACGTGCACATGCAGCCGGAGCAGAGCCTGCAGGCTCACCTGGACTTGCGTGGGCGCTGGATGCTGCCGATTCACAATGGCACCTTCGACCTGTCCATCCACGGCTGGCAGGAGCCCTTCGAGCGCATTCTGGCCCTGGCCACCCAGGCCCAGGTGCGCCTGAGCACGCCGCAGATGGGGGAGCGGGTCAGTCTCGACTCGCCCCATGCCGGGCAGAACTGGTGGCAGCCGCGGCCTGTGCGTCAGCGCGGCCAAGGGCGTGAGCGAACGATAGCGGCGCGCTGAGCATCATTCACTGTCGTTGGTTCTTTGTCTGGGCGGGGCCTGGTCGTCCTTTAATAGCCGCGAGGGCGGCTTGCCACTGTCACTGCGTACTTGTGCATGGCTGATCAAGCCGAAGATAAAGCTGCCGCCGATGATGTTGCCCGCCAGTGTCGGCAGGGCAAATTCCAGCCAGAAGCTGCGCCAGGTTTCATCGCCTGCCCAGACCAGATAGGACACTTCCACCGAGCCCACTACTATATGAGTGAAATCGCCGAGGGCCATCAGGTAGGTGATCATCAGGATGATCCAGATCTTGGCGTGTTCCATGGACGGGATCATCCAGACCATGGTGGCAATCATCCAGCCCGACACGATGCCTTTTGCGAACATCTGGCTGATGTCATTCTTCATGACCTTCCGGCCGACCTCCAGGAAGGCCACATCGGTCTTGCTGTCGAAGATCGGCAATTCCAGCATTACCCAGGCCACCAGCAGGGTACCGGCCAGGTTGCCGAACAGCACCACGCTCCACAACCGCAGCAGGCGCCCGAAGTTGGCCAGGGTAGGGCTGGTCATGACCGGCAGTACGGCAGTGAGGGTGTTTTCGGTGAACAGTTGCTGGCGGGCCAGAATCACCGCGAGAAAGCCCGCACTGTAGCCGATGCTGGCAACCACCTGGGCACCGTCGCCTTCCGGCAGGCGCGCGTAGAAAAGCCCCATGGCCATGAGTGACAGCCCCATGGACAAACCGGCGGCCAGTGCTGACCACCACAGCGCGGCGAGGGTACGTTCAAGCTCCTGATCGCCCTGATAGCGGATGATCTCGTGCAGCACTGCCGCCCGCGGCGGCTGATTGTGGCTGACTTCCTGCTCTTCATCCGCCGACAAGCCGGGGGTCTTCTCGCTCTGCGCATCGCTCATGGCCGCTACGCTCCGTAGGATTGTTTATCTACTGATCCGCGGCGCTTTCATTAGTTGCGGAGGGGGAAGCGAAACGCTGTCGAAAACTTTTTTAGAACAGGGTGTTGACTCTGATTTCAAAGCGCGTATTATTCGCCTCCTCGCAGCGTTGAACGCTTCGAGGCAAGCGGTAAGTTGTTGAAGTTGTTAGCTTTCGGAAGAAAGCGGTGGTAAAAAACTTCAAAATAAACGCTTGACAGCAAATGAGGAAAGCGTAGAATGCGCGCCTCGGTTGAGACGAAAAGCTCTTAACCAAACGCTCTTTAACAAATCGAATCAAGCAATTCGTGTGGGTGCTTGTGAGTACGGACTGATAGTCAAAAAGATTATC